>JANNGP010000093.1:0-40873 GCA_031403915.1 Betaproteobacteria bacterium
CCCTTCACCTTCGCGGCGTTATCGGCAAAAAACCTGGTGAGCACGTCCTTGGTCGGCTGCGACGGCACGATCAGCTGCACCGCCTGCGCGCTCACCGGTCCGTTGGTACCGGGCGTCCATGCGAGCGCTTCAGTGACGAGCGAATCCTTCACCGGCGACGTCACGTGAACCGAGAGCTTCTCGTTGACCCAACCCGGATGGCCGAACGTCCACGGTTCGAGGTGCGCGTTCTTGAGGCCCCACTTGGTCGTCTCGGTGACGACCCAATCCTGGGCCGCCTTGAGGTTGGGCTCAGCTTTTCTCCGCCGCATCTTTCCTGCTACCAGCTCACGCTGGAGCCGAACACCGCATTTGCCACCGCTCCGCCCGATCTGCCGGAAAGCGATCTGTGTGCCGACATGCAGGAGGCCATCGAGACCCGCTTGTCCGAATCCGGCTACACGCATTACGAAACCTCGGCCTTCGCGCAGGCCGGACGCCAGTGCCGGCACAACCTGAATTACTGGACTTTTGGCGATTACCTCGGCATAGGCGCCGGCGCACACGGCAAGCTCACGCTGCACGACCGCATCCTGCGGCAAATGCGCTGGAAACAGCCGAAGGCCTATCTGACGCAAGTGACCGCCGGCACACCGGTTCAGGAGGAATTCTCCGTCGCGCCTGCCGAACTCCCCTTCGAATTCATGATGAACGCGCTGCGTCTCAATCAGGGGTTTGATGCCGGCCTTTTTGAAATGCGCACTTCCCTGCCGCTGATCCGCATCGAGAACGAATTGCAGCAGGCCGAACAGGACGGTCTGCTCGAACGCCAACTGCAACGTATTGCCCCAACACAGCGTGGGCAGCGCTTTCTCAACCGGCTGCTGGGGCTATTCCTCAAAGAACCCCGCTGATTTGGACCCTCTCTATAGAGTGGCTATTCGCATTCATGCCGGCTTAAAACTCCAGCACGGCGCGTCTTTGTTGTGTCTTGCTGAACCAATCTATTCCAAGCCTGTCTGTTTCCATTGATTTTAGTCAAGCGCGCTTGTGGCGCGGCCTCTGAGTGTGCCTTCCGCGCTTTAGCGGCAGCATTTTTTTCTTTCGACAGGAGTTCTCGTCTTGAGACGTTTGATTCTGATTCTGCTGTCATGCCTGCCGGCGTTTGCGGGCGCCGACCCCGCCATACTCGGTTCCGCCAATCGATTGCTGCAAGCCCAGCAGCCGAAACAGGCACTGGAACAACTCCTGCCCCTGCGCGACAGCGAAGCAGGGAACGCCACCTACCATTATCTGCTTGGCCTCGCTCAACTGGATTCGGGTCAGATCGAGGATGCCATCACCTCGTTCAAGCGCAGTCTGGAGATCGACCCCAACCTGCAACAGGCGCGCGCTGAACTCGGCCGCGCTTACGTGCTCAACGGCTCGCCAATTCGGGCCTATCAGGCCTTCGAGGAAGTACGCCAGTCCAACCCGCCCCTTGAAGTGCTCGAGGGCATCGATCGCTTTACCGCCCAGATGGCCAGGAGCCTCGCCCCCAAGGATGAAGTGTTCGGCGCGCTCTTCGTGTCCGTGGGCCGTGACACCAACGTCAACTCCGGTACGACGGCGACCAGCATCTCCTTGCCCATCTTCGGTGGCACCATCGCCACCTTGTCGCCAAACGCCAACCCGCAGCGCGACAATTTCTACTCGCTCGGCGGCTATGTTTCGGTGCGCCGCGCGGTCGGCGAACAGATCGAGCTGATCGGCAATGTCGCCGCCAACGGCAAGTACAACTTCAATAACGACCTGAAGGGCTACGACATCGAGAGCATCGGCGGCAATGCCGGCCTCGAATACACTACGGGTGCCAATCAATACCGCGTACTCGGTTTTTATGATCAGAACTTTTACGGCGGCCCGCGGCTGCGCAACGAATCCGGTGTGGCACTTAACTGGCGCCGGCTGCTTAACCTACCGCTTGAGCTCGACTTTAATTACCGCCATACCGAGATCAAGTACGACACCAACCGCCAGCTCGACGCGCGCCGCGATGTCTTCGGCGTCGCGGTACTGCCTGCCTTTTTCAATCACCGCATCCAGTATGCGCCGCCACTGGCCAACATCTATTTCGGTGAAGAACGGCCCAAGAATTCCGGCGTCGATCAGTTCGGCTACCAACTATGGGGCGCACGCGCGGCCTGGATTGGCAACGTGTTGCCTTCGACCTCGATGTTTGTATCCGGCGGCTACGAGCGACGCAGCTACGGCGGGGATGACCCGACCTTTCTCGACACACGCATCGACCAGCAGACCGACCTCTCAACCGGCCTGATCTACGACCTGGCGCGCAACTTCTCGCTGGTTCCCAGCGTTCAGTGGATCGACAACCGCTCGAATATCACGGTGTATGACTACACGCGGACGCTGTACACGCTCACGCTGCGGATGACTTTTTGAGGAGGATCAACAATGAACAGCATTCGATGGATTGTTTTAATGCTGCTAGGAACCCTATTCACCGCTGGATGTGGTCTGGAATATCATCAAAAACGTACCATTCAAGCGTCAGGCACCGACTTGAATCAAGTCCAAGGCATGATTGATAATAAGGTTCTAGACGGGAAGGTTGGAGGAAATGGCGGTTGGCTTTTTCTGAGGACCGCGTACAACCTCTCGGGTGTGCGTTATTCTAGCGTTGATCCTCTCTTCAGCCCCGAAGTTTCTGCTGTGACCACCGCACTTGTTGTTCAAGCTGGAGGTTTAAAGGCGCTGGAATTTGGCTCAGGCGGATCACGCTCCAGTACCACGAATGATAGGAATTATTCAAACCTGCCGTCTCCAGACGCACAGAACTGGTCAACTGTGTTCGCTGACCCAAAAGTCCACTTTGACGCAGTAGATGTGATATTTCATAATTATGTCGAGCCCACCTTAGATACTATAAAAGACACGGGGAGTGACGCGATACTCGGCTGGGGGCGATGGGCAGGTAATACATACACGCGTGAAGGTTATATACGGTACGGCTGTTGCAGCGAAAACAAATCTGCCCATTACGTCTTTGGGGCGGCCACACCCAACGCCAACCTTCCAACCTACGGTACGGCCACATTCAATCTGATCGGCGCCACCTCGCCGACCTTGAGCAACGGCGCTTCTGCTCCGGGAACGCTGACCAGCGGGGTGGTGAACGTGGCCTGGGGAGCGGTGGGGCCGAATCCTGCCATTGGCGTCAACCTGGCCGGTACGATCAATGGGAATCCGTTCACCGTGACCTCGAATCTTGGCGGGATAGCCAGCCCGTCTTCCGGCATCACCTACAACGCGGCGACACAGTCATTCAAATCGCCCGCAGCAATGATCGATGGCAGTTCGGTCAGTGGGTTCTTTGCCGGACCCAACGCCACACATATCGGCCTGAGCTACTCGAAACCGGTGACTGGCGGCACGGTTCAGGGCGCGGCAGCGTTCAAACGATAAGCCTGAGGGCAAAGCCCCTCCGCCAGCCCTCCGCCACGTAAAGGCCGGCGGCTAGCCCACCCTGAGTGCAGCCGCGCTTTTTGAACTGCGCACGTCCTTGCCGCTGATTAGCATTGAGCGCGAATTGCAGCAGGCCGTACAGGACGGTCTGATCGAACGCCATCTACAGCGCATTGGCCCGACGCAACGCGGGCAGCGTTTTCTTAACCGGCTGCTGGGGATTTTTCTCGCAAAACGCGCATGAGCGCGAATGAACGTCTGCGCAACCCGTATCACTATTTCAGCGACTTGACCGCCTCGGCGAGTTGACGCCGGAGTTCGTCGGCGGGTTGGCCCTGTGCTTCTGTCAAGCGGATCTGGCGCATCAGTTCGGCGATCTGCGCTTGTGTGGCGCTCTGATTGACCGGCGTAATCGCAATCGAAGCGTTCTTGCCCGTGGGCAATGGCGCGCCTTGCGCACCGGCAGGCTTGCCATCGACCATCACCTGCGCCCGTTCAGCCCCCGGCTTGCCGCGTTTGGCGGTAATCACAATGGATTTCGGCGGCAAGGGCATCACCCGGTTTGCGTTCCTCTGCTTTATTGCATTGCGCCGGAATGCATTGACCGCATCCAGCAATTGCTTGTGCAACTCCTCACTGGGCCGTCCTTCGGCTTCGGCTTCGCGGATTTTTCGCAGCAGTTCCTCGATCTCACTGGGTGCCGACGCCGAACGGCTGGCCTCGCCAAAACTTTCCTTCGGTGCCTTGACGGCAATCTCGAACTCCTCGGGCGATGAAATCATCTTGCCCAGCCGGTAATGGTCATAGCGCATGGCCATGGTCAGCGCACTGTCACCCCAGTCATTTTTTGCTTTTGTATCGGCGCCGGACTCGAGCAGGACTTTGGCCAGTTCTTCGCGGCCCTCACGCGCCGCCAGGATGAGTGGCGTTGAGCCATTGGGTGAGCGGGCATTGACTTCGGCACCGCGCTCGATCAGGTATTTCGCCAGCGCCTGGTGACCGTTGAATGTTGCGTAGTGCAGTGCGCCCCAGTAGTTTCCCTCGCGGTTCAGCGCCGCACCGTTATCGAGCAACCACTTGACGGCCTCCATGTGCCCGTTCCACGCGGCCAACTGCAGGGCTTGTTCGCCGTTGCGATTGGCACGCCTCGGGTTGGCGCCGCGCTCCAGGAATAGCTTCATCATCTCGATGTTGCCGTACCACGCGGCAATCATCATCCCGGAGCCGAGTTGGGTGGTCTGGAAATCCGGATCGAGCCCTTCGTCCAGCCACGCCTTGATTTTTTGGGCGTCTCCGCGCTCTACCGCCCAACCAAAGGCAACGGGATCAGGCAGCGCCGCCCATGCTGTGCCGGCAAACAGGCACAACACAAGAATCAACGCTCGGGTGCTGCCGGAAATCCACTGCATCACTATCTTCCTCAACATCCGCACATCACACATGATGTTGGAACGTGTTTTGTTGCACAATACCGTGTTAATGCCGCCTCGTCTCATACTTGCCCTTGCGCTCTCGCTCGCCCTGCACGGCAGCCTGCTCCTTCCGGATCTCGTGAAGCGCTTTTCTGTCGCCCCGCCCCGCCCGGCGCTGCAGGCTACCTTACGTCTTCCGCCCCTGCCTGAACCTTTGCCTGCGGAGCCCATGCTCAAGAATACGCTCGACTCCGAAGAAGCGCCACGGGACGCAAAGCCAACACCGCCACCGCCGCCGGCTTCATCCAAAGCGGTTGCCAAACGTGAAGTCCAGACCGCGCAACGAAAACTTTCGCAGCACCTCTTCTATCCGCCCGAGGCCGTTGCCCGTGGCATTGAAGGCGAGGTGCGGCTGATTCTCAAACTTTCTCCCGATGGCGCCATTGACGATATCAGCATCGCTGCCAGCAGCGGCCACACCATTCTCGACAATGCCGCCATCAAGGCCGCTTATGCCATGGGCAAACTCCCTGGCCTTACATCACGTGAATTGATTCTGCCGGTCATTTTTCGCCTGCAGTAGCTTGCTTCTTTCTGAAGATCACATCCCACACGCCATGCCCGAGGCGAATTCCACGCTGCTCGAACTTGGTCAGCGGACGATAGTCGGGGCGGGACGCAAAGCCTTCTGAGGTATTTTCGAGCAGCGGTTCGGCTGACAGCACCTCCAGCATCTGCTCGGCGTAGTTTTCCCAATCGGTTGCGCAGTGAATATAGCCGCCCGGCTTGAGCCG
Organism: Betaproteobacteria bacterium; assembly: GCA_031403915.1. Taxonomy (GTDB): domain Bacteria; phylum Pseudomonadota; class Gammaproteobacteria; order Burkholderiales; family Rhodocyclaceae; genus Propionivibrio. The sequence goes on from JANNGP010000093.1 coordinate 5,651, forward strand.
GCTGGCCAGCAGCGCCACGAGCGGCGGCTGGATCAGGCGGCGTTTGTGATGACGCGCCTTGGGCCAGGGATCAGGGAAAAAGACATGCACGCCGGAAAGTGTTTCCGGCAGGATCATGTCACGCAGCACTTCCACGGCGTCGTGCTGAACGATGCGCAGGTTGGTGATCCCGCCCTCGGCGATCAGTTTGCACAGGCTGCCGACGCCCGGCGTGTGCACTTCGATGCCAAGGTAATCATTGTGCGGATTGGCAGCAGCAATCGCCGCTGAGGTTTCGCCCATGCCGAAGCCGATTTCAAGAATTTTCGGTGCCTGTTCAGCACTGCGTCCGAATACGGTTTCCAGATCATGCGGCGCTGGCACATAGGGCACGCCGATTTCGGCCATCATGCCCTCGTGGTAGCGCAACTGCGCATTCGAAACGCGCCCCTGACGCAGCACAAAGCTGCGGATATGCCCGTGCGTATTGATAACCTCAGCCGGGGGTTCAGTGTTCACAACTACGAACCGATCAGCCCGGTGGTCGGTGACGATGGGTCGGCTGAATAGTATTTGCGCGCCATACGCCCGGCCAGGAAGGCTTCACGGCCGGCTTCGACGGCTTTCTTCATGGCGCTGCCCATCAGCACCGGATCTTTGGCGTGGGCGATAGCGGTGTTCATCAGCACACCGTCGCACCCCAGTTCCATGGCAATGGCCGCGTCCGACGCCGTGCCGACGCCGGCGTCGACCAGCACCGGCACCTTGGCGTTATCAATGATCAGGCGCAAATTCCACGGGTTGACGATGCCCATTCCTGAACCAATCAACGAAGCGAGCGGCATCACCGCAACACAGCCGATTTCCTCCAGCATCTTGGCTTGAATCGGATCATCAGCGCAGTACACCATCACGTCAAAACCGTCCTTGACCAGCGTGGCAGCGGCCTTGAGCGTTTCCGGCATGTTCGGAAAGAGATTGGTCGGATCGCCAAGCACTTCAAGCTTGCACAGCGCATGCCCGTCGAGCAGCTCACGCCCCAGACGCAGGGTACGCACCGCATCGTCGGCGGTATAGCAGCCGGCGGTATTGGGCAAAATGGTGAATTCGGAGGTCGGCAGCGCATCGAGCAGATTCGGCTCGCCGGGGTTCTGACCAATGTTCACGCGACGAATCGCCACAGTAATGATCTCGGCACCCGAGGCGTCAATCGCCGCACGCGTTTCGGCAAAATCCTTATACTTGCCGGTGCCCACCAGAAGGCGCGAGCGGTAGGTTTTGCCGGCAATGGTCAGGCTGTGCATTTGAAGCTCCTTGCTTGGTTCGGGAATGGACAGGCTTAGCCGCCGCCAACGGCGACGACGATTTCAATACGATCCGCGTCCGCCAATTCGACATCGGCATGACGGCCGCGCGGCACGATTTCGCCGTTACGCTCGATGGCAATACGCTTGCCGGTATAACCCAGCACCTCGACCAGTGCAGCCACCGTCAGTGGCGCGGGGAATTGGCGGGATTCGCCGTTGATTGTGATTTCCATAAGGCACCCATTTTATCATGGTGCTCGACAGGTCGCTGTGTCTCGCCCGGCATTGGGGATGAATTCTCGTTTGCTGCGGCGTATTATCTGTCAGTCGATAATTCGTTCAGGCCACCACGCATGAAAACACTTTGTACCCTGCTGGCACTGCTGCTCGCCGGTTGCACCAGCATCCCGGAAGGCGCTACGCCGGTAAGCAACTTCCAGCTGGATCGCTATCTCGGCAAGTGGTACGAAATCGCCCGCCTTGACCATTCCTTCGAGCGCGGTCTGAGTGACGTTTCAGCGGTGTATGGGATGCGTGCCGATGGCGGCGTTTCGGTTCTCAATCGTGGCTACGATCCCGCCAAGGGCGACTGGAAAGCGGCTGAGGGCAAGGCCTTCTTCATTGACAGCCCGAGCACGGGGTCGCTCAAGGTGTCCTTTTTCGGACCGTTTTACGGCGGTTACCACATCGTCGCGCTCGACCCGGACTATCGCTGGTCGCTGGTGCTTGGGCCGAGCCGCGATTACTTGTGGATTCTGGCACGCGAACGCCAACTCCCGAAGGCGGTTATGGAACAACTGGAAGGCAAGGCTCGACAGCTCGGCTTCGACACGGACAAGCTGATCCGGGTCAGCCATGAGCGACCCGACGCCTGATATAACAAAGGCCGGAAATTCCGGCCTCTATGGGGATGCTATGGGAGATATCCTGGAGCGGGCGATGGGAATCGAACCCACGGCACAAGCTTGGGAAGCTTGGGTATTACCATTATACGACGCCCGCGAAGGCGCCCATTCTACGATGCTTCAGTCGCACACCACAACCCGTGCATAGGCTTGCTCTTCTTTTCCGGACGGCCGTTTGACCATTTTCTCCAGGGCGAGGATACTTGAGCAACAAGGGCTCAAGACGTAGGCGCCGCACTGACGGAGGCAGCAATCCATGCCGGTTTTTTCATTGTTTCTTTTTCTCGCGTTGCTCAGCCCGTTATGCGCGGCCAGCCCCGCGCCTGAAGTGGAAATCACCATGTCGGTGCTGCAGCGCAGCCAGGAGAGCTACGAGGCCTTCCTGAAAGAGCAGGGCAAAACGGTGTTTGAAGTCAGCAGCCTCAAATCGAAATACGCCAACCGCAACATCGTGGCCATGGTCACCCTCATGCAAGCCCTCAAGTTGGGCGGAATTTCGCCGAAACTGGTCTTGTTGACCGCTCCGAATTATGCGCGCGAGATTCAAATGGTAAAAAGCGGTACCGCGCTTCTCGTACACCAGGACGCCTGGGACATCGATTTTGATGACTCTGTTTATAAAAGCATTGATTTCATACCGCATGGCCGGTTTGTCAAGGGGCTTTACGTCAAGGCATCGGACAAGGACAAAATAAAAATTTCCACTATTGCCGACTTCAAAAACTACAGCGCTGTTTCAAACCCCGACTGGATTGTTGATTGGAATACCTTACGCCGTCTCGGCTTGAAAAAGCTGCATTCAACTCAAGACAAGATCCACATGATCAATGTCGTTCTGGTTCGTGACGTGGACTTTACTGCACAGGAATTCTCCCAGGCGCAGGATATGGCCTACGAAACACCGCACGGCAGGCTGGTCCCCCTGGACGGCATCAAACTGGCTTTGAGCAGCACGCGAAGTTTTATGGTCTCAAAAAAACATAAGGACGGGGAAAGAGTCTTTGCCGCCCTGCAAAAAGGCCTGGCCATCCTGCAAAAAAATGGAACAATCGAGCGCTACCTGACAGAAGCCGGATTTTATGAAGTGGCGACAAAAAACTGGAAAACACTGGATGTCGATAAAGCGCAGTAAGGCAAGATGTGGCGGCTAATGTGCGCTAAACTGGCAGCCTGTGAAGGGGCATGAAAGCGGAGCAAGGTGAGGGTGGCGTTTGATCTGATCAACGCCATTTTTTGCTTCTTTCCCGGATTTTATATAATGAACGATATTTTGAACGGACGGACTTGCCATGTTGATCAGTAAAAAAATCTGGCTTTTGGTTGCGATTGCCATGCTCACCAGTGCTGCCGTATCTACTTTCGGGCTGTACGGGGTGAAAAGCGTCAATTCGAGTGTGGTTGAAATTGCCAACAATTCCGTGCCATCTCTGCTCCTGGTCAGCGATATGCGATCTACTTATCTGGCCGTAATCCCGCAGGTTTACAACCGGGCCAACACGGCGGATGCAACCAAGGGAGCAGAGCAATTTAAAGAGATCGAAGCGAACGCAAACGCGCTGATCAAGCAGGTCAACGACTACACACAGCGCGCGACGGATGAAAATGAAAAAAAATCGCTCGCTGAAGTAAAGCTCAGCATGATTGCCTTCATCACAACATTGCGTCAGGTTCATGGCCTGGCCAGTACCGGAGAGACCGCGCTTTCGTTGGGAATCGTTCAGAGCGACATTGGCCCTTTGCACGAGCGTCTGTCCACCTCACTCAATACGCTGGTAAAAATCAACACCGACCGAGTGAACTCGGTAGCCGCTACAGCCAAAGCCGATTTTGTGCGGACGTTTATCATTACCATCGCGGCGGCAGTGCTTGGCGTCGCGGTTATCGGCGTGATGGGTTTCGTGTTTGGCCGTTCGATTACCGTTCCGCTGAGCAAGATGCAGCAGGCGATTACCCGGACGGCCAATCAACTTGATTTCAGGGAATCTATTGAAAATCATTCCAATGATGAAATTGGAACTACCCTGAAGGCGTATAACGAATTGATGTCAAAACTACGCACCAGCTTCAGCGGGATTCAGGCCGCCGCGACACGCATGGCGACGATCACGGCCGAGGTCAACAAAACTTCGAGGGAAATCTCGGAAAACTCCAATGCGCAGAACGATGCTTCTTCGGAAGTTGCCGCTGCTATTGAAGAACTCACCGTGAGCATCTCCATGGTTGCCACCCAGGCTCAGGATGCCAGCCGCCACACCCAGAGTTCGCGCGACACGGCCGATCATGGCGCCGAGGTCATCCTATCTACGGTCAGGGGCATTCAAACAATTTCCGAATCCGTGCGCCAGACCTCAACGCGCATCGATGCGCTGCGCAACGACAGCGAGCACGTTTCTTCGGTCGCCAATATCATCAAGGAAATTGCCGAACAGACCAACCTGCTGGCCTTGAATGCGGCGATTGAAGCGGCACGCGCCGGCGAGCAGGGGCGTGGTTTTGCCGTGGTCGCTGATGAAGTACGCAAACTGGCCGAACGGACCTCGAAGTCAACTCAGGAGATCTCGACTCTGCTGGCGCAGATGCAGGACAGCGCCAAACATGCGGTCGATAGCATGGGGGCCGCTGTACGCGAAGTGGATCTCGGTGTTGAAAACGCTCAACTGGCCGGGAAATCCATTCAGGACATCAAAGCGGGTTCAAGCACAGTGGTTAGTGCCGTCGAAGAAATTTCCGAAGCTGTTCGTGAACAAAGCTCGGCAACCACGTCCATCTCCCAGCGCATTGAACAGATTGCCCAAATGACGGAGCGGAATACTGCTTCCGTTCAGAGCACCGCCGAATCCGTTCATCGCATGAGCGACATGAGTGTTGAAATCACTCGAGCACTCGCCGCTTATAAAGTTTGACATGCGTACTATCCGGAACAGATAGTTCACCCTAGAGATGTTTATTTTTATGCTGGACTTTCATACCGGCATTCCTTTTTAACATCTCATTAGCTGAAAGAACTGACCATGCTCAACAACATGAAAATCGCTACCCGACTCACCCTGGGTTTTGGAATAGTCTCCTTGTTGCTGCTGGTGGTCATGGTTATCGGCTTGCAAAGCTTGTCTTCATTGAAAGCCGGGCTGGCTGCGGCTAATGTCACCTCGCAGCACGCCAAGGTAACGGGCGATATTCGTATTGCCCTGCTTAATCTGGATACCATCGCACGCAAAACGGCGAACGAATACAATGAAGCGAGAAGCGCCGATTTACTCAAGAAAATGGCGATGATCAAGAGTGAACTTGACGAGGCGATTATTGCTTTTTCCAAGCTCGATGCCAGCTTGCTCTCCAACGACGAAAAAGCGATGTTTGCGAATGTTGAAGGCGAATCCAAAAAAATGCAGCCGCACATCCAGAAATTTGGCGAACGGATCAAGGAATTCCAGCACAGTGCCGCGGCCAGCCTGTTTGACCTCGATATCGGCCCTATTGCCAATGCGATCAACGTGGCGCTGGCCGGCATGACCAAGCTACAAAATGCCAAAGTTGCCGAAACCGATGCCCGTTCGGCATCGACATATAGCGCTACTCGGGCAGGTTTGCTGATGGTCAGCGCAATAGCTATTGTGTTCAGCGCGGGTCTCGGCTATTTCGTTACGCGCAGCGTTACCCAGCCACTGCAACTGGCTGTCTCTGTAGCGCGCCAGGTGGCTTCCGGTGACCTGACCGGCAAACTGGCCAGTTCAGCGCAAGATGAAACAGGGCAGTTGCTGATTGCCCTGCAGGAGATGAAGGAGCAGCTGGCCGTTGCTGTCGGTGGGGTGCGCAAAGGGTCGGTTGAAGTCAAATCCACTTCCGCCGACTTGTCCTCCACAGCCAGCGCTTTGCTGGAAGGCGCCAACCGCCAATCCGAGTCGGCCGCCTCGACCGCTGCCGCCCTGGAAGAAATCGCTGTCAGCGTGGCCTGTGTTGCCGAAGCGGCTGTTGAGTTGCGCGCATTGTCCGACCAAAGCCTTGACGCCACCAATAGCGGCCATGCCAAACTGCAGCAATTGCTCGGCGACATGACCGGGGTGCAAAACTCCGTGGGTGAAATCGAATCGGTGGTTCTCGAGTTCGTCAAAAGCACGCAAGCCATTACCAACATGACTAAACAGGTGCGCGACATTGCCGACCAAACCAATCTGCTGGCGCTCAATGCGGCGATTGAAGCCGCGCGTGCCGGCGAGCACGGCCGGGGGTTTGCCGTCGTCGCCGATGAGGTACGCAAACTGGCCGAAATGTCTGCACTATCGGCCAAGAAAATCGACGAGGTGACTCAGAGCCTGTCGGATCAGTCCAACGCCGTGTCGCAGGTGGTTGAGCGTGGCAAAGCGTCTCTCAATGCCAGCGAGGCCGCTGTCTCCAGTGTGGCCGGCGCGCTCGATGAGGCGCGCGAAATTTCTGAACGTACCAACCGCGGCGTAGGCGACATCACCAGCTCGGTGAATGAGCAAAAAATCGCCATTACCGAAATCACGCGCAGCATGGAAGAAATTTCGCGAATGGCCGATCAGAGCCGTTCCAATGTTGAGGGTGCGGCTAGAAAGGCCAACGAGATGGAACGTGTGGCTGTGCAAATGGAATCGTCGGTCAGAATCTTCAAGTCCTGACGATTCAAACTCTCACAGAAGGGCAGGACTGCAAGCCGCACCCCAAGGGTACTTCTTCGCGATACAGGGTATCGCTCAGGGCGTATGGATAGGCGTTCTACAGCCTAACAAGCTGAAGGTTGCCGTATCTATTGGCCTGCAGGCCTATCATGCTCAGACTTTCTTTTTTGCGTGCGCCGGACGGAAGGCCGCACAAAACTCCGGGTCGGAGTCCAGCCAGGCGCCCTCAATCAAGTCGATGCAATACGGTACGGCAGGAAAAACCGCCTGCAGGCAATCGTCAATGGCCGAGGGCTTTCCGGGCAGGTTGATGATCAGGCACTTGCCGCGAACTCCGGCGGTCTGACGCGAAAGAATCGCCGTCGGCACGAACTTGAGCGACGCCGTGCGCATCAGCTCGCCAAAGCCGGGCAGCATCTTCGTGCATACGTTTTCTGTGGCTTCCGGCGTCACATCGCGTAGTGCCGGGCCGGTGCCGCCGGTGGTCACGATCAGGCTGCAGCCTTCGACATCGCACAGCTCGATCAAGGCGGCTTCGATCAACGCCTGCTCGTCGGGAATCACTCTGGCTACGGGTTCCCACGGGCTGCTCAGCGCGCGGGCAAACCACTCGCGGATGGCCGGCCCGCCCTTGTCTTCGTAAACGCCCTGACTGGCGCGGTCGGAGATGGTCAGGATGCCGATGCGTGCCTCGTGTGCTGTATTCATGTGCGCTCCTCAAACCCTGCATCGCTTTGATAAACCGTGCCGTCGAGCAGTTGCACTGTCGCCAATTCGCCGGCGACCAAACCCGAACTGCTGGCCGGTACGACGAGCAGGCCATCGGCCAGCGCCATCGAGAGCAAGGCGCCGCTACTCTGGTTGCCGGTCGAACTGGCGATATAGGCTCCCGCCGCATCACGTTCAAGCACAACGCGGATGAACTCGCTGCGCCCCGGGCGAATTTTTACCGCGTGGGTCAGTCGCGCCTCCACTGTACGACGGAACAAACGCGCGTGCCCCATCATGCGGCGCAAGGCCGGCAATACAAATTGCTCGAAGCAGACCATGCTCGATACCGGATTACCCGGCAGACCGAAGACGAGACTGCTGGCGGTTGTGCCAAAAGCCACCGGATGGCCGGGGCGCATTTCGACGCGCCAGAAATGCATGGTCACACCCAGCGCTTCAAGGGTAGGGCGTACATGATCATGCACGCCAACCGACGAACCGCCGGACACCAGCAGCACTTCAAACTCAAGTCCGCGCTTGAGGAAAGTTTCGAGTTCCTGCGTATCATCGCGCGCAATGCCGAGCAGCACCGGCTCGAGGCCTAGCGCCTGACACTGCCCCATCAGCGCGTAGCTGTTGGAGTTGGGGATCTTGTTTGCGTCGAAGGGTTCGGCTAGCCCTTCGAGTTCATCGCCGGTCGACAGGATGGCTACGCGTGGACGGCGATAAACCGGCATCTGCGCTGCCTTGACCGTAGCCAGCACGCCGATCACACCCGGCGTGATTTCCGTTCCGGCTTTCAATACCACCTGCCCGTTGCGCATGCCTTCACCGCGCGGGCGGATGTCGTTACCGGGTTTGACGGCCTTGCCGATGTCAACGCGGCCATCGGCCAGCGTCTGCGTATCCTCGACGCGGATCACCGCATCGGCACCGGCCGGCACCGGTGCGCCGGTCATGATGCGCGCACACTGGCCGGCCTGTAGGGTTTTTACCGGCATGGCGCCGGCCTTGATGTCCTCGATCACGGTCAATACGGCAGGCACAGTCGCCAGGTCGGCACTGCGCAGCGCGAAGCCGTCCATGGCTGACACGTCGTAGGGCGGCTGATCGCGGTTGGCGCGGATCTCCCCGGCCAGCACCCGCCCAAGGGAGGTTTCGAGCACGACGGTTTCTATCGCACAGGGGTTCACATGCTGCAGGACGATGGCCTGTGCATCCCTGACGGAGAGGTGGGTTGATTCGTTCAATGTAGTCTTTCAAAAAAAACGAACAGGTTTAACCACAACGAACACAAAGGTCACAACGAAAACCGAAAAACAAAACACAATATTTTAATATCGTCTCTCGTTAAGCACGTTGTGTTCGTTGTGGTTAATTGGTTTTTATTCCTTCTTTTGCCGCCGCCAGATCCTGCGGCGTATCGAGATCAAAAAAGCTGCGCAAGCCGGGATCGGCAACCAGTAACTCCGACTCGTCAACGTAGCAAACATTCAATTGTTCAAGCGCCGCCCGCAGGCTGTGTTTTCCTTCACTTGCCAGGAGCGCCTGAATCGCTTGCAGGCAAGTCACGGAATAAAACGCGGCCAGCGGCTGCGGGTGTCCGTGCACCATCGGCACCACGGCCTGATAACCCACACGCTTACCGGCCAGATGTTCGATCAGTGCCGGCTGCACAAAAGGCATGTCGGTGGCCACGGCAAATATCCAATCGTTTTCAGTTTGTTCCAGCCCGGCACACAGTCCGGCCAGCGGCCCGGCATTGGCGTAGGTATCGCAGATTTGCGGCAGGTCGATGCCCGGCCTCGGCTGGCGAACACTGATCAGCACTTGCTCAAACATCGGCTGAACGATGTCCAGCACGTGTTGCAACAAGGTCTGTTTGCCAAACCGCAACGTGGCCTTGTCGCTGCCCATGCGCTGCGACTCGCCGCCGGCCAGCACAACCGCCGTGCAATCCGCGATCATCGTTCGGCGTAGTCCAGTAAAAAACCGGCCAGTCCGGCAATGTCGTCAAGCACAAAGTGCGGGAGCTGCGGGTACACCTCGTCCATGTCGGTGACGATGGCGATCAGGCCATCCTCAATCGCGCAGCGCGGCGGCTTGCCGCATTCACGGCGCAGGATTTCGATTTTGTTTCCGGGCGCCAGTGAAAAACCTTCCGCCAGGACCATGTCCGCCTCGCCGAGAAAGCGCTCGGCCAGTTGCGCCGGTTCGCGCCGGTCGACCGCATCGGCGACGATTTGCAATTCGTTCGACGTCACCAGCATGCTTATCGCGGCACCGGCTTTCTTGTAACGCCAGCTGTCTTTGCCTTCCTTGTCCAGCTCGACCTTGTGGTGCGCGTGCTTGATGGTAGCCAGACGCAGGCCACGCGACGTCAGTTCGGGCAACAGCTTTTCGACCAACGTGGTTTTGCCGGAACCAGAGTGGCCGACGAAAATGAATACAGAAGGGTTCATTCAGATACCTTTAAATTAACCACAACGACACAACGGGCACGACGTAAAGCCTTCAAGATATTCCGAATTGTTGACGTTTTCGCTGTTCGTTGTGTGCGTTGTGTCGTTGTGGTTAAACGTTTTTGGGTTATGGATGCGGCGTCACCCAGCTCTCGCCCTGCGGGGTGGTTTCTTTTTTCCAGATCGGTACCCATTCTTTCAGTTCGTCAATGATCCAGCGGCAGGCTTCAAGCGCCGGAGCCCGATGTTCAGCGCCGGTGGCAATAAACACGATGTTGTCTCCTGCATTAACTACGCCCAATCGATGCACGATGCGTGCATCGAGCAGGCCAAAGCGTGTGATGGCTTGCTCGCGCAATTTCTGCATTTCCGGAAGCGCCATCCGGTCGTAGGCATCGAAACTGATTTCACTGACCTCGCGGCCTTCAGAAAAATCCCGTGCGCAACCGAGAAAAGTGGCAATCCCGCCCATGCGTTTCGAACAAGCCTGCAAAGCCCGTATTTCCTCGTCCTGCGAGAAGTCATCGCGTTGAATGCGCACTGCTTCTTTGATCGATTTTTCCATCGAATTTTTCATTCTATCCACCCGAAAACTTTGACATGAACACGACTTCGCTCGTATCCGTCAGTGCAACAGACATCTCCCGCTCATGCTCGCCATTGACAGCCGCCAGCGAAACCAGCGCGAAAGCTTCGGGATACAGCGCTTGCAATTGTTCCCGCAGATCCTGCAAACGCATCCCCGTCTTGAATGCAACTTCCAGCCGGCTTTGTCCAACGCGTTCGGCCACCGGGCCGAAGAATAAAACCGTAATCATCCGGCGTCCTTTGTTGGCGCTTCACCGCGCAACCAGAGACCACTCTTGCCGCCGCGCTTTTCCTCCAGCTGGACGTTTTCAATACGCATGCCGCGATCAATGGCCTTGCACATATCGTAGATGGTGAGCAGTGCGGTACTGGCGGCGGTCAGCGCTTCCATTTCGACCCCGGTCTGACCGACGCAAGCGACTGTGGTCTCCACTTTGATTCCTACGCAGCCCTGTTCGTCTGCTAGCAAAACTTCGCTGAAGTCGACTTCAACCCCGGTGAGCGCCAGCGAATGACACATCGGGATCAGTTCAGACGTCCGCTTGGCGGCCATTACTGCGCCAACGTCGGCCACAGCCAGCACATTGCCCTTGGCGATCTGGCCGGCGCGGATGCGTTCCAGCGTTGCCAACTGCATGCGCAGAATACCGCTGGCGACGGCCACCCGCTGCGTGCTGGTTTTTTCCGACACATCGACCATGCGCGCACGGCCGGTATTGGAAAAATGTGTCAGGTCATTCGTTTCGCTCATGTGGCATCCTGTTGGTACAAGAACAATTATTTAACCACGGAGTACACAGAGAACACAGAGAAAAACGAGAGGGGAAATTTATGGATTTGAATTTCTCCGTCCCTCTTCAGGGAGGCTTCGCGCTGCTCTCCGTGCACTCTGTGGTTAATGGGTTTAAAGCCTCTTCATCCCCCGATATACGACATTTCGATTTTTCGTCCCGGCAGCGCCGTTGCGGCATTGCGCATTTCTGAATAACGGTCGTTGCGTCCCGCCCAGGTTTCGGTCATCAGGCGCTTCAGTTTCTCGTCGCTTTCGTCCCCTTTTTGGCTCCGCAGCGTTTCACGCAAATCAACGCCCTTTGTCGCAAACAGGCAGGTGTACAGCTTGCCGTCGGTGGATAAGCGGATCCGGCTGCATTCGTGGCAAAACGCCTGCGTCACCGAGGCGATCACGCCAATCTCGCCGCCGCCGTCGACGAATGCCCAGCGTTTGGCCACTTCACCGTTGTAGTTGGGTTCAATTTCCTGCAACGGGTAGTATCGATTGATCGTGTTCAGAATTTCCTGCGCCGTGAGCACATCGTCCATGCGCCAGCCGTTGCTGTTGCCCACATCCATGAATTCAATGAAGCGCAGAATAACGCCGCTGTTGCGAAAGTGACTAACCATGGGAATGATCTCGTGCTCATTCACGCCGCGCTTGACCACCATGTTGACCTTGACCGGTGCCAGCCCGGCGGCTTGCGAGGCGGCGATACCATCAAGCACGGCGGCTACCGGTTCTTTGGAATCACTCATGCGCTGGAAGGTTTCATCGCTCAGCCCGTCCAGGCTGACGGTCAGGCGCGACAGCCCCGCATTCTTCAAACTCTGCGCTTTTTTGGCCAGCAGCATGCCGTTGGTGGTCAGGGCAATTTCAATCGCCCGACCCTCTGTACTCTGCAGTTTCGCCAGCTTTTCAATCAGCTTCTCAATGCCGTGGCGCAGCAACGGCTCGCCGCCGCTCAGGCGGACTTTCTGCACGCCCAGCTGCACAAACAGTCCGGCGAGCTTTTCGATTTCCTCAAAATTGAGCAGTTCGGCGCGTGGCAAAAACACGAAATCCTGGCCGAACACTTCACGCGGCATGCAGTAGGTGCAACGCAGATTGCAGCGATCAGTCACCGAGATGCGCAAATCCCGCAACGGGCGCTGCAAGGTGTCGGCAATGCTTGGTGCGGCTTGGCTGGCGTCGGTCACAGTTTGGTCCGGTAAAAATACAGTGCGCTTTCGGGCAGGTTAATTGTAGCAGCGCCTTTCGATGTGCTTAAAAATACCTTGTTTGGTTTTGTGCGGTGGATCTTTGTTTTTAACTATTCTTTAGATTTGATTTCATGCTAACTTACGCAAAACGGTTACATTATCTCGGGGAGAGGTCATGTTCACGAATGCCAGAAACACTTTGTTTTACGGGTCGTCGTTGCCTCGTAAGTCCGGCGGACTGGCCGCGCTTTGCCTGTTTCTAGGGGTTCTGCTCTCTCCTGCGGCGCTGGCCGAAGAAATCAAAATTGGCGGTACCGGCAATGCGCTGGGCACCATGCACCTGCTCGGCGACGCTTTCAACAAAAGGAATCCCGCTGTCAAAGTCGTCGTGCTCAACAGTCTGGGCAGCAGCGGCGCGATCAAGGCCGTGCCCAAGGGCGCCATCGATATTGGCCTGACTTCGCGCCCACTAACGACAGACGAACTGGCCCTTGGACTCGTACCCGTTGACTATGCCGATACCCCGACAGTTTTTGCCATATCGACAAAATCCAAGGTTAAGGGCGTTACGCGTGTGCAGATCGCTGATATTTACGCCGGCAAGATGGCCAACTGGCCGGACGGCGTTCCGATCCGCCCTGTCTTGCGCCAGCCGGGTGACGACAATACCAAGCAGGTCAAATCGCTGTCCACCGCCATTGAGACGGCGCTCGTCTCTGCCGAACAACGCCCCGGGCTGGCGTATGCGACGACCGATCAGGAAGCCGCTGACAAGATCGAAAGCATACCCGGTGCCATTGGCGTAACCACTGTGGCGCTGATCCTCTCTGAAAACCGCCATTTGCGCGCCTTGTCACTCGATGGCGTTGAACCAACGGCGAAAAATGCCGCTTCAGGGGCCTACCCGATTGCCAAGCACTTCTTCTTTGTCACCAAGCTAACGCCCTCACCGGTCGTTCAGCAATTCATGGCTTTTGTGAAATCACCTGCCGGCATTGAAATCCTGACAAAAACCGGGCATTGGGTACACTGATTCATCACCCTGACTCATCACTTTTTAACTCGCCGACATGCATCCCCGCCGTGATCATGCCACACTGATCATCACCCGAATGGCGACGGTGATCGCCGTGCTGGTAGGGCTTACCTTGCCGATTGGCTACGCACTGCTTTCGCTACACGATTTGAGCGATCAGCTGACGTTCAAGGCCAAAGTCAAAGCCAACGGTTTGAGCGGCCTGATTGCCAGCAACCCCGAATTATGGTCTTTTGCCGAAAACCGCATTCAGGGTTTGATTTCGCGTGAGCCGGTACCGCTGGCTAACGAACAGGTTTCCGTCTTTGATCGGCAAGACACGCTGATCCTGCGCGCCGGCAAGATGCCGGCCAGACCGGTCATGAGCCGGAATGCGCCGCTTTTTGACGCGGATCGGGTGGTTGGCCGTATTGAAGTCTCCGCTTCGCTTGTCGAGCTTCTTTACGAAGCCATGGCGGTAGCTCTGCTCGGCATCCTGCTCGGCATCCTGATTTTTGTTGTGCTGCGGGTGCTGCCCCTACGTGCCTTGAGCAATGCAACCAATGCCCTGTACGAAGAGAAAGAACGTGCAGAAACCACGCTGAATTCGATCAGCGATGCAGTGATCACCACCGATGCCCGTGGCCATGTGAGGTACTTCAACCCGACGGCTGAATTGCTCATCGGCGCGTCGCTGCGCGCTGTGCTCGGCCGCCCGCTATCGACCGTTGTTCATCTTGTCGATGGCACGACCCGGGAACGCGTTGAAGACTCGCTTTATCAGGCGCTGACCGAACGCTGTGTTGTCTCCTGCAAGGGCAACAATGAATTGCTCCGCGCTGATAAAACCAGCGTTGCCGTCGAAGAACGCTCCGCACCGATTTTCGATCCGGAGGGGCGTGTTACGGGTGGTGTCATGGTTCTGCGCGACGTCAGTATTTCCCGCGAGTACGTGCAGCGTCGCTCTTGGGAGGCCACGCACGATTTGCTCACCGGACTGCTCAACCGGCGCGAATTCGAAGGACGTGTGCAGATTGAGCTAACTGATACGCAGGTTTCCGGGCGCTGTCATGTGGTCTGCTATATGGATCTCGACCGCTTCAAGGTGGTTAATGATTCCTGCGGCCACGCCGCCGGTGACGAGTTGCTGATCCAGCTTTCCCGACTGATGCAGGCGCGCATCCGCGATACCGACACGCTGGCCCGGCTGGGTGGCGACGAATTCGGGCTGTTGCTTGAAGGTTGCGACATTCAGCGTGCCCGGTTGATCACTGCGGAAATCCTGGCGGCGGTGAAAGACTTCCATTTTGCCTGGGAGTCCAAAGTGTTCACGGTCGGCATTAGCATTGGCCTGACGGCCATCAGCCCTGATCATCTGAGCGTTCCCGAGGTGCTCGGCGAAGCGGATTCCGCCTGTTACTGGGCCAAGGAGCAGGGGCGCAACCGGATTTGCGTTTATCTGGCCAGCGACATGGATCTGGCCGCGCGACGCAGTGAAACCGGCTGGGTGGCACGCATCAACGCGGCCTTTGAAGAGAAGCGCTTTGTTCTCTTCCAACAGACGTATCGCACGCTGAGTACCGGTGCGGACATCAACACGCATCTTGAAATTTTGATCCGCATGATCGGCGAGAACGGCGAAATCATCCCGCCCGGGCGCTTCCTGCCGGCTGCCGAACGTTACAATCTGATGCCCGAGATCGACCGCTGGGTGATCCACGAGGTGTTCAGTCAGTATCATCATCTGGTTGCCGAACGCGGCGGCGCACCACTCACCTGTGCTATCAACCTGTCCGGCGCTTCAATTAATTCTGAAGGTTTCCTCGACTACGTGCGCAAGCAGATGCATCAGTACAAGCTCAGCCCGGGCTCTATTTGCTTTGAGCTGACCGAAACCGTTGCGGTCAACAATCTGGAGGCAGCTGCAGCATTTATCCAGGAATGCAAAGCCATTGGCTGCCAGTTTGCACTCGATGATTTCGGCACCGGCACCAGCTCCTTCGGCTACCTGAAGAATTTGCCGGTCGATTATCTGAAGATCGACGGCGGTTTTGTCAAAAACATCGAGCACGACAGTGTTGATTTTGCGATGGCAGAAACCATCAACCGCATCGGCCATATCATGGGCAAGCAAACCGTCGCCGAATATGCTGAAAACGAGGCGATTGTTGAAATTCTCAGAACCATGGGGGTCGATTTCGCTCAGGGTTACGGCGTTTGCCTGCCTAAACCCTTGTTTGCGCCCTTGTCTGTGACGGGCGATCTGTTCAGCGAAGCGGATCCGGCACTTTGATCTTGACGTTTTACCAGGGCAATCACAGCCCGGTCGATTTGCCCGGCCAGCCGGTATAATCCAGACCCGTGGAACAAACTCAAATACACCCTTCCAAAAAATCGAGCTTGGCCTCGGCGTGGCTGCGTTTGCGCGGGCACGCCGGCCACCAACCCGAGTTGGCTGAATTGCCGTGCATTCCGGTGGCTGCTCAGGGCATCCGCACACTGGCCGACCCGACTGATTTTCGTAAAACCTTGCTGGCGCTCATAGCCCAGGCGCGCCATCGCATTCTGATTGCGACGCTTTATCTCCAGGATGACGATGCCGGACGTGAAGTCCTGGCTGCCCTGTATGCCGCCAAAGCCGCACACCCGCAACTGGAAATTGCCGTCTTTGTCGACTGGCACCGTGCGCAGCGCGGTCTGATCGGAAAAAACCGTTCGGCCGGCAATGCCGCGATGTACAAAGAGATGGCGCGGCGACTTGGCCCGGGCGTTGAAATCTACGGTGTACCGGTACAACGACGCGAATTGATGGGTGTGCTGCACCTCAAAGGCTCGATTTTTGATGACTTCGTGCTCTACACCGGCGCCAGCCTGAACGACGTTTATCTGCAGCGGCATGAACGCTACCGCCTTGATCGCTACCACCTCATTCGCAGTCAGCCGCTGGCCGACAGCATGGCCAACCTGCTTACCGATGTGCTGCGCGGCAATCCGGCGGTGCATGCGCTGGATACCGCCCGGGTGCCAAAGACGGTGAGCATTCGCAATGCCATCATCAAATTCCGCCGCCTGCTTGGCAAGTCAGCTTATTCTTTCAAGGCCGCCGCTATTGGCCGGGGCGAGGTCGGCATCACGCCGTTGCTCGGACTCGGTACGCGCGACAACGCGCTGAATGCCGCGCTGCTGTTGCTGATTCGCCGGACGCAGCAGCGTCTGGTGCTGTTCACCCCGTATTTCAATCTGCCCGGCCCAATCCGCAAAGCAGTCGATGCCAAAATCAAGGCCGGGTGCCAAGTCACCATCATTCTCGGTGACAAAACGGCCAATGATTTTTACATCCCACCCAACGAGCCCTTCAAGACCATCGGCGCGCTCCCTTATCTGTATGAGGCCAACCTGCGCCGCTTCTGCAAAACCCACCATAAGGCGATTGAAGCCGGCTTGCTCAACATCCAACTGTGGCAGGATACTGACAACACCTTCCACCTCAAGGGTCTGTTGGTTGATGACGACTATGCCCTGCTCACCGGCAACAACCTCAACCCACGTGCCTGGCGACTTGATCTGGAAAACGGGCTGCTTATCCACGACCCGCACAAATTGCTGCTGGCTCAGCATCTGGCGGAACTGGACGCGCTGTTGACGCACACCCGCCGGCTGGACGGCCATAACGCGCTTGATGCTGTTGATACCTATCCGCTGCCGGTGCAACGTTTGATCAAGCGGCTGGCGCGGGTGCGAGCTGACCGGCTGGTCAATCAAGTAATGTAAGGTTTTTCCTCAACGCACGTAAAGGCACGCCGCGATACCGGTAGCGATGGCATCGGCCATGCGGGCTTGCCGTTCCGGATTACGCAGTGCCAATTCCTCATCACGGTGCTTGATTACGCCCGCTTCAAAAAGCACCGCCGGCAGTGTCGTTCTATACAATACGATCAGATTGTCGAAGTAGTGCACGGCGTTATCGGCGTCGGCGTAGGGGCGTGGGCGACCAGGCAGTGAGTCGGCGTGATGGGTGGCGCCGGAAAATCCCATGCGGCGCAGTCGGGCGCCAATGGCCGAGGCGCAGCGCAGGCTGGTGCCCAAATCAGGATTGTCGCGCGACACAAAGAGAGAGAATCCCGTGTGGCGATCGCTGTAGGTTTGTGTCACGCCATCCCACTCCCATTCTTCGAGCAGCTCCGGTTGTACCGAATCGTGATGGATGGAAATGAAGAAATCGCTGCCGGCAGCCTGTTGAGGCCGCGCTTCGAGACTTTCGATGCGGCCATCGAAATTGATAGCGCGAACGCCCAGTCCGCGTGCTGCGAGCGCCGGAGCAATGCGCGCAGCAAGCACCTGGTTGAACTCCAGCTCCTTGCCGCCGCGCGCACTGACCGCGCCGGATGCGGCATGGGTGTGTCCGACATCAACCGCCACTTCGGTGGCCTGAGCCATTGAACAGCTGACGCCAACTGCCAACGCGCACACGAAGCAGACGCTTTCAACACAGCGCGCACAGAGGTGCAGGGTGCGCAGAGAAACACCCGAATAAATCCTTACGCAGATCGTTGTTCTCGTTTCAATCTCCGTGTTCTCTGTGTCTCTGTGCGCGCTGTGTTGAAAGCGGTTTATCATCGTTCTCTGAATCAGAAATCGTTATCGGCTTGCCAAAGAATGAAGCCACCTTCTTTCTGTGTCCACTCCATCAGGTGAATCAGCGGGGTAGCACGCTGTCCCAGATTGATGCCGATCCGCCCAGTCTTGTGATCTTCGTCGTCGACGTCATCTACGTTGTCGAGACCTTCTTCCCGCGCCTTGTTCTCGGCTTCATGCAAGGCCAGCTTTTCCTCGTGCACCGCATGCTGCAGTTTGGCGATTGCGGCCGGCAACTGCTCTTTGGTAAACACGCCTCGCGCCGTGCATTCCTTGCCGATAATCTCGTACAGTCGGCGTGCATGTTCCGCGAACATGATCATCTCGCCGGAAGTGCTTGATGCCAGTTTGACCAGCATAATTCCCTCCCAGACTTTTCATTTTAAACATGCCTGGAACGCGCATCCATAGGTGATCTACAAAGCCAATGCCCGAAGAGCCTTGTTTTTACTTGTTCTTCAAGGGGTGCATTCCAAGACGGCCGTTCCACGCGCTCTGCAGCCCGATAGCATAACTTGCTGCAGAACCATTCTTTTATTCTACACCTCGACGCGAGGTACTGCTGTCTGTGCGCTGTTCAACGCGGTAGAATTCAAAACAAATATGTCCTTGCCCCGTGCCATCGTTGCGGGGTCTGTTCGGGGAGTGAAACATGTTACGGCTTGGCGTTGATCTGGGCGGCACAAAAATCGAGATCATTGCGCTCGATGGTTCCGGCCAGGAACAGCTGCGCGAGCGCGTGCCAACCCCGCAGGGTGACTACAAAGCAACCGTTGCGGCTGTCGCCGGACTGGTTGAGCACATTGAAAACACCCTTGGCGAACGCGGTAGTGTCGG
Source organism: Betaproteobacteria bacterium (assembly GCA_031403915.1). Lineage (GTDB taxonomy): Bacteria > Pseudomonadota > Gammaproteobacteria > Burkholderiales > Rhodocyclaceae > Propionivibrio. Next base: position 24,704 of record JANNGP010000093.1, read on the forward strand.
CCTGGGTATTCCCGGCGCCGAATCTGCCGATAGCGGGCTGATCAAGAACGCTAACTCGACCTGCCTGATTGGCCAACCGCTGCGGCGTGATTTGCAAACGCTGCTGCAACGGGCTATCCGCATTGACAACGACGCCAACTGTTTTGCCTTATCTGAAGCCATTGACGGTGCCGGGAAAGAGGCCGACCTTGTCTTCGGCGTTATTCTCGGCACGGGGGTTGGCGGCGGCATTGTGGTGCGCAAACAAGTCCTTACAGGTGCCAATCACATCGCTGGTGAGTGGGGGCACAATCCGCTGCCGTATCCAGAAGAAGACTCTTTGCCGCCGCCTCGCTGTTATTGCGGCCGACAGGGCTGCGTCGAGTCCTGGTTGTCCGGGCCTGGTTTTGCGGCAGACCACACGCGCCACACTGCCGAGACACTTTCTTCACCCACGATTGTTGAGCGCGCGGCGCAGGGTAATGCAGCCTGCGAATCCACGCTGCAGCGCTACGAACGGCGACTGGCCAAGTCCCTTGCACAGGTGATCAATCTTCTCGACCCGCAGGTGATTGTGCTGGGGGGCGGTTTGTCCAATATTGAGCGCCTATACACCAATGTGCCTGCGCTCTGGGGAAAATTCATTTTTTCCGATCAGGTGCGTACCCAATTGCGCCGGCACAATTTTGGCGACTCCTCCGGCGTGCGCGGCGCAGCCTGGCTGTGGAACGACACGGCGGAAAGCTTATCAGCATGATGATCTGGATCAAGCTTTTTCTGCCTTTTGCCGGCGCCTACTTTCTCTCCTATCACTTCCGCACGGCCAATGCGGTGATTGGCCCGGTGCTGAGCGAGGAGCTGTCGCTTGGCGCAGCGGATCTTGGCCTTTTGACCAGCGCTTATTTTCTAGCTTTCGGTGCGGCACAACTGCCACTGGGGATGTTTCTCGACCGTTTTGGCGCCCGCCGTGTTGAGTCGTCCTTGCTGCTGATTGCTGCTGCCGGCGCCGCAGTTTTCGCCTGCGGTAATGATATCGGCACGCTGGCTTTAGGGCGGGGAATGATTGGCTTAGGCGTGTCCGCCTGCCTGATGGCCTCCTTCAAGTCGTTTTCGCAGTGGTTTCCGCCGGAACGACAGGCCTCGCTGGCCAGCTGGATGATGACCTCGGGCACGCTCGGCGCACTGGCGGCTTCTGCACCGCTTGATCTGGCAATGCATATTGCCAGTTGGCGGCAGATTTTTTTTGCGCTGTCCGGTTTGACGCTGGCTGTTTCGGCCTGGATTTTTTTCAGTGTCCCGGACCAGCCCGATACACCGCACCCCGAACCTTTGTCCGCGCTATGGACTGGCGTCAAAACAGTGTTCGCCAGCCGGCATTTCTGGCGTTTTGCACCGCTCGGTTTCGCCCAGATCGGCGGCTTTATGGCCGTCCAAAGCCTGTGGTCTACCGCCTGGCTGACTCACATCAACGGTTATTCACGTGCTGTGGCGGCCGAACATCTGGCGGCCATGAGCGTGGCCATGGTTGCGGCCTACGCGCTGATTGGCCTGCTGGCAACGGGGCTGGCGCGGCGCGGCATCAGTACACAGCATTTGCTCAGCGTTGGCATGGCCATCGCTTTGCTCAGCTTGCTACTGATTATCACCCAGGCCACTGATCACACCTGGCTTCTGTGGATTGCTTATGGAATGTTCTCCAGTGTTGGTACGCTCACCTTCCCACAAGTCTCAGCTGGATTCCCGGTGGCCTTGACTGGACGCGTCAACGCTACCTTCAACCTGCTGATTTTTGTCGGTGCGTTTGGCCTGCAATGGGGAATGGGGGTGCTAATCGACCTTATGGAAGCCAGTAACTACAGCAATGCAAGCGCGCACCGCAACGCTTTTGTCGTGTTATTTGTCGTGCAAGCGGCAGCCTACCTCTGGCTGATCATCGGGAATCGGTATGCCAGCCGCAGCGTAGATCAGTGAATTGCGCCCGACGGCGGCTTTTCGTTCAGCGCGCTCACCAGATCCGCAATAATCGCCAGATCGTTCGCATTACCTCCCTGCTCGGTACGCAGGTAGATATTGCGTGCCAGATTGCGCAGGCGCCAGCCCACCTCATTGAGGACAAGACAGACCTCGCCCATGATGGCCGGGTCGCTTTCCAGCACCTCCAGTTGTGACAACTCATAAACGCCGGTGGCGCGCAGGCTTTTGTCGATACTGCGTATGGCCTCCAGAGCGTACTGTCCGGCGTTTGTAGCGTGTGACGTAAACCCGCCCTGTACCAGTGTTTCGGCCATCAGTCGCGCCGCTCTGAGTTGCTGCAGCGTAGGCAGAACACGTTCCGAAAAGCTGCCGGATTGTTGCGGTGCGCCGTCGTCCTTAATATGTGCCAATGCTTTGGTGAGACAGGACACAGCGGCGCGCGGAAATTCTTCCGGCACGATTCGCAAGGCCACACTCACCCGTTCGCTGAGTCCGGATCCGCCCCGCATCACAATTGCGCAAGCCGAATCGGCGACACAGAGCAACTTTCCCAGCGCGCTCATCCCGGTTCCGGGGAGTTGGAAGGGATAGCCGCTGCCGTCCATGCGCTCATGATGATGCAGCACGCAGTCAGCAACGGCCTTGGGGAAATTAGTGAATTCCTTGAGGAAAGCCTGCCCGACACAGGGATGCGAGGCCACATGCTTCCATTCGCCCGGCTGCAACTGGCGGCTGCCATTCAGATACTCCGGATTGATGTACATCTCGCCGATGTCGTGCACCAGCGCCGAAAGGATTAATTGACTTGCATCGTGGTCATTCAGACCCACGCCGTGTGCCAGCCCGGAACAGATAATCATGCCCGCCAGACTGCTCTCGTAACTGTGTTTTTTGTGCTCTCTGGCTGAGGTGAGCAGCAATTTGAGTGGTGCGGGAAGCTGCATGCTGCGCACCCCGCGCAACATACCCTTGGCTCCCGGCACCGAGCCCAAAGCATCGAGTGCCGGCTTGTTTTTCATGATTTCAAAACAATCGCCAACGATGCTTTCCATCGTTGCGCCGCGTTCGACGTCCAGACTGACTTCCAGCGGCTTCTGCAGACGCCTGAGCAGCATTTTTTCCTGCAGAGAACGGGAAACCGGCTTGCCCTTGGCCCATAATTTGATCCCGCGATCGTCATAAATGTCGCTAGAGGCCATGACCTCCATGTCGTCTGACAAGCGGACGATGCTCTCCAGACAATACTCATTTACGGCACAGAACGAATCTTTGCTATCACCGGCAATTTTTACTCCGCCAATCGTGCCCGACATTGCTTACTCCATGCCCGCAACTGCCATCCGGCGACTCCGTGGCTCCGTGATTCCGGAACACAAACGCCGTTACGAATTCCGAGGCTAAAGTGTTCTGTTACGCGCCCCGAAACGGGGTCCATCCTGCCCAGCCCCTTTTGATGGGTGGCTTTCAATTTTATGCAGGAGTGAATATTCGCATAGTTTTGAGCAAAATAAACTCCGTAGTTCCCGCAATTTTTTGCGGATACTACGGAGTCAAGTTGCAAGTGTCGTTACAGTAGCGTTTACTTAGGCAGCGAGATCAACCTGCTGTAAGGAACCCGCACCACCCTCTTCGCGCAAATAGAAGCCGCTGGCTCGAATTTGCGCCAGCAGGCGATTTTCAGCATCGGTCAGGGCGAAGGGGGTTTCCATCGAGCCCAGATAGAGCGCACCAACACCCCGCTCACGCAAAGTGCTCAGGCTGTCCTTGCCAGCATCGTCGTGTTGCCAGATACGCAGGCCATTAAATGCCGCGTCATTTTCGTCCAGCCAGTGATTGCCATCAGCATCAAGCGCGGCGAGGTCGGCGAATCCGTTACCGGAGCGTGTGCCAAACAGCTCGCTGCCGTCGTTGATACGTCCATCGGCATTGCTGTCAAAAGCCAGGAAACCACTTGCGCTGCCTAGGCTCTGCATGGATTCCACTTCGCCATCGGCGTCGAGATCGAAGGCGAAACGCTTGCCGGACAACTCGGCGGCTTTACCGTCGAAGTTGATGACCAGCGGATCTCGCAATACGACCTTGCCACCGTCTGTGACTTTTCGCTCGCACTCAAAATTACGGCACATGTCGAGTTCGAGATTAAATTCGAGTTTTCGCCCGTCCTGGGTTCGAATTGTTCCAGACGATTTGAATCCGGTACGTTCATGCTCGCGTATGGTTTCGGTGAATTCGCTCTTCCACTCCATTTCCAACACTCCCGCAGAGCGCCCGCTGCGCTTCTCGGGCAGTGCCGCATCATCCGTTTTTAACACTTCGCGCAGATCGGTAACCTGCGTACCCTGGCTTCCCGAGATGAACGCAATCATCCGTGCAATCATTGCTTCGAGCATCATCAACACTTGGGTGTCACGGTCGACACGCCCGCTTTCCGATGTTTTTTCGGTTTGCGATACGCCCGCATAGACCATTCGAAAGGTGCTCTCGGAGTCAAACCTGACCGCGCATTCACTGGAAAAATTGTGGCTGGCATTGATCGCCACTTCGGCCTGTTCGATTTTCATCGCTGGCTCCTTGTGCGTTTTGGGATACTAAGCTTCGCAAAACGCATGCCACCTGATAGCGCATATAAGAATCAATGAGTTAGGCGTGACCGGCAAATTCTACCGGCAAGGAACGCCGCTTGGGCGGCAAGCACTACCAGCAGATCAGAACTCCAGCGGATCAACTTCCAGATGCCAGCGCAAGCGCGACGGCGCTTTGATGGCCTCGAGCACGACACGCCATTCGCTAAGATAGGCCTGCAAGGCGCGCCGCGAGGGAGACTCGATCAGCAGTTGCGCACGCTCCATATTCGCCCGGCGCGCCAGTCGCATGGGGACCGGGTCGTAGAGCATGATATCGTCGTGTGCCTCCCCTTTGGGCCAAGCCCGTGCGGCACCAAGGTAGGCCAGCGAATCTGCCATCAGTGGTGCCTCGGCACGCAACATGGCCTGATAGGTGTAGGGTGGAAATCCGGCCTGCTCACGCTCTTTGAGCTGGTCGTTGGCAAACGCCGGATAGTCGTGTTTTACCAGTGCCGCGTACAAGGGATGGTCGGGGAACTGGGTCTGGATCAGCACCTCGCCGGGCAACTCGGCACGTCCGGCGCGGCCGGCCACCTGCATGAGTTGGGCGAACAGGCGCTCGGGCGCCCGCCAGTCGGCGGCGAAAAGTGCGGCATCGGCACCGAGGGCGCCGACCAGCGTCAGCTTGGGGAAATCATGCCCCTTGGCCAGCATCTGCGTGCCGACCAGAATGTCCGCCTCGCCCGCGTGGATCTGTTCGACAAAGATTTCCCACTGTTTGCGACTTTTGGCGGAATCACGATCAACGCGCAGGATTCTGGCCTGCGGGAAGCGTTCTGCAAGGACTTCTTCGAGTCGCTGGGTGCCACGCCCAAAGGGCTGAATGTCTTGATTGCCGCAGGTCGGGCAGCCTTTAGGCACGCGACTTTCAAAGCCGCAGTGATGACAGCGCAAACGGCCATCGGCCAGATGCAGCACCAGATTGGCGGCACAGCGGGTGCAGTGCGAAACCCACCCGCAGCAGGCGCAAGCCAATACCGGTGCATAGCCGCGGCGATTGAGAAAAACCAGACTCTGTTCGCCGCGCGCGAGGCGTTTTTCAATGGCCAGAAGAAGCACGCCGGACAGTCCGTCGCGCATTTTCTCCATCCGGGTGTCGATGCGCTGGACGGCCGGCAAGCGGGCGTTTTCGACGGCGCGTTCGGCCAGTGTGAGCAGGGTGTAGCGCGCTGGCGTACGACTATCGGTCGCATTCGCCCAGCTTTCCAGCGAGGGGGTGGCCGAGCCGAGGACTATCGGAACGCCGCGTTCGCGGGCACGAAAGACGGCGACGTCGCGTGCCGAGTAGCGCATGCCATCCTGTTGCTTGAATGAGGCGTCGTGCTCTTCGTCGACCACAATCAGGCCAAGATCGGGCAGCGGGGTGAAGATGGCCAAGCGCGTACCGAGCACGATACGTGCGCGGCCTTCAAAGGCAGCGCGCCAGTTGCGTGTGCGTGCCGCTTCAGTCAGTTCGCTATGCAGGCTGACCAGATTGGCCGCCGGGAAACGCGCGGCAACACGGGCTTCAAGCTGCGGCGTGAGGTTGATTTCGGGCACCAGTAGCAACACCTGCCGGCCGGCGGCCAGCGCTCGTTCAACCAGACGCAGATAGACTTCTGTTTTGCCGCTGCCGGTCACACCGTGCAGCAGGTAGGCTTTAAAACCCGTGCTGTCTTGCTCGATGGCGGCCAGCGCCGCCTGCTGCTCTGCCGTGAGTTGCGGCGACGCTTGTGCCGGCGGAACCGTCTGTGCCGGAGGCCGTGTTCTGGCCTTGGGTGGATTGATACGGCGCAGACCGGCGGGCAGCGTCGACAACATGACTTCACCCAGCGGCACCTGATAGTAAGCGGCGCAAAATTCGCTCAGACGGAACCAGTCTGCCGGCAATGCCGGCAAGTCGCGCAGCACCGCATCAATTGGTTTAAGTTGCGCAAGAGGAAAATCGCTACTCTCCGGCAGTTCAACGATGACACCGATCCGGGCGCTACGACCGAAGGGAACACTCACGCGTAATCCGATATCAAGCGCTGAAAGACTTTCGCCCTCGGGAACGAGGTAATCAAAAAACCGGTGCAGCGGAAGGTCGAGCGCGACGCGTACGATTTGCATTCAAACCAGTCTATTACGTTGGATATAGAAGTATGACGAAAGGCAGATTTAGCGCCGCTTAGTTAGGGATATATACTCTCGTCACTTCTGCGAAAACGCTGTAACTCATTAACTTATTTACGTATTCGCAGTTGTGCACATTTTCTGTGGATAAGTCTGTGGGTCAATTCGCTTCGCAAGCCTCAACACCCCTCTCTACAAGGTGTTTTAATTCGGTGCCACAAAAGAGAGCACATTTTATATCATTACAAATCAATAGCTTACAAACAAGCCCCTGATTCTTAACGGACTTGTGAACATTTGGTTACAAGCTGCCCATTTCTGTGCATAAGTCAACACGAATGTTGGAATTCTTTTTACGTCTGGCGCAGGGTCTTGCTGTGTTCATGCACCGTGTCAACCAAGGCTGTCACATGCTCCGGCGGGGTAAATTGTGAGATCCCGTGCCCTAAATTAAAGACGTGTCCGGTATGGCTTCCACCTTCACGATGGTAGCTGTCAAGAACCTTTTTTGTCTCCAGTACAATGGTGTCGGACGAGGCAAAAAGCACATTGGGATCAAGGTTGCCCTGCAACGCAACCTGGTCGCCCACGCGCCGTCGCGCTTCGCCAATATCGATCGTCCAGTCGAGCCCGAGGGCGTCGCAACCGATATCGGCAATGGATTCAAGCCACAGACCGCCGCCTTTGGTGAACACAATTGAAGGAATGCGTTCGCCGTCTTTTTCCTTGATCAAGCCAGCGACGATGCGCTGCATGTAGTGCAGCGAAAACTCCTGATAGGCCGCCGCCGACAGACCACCACCCCAGGAATCAAAAATCATCACCGCCTGAGCACCCGACTCAATCTGGGCATTCAGGTAGGCCGTTACCGCGTCTGCGGTCACCGACAGAATGCGATGCAATAGGTCCGGCCGCTCGTAGAGCATGGTCTTGACGTGTCGGTAGTCGCTGCTCGAAGCCCCTTCAACCATGTAGCAGGCGAGCGTGTAGGGGCTGCCGGCAAAGCCGATTAACGGGACTGAGTTATCCAACGCGCGACGGATTTCGGAAACGCCGTCCGTCACGTAGCGCAGATGGTCATAAGGATCGGGCGCCGTCAGATCACGTATCGCCCACTCTTCGCGTAGCGGGCGTTCGAATTTGGGGCCTTCGCCTTCGGTGAAATACAGTCCCAGACCCATGGCATCCGGCACGGTCAGAATGTCAGAAAACAGGATGGCGGCATCGAGGTCGTAGCGGGAAAGGGGCTGCAGCGTGACTTCACACGCCATGGCCGGGCTCTTGCACAAGTGCAGGAAACTGCCGGCGCGTTTGCGTGTTTCACAGTATTCAGGCAAGTAGCGGCCGGCCTGTCGCATCAGCCAGACGGGGGTGTGGTCGGTTGGCTCCTTGAGCAGGGCACGCAAAAAGTTGTCGTTACGGGGTCGTGTCACTTGAAATACCAGCGAATAGGCAAAGGGCGATTATCCGCCGGAAAGGTCTCTTTGCGCTACCGGGCAAGAACGTCTTATTCCATTTCCAAATCAATGGTGTCACGAAGACGAGCCTTAGACAGTGCAATTAGCACGGCAAGGCGAAGTCGATGCCCCGAAGGTGACCGAAGGAAATGCAGAGCAAATCCCCCTGGGGGACAAAGACAGGATTGGGTTGAAACTGGAATCACAACACTTCGTCGTTCCGTCGCCCAAGATTCAAACCCAGTTGCTTCAGCTTTCGGTACAGATGGGTTCGTTCAAGGCCGGTTTTGTCAGCAACTCGCGTCATATTGCCGCGCTCGCTTTTCAGATGATGTTCAAAGTAAAGCCGCTCAAAAGCCTCGCGGGCATCGCGCAAAGGTTGTTCAAAGAAGGGCAGTGCCAGTGGGGGCTTGGGTGTCTCGCTGTCATCCCGCTGCAGAACACTGGCCACGTCTTCGAGTGTAATCTCGTCTTCGAGTGCTGAAAGCGCAAGATTTTTGACTGTCATCAGCAACTCGGCCCATTCACCCTGCCAGTGATGTAATCGCAATGCATTCAGCGCGCCACTCGAGAAATTCCGCGGCGGCACTTCACTGCGTTCAACCAGATGAGTCAGCACCAATGTGGCGATTTCCGGCACATCATCGGCATGGCCTGACAATTGCGGCAAGGCCACCCACACTTCGCCCAAACGTGCTACCAAAGAAGGATCCCAGCCGGCCTCGCTGAGCGCTGAAAGCGAACGTGTCGACGCAGCGACCAGTTGAAGGTTGTTTTTTTCCAGGCGTTCCAAGGCATAGACAAGATTCCTCTGCTGCAGCTTTCCGAGCAGCATGAGATCTGAAATGAAGAGGATTCCGCCGCCGGCGTTTTCCAGCATTTCCTGTGTCAAAGGCGCGCTGGATGCTGAAAGATCCAGCCAGGGCGTTTTCGGCGTCTGCAAGGTGCGCGCGCATATTTCTGCAATGCTGCCGGACGCGCTTTTAAGCAATAGAACGGGTGTTTTAGCCGCCGCCTGCTCCAGGCGTTTCTTGAGATCCTTGAGCAGCGGCGAGCGGGCAAAAGCATCCAGAGTCAACGGCGGCTTTTGTGGAGCGACCGCATGCTTGAGCGCCTTCTTGACGGTGGCCAGCAGCTTTTGCAGCGCTATGGGCTTTTCGAGAAAATCGATGGCACCAATACGTGTGGCTTCGACAGCACTGTCTATTGTTCCATGACCGGACATCATGATCACTGGCATGGTCAGCAAACCCGCCGCCGACCATTCCTTGAGCAGCGAGATGCCGTCCGTATCGGGCATCCAGATATCCAGCAGAACCAGATCCGGACGTTTTTCGCTCCGGCTCATGCGGGCTGCCGCCGCGTTCTCGGCCAGCGAGACGCTGTGCCCCTCATCAGCCAGAATTTCCGAGAGCAACTCGCGGATGCCCATTTCGTCGTCGACGACCAGTATTTGCGCCATAGTTAGGTCTCGCTTTGAATTGTCATAGAATCAGTCGATTCTGTTGTGTTATTTAGCTGCTGAGCCAGCGGCAGCCGGATACTGACCTCGGCTCCGGTCGGCAGTCGGTTGTTGATTCGGATACGCCCCAGATGCTCATCGACTATCTTCTTGACGATGGCCAGACCCAAACCGGTGCCGCGCGGTTTCGTCGTAACATAGGGCTCAAAAACACGGGCCATCATCTCGGGCGGAAACCCCGGGCCGCAATCGGTCACCGACAGCTCTGCCATCCCGTCAATTTGGCGTGTAGCAATGCCAATCTGTGCATTTTCGTCACCTTCTTGAGCATCCTCGGCATTGCGCAAAAGATTGTGGATGATTTGCCGCAACTGTGATGCGTCGCCACACACGGCCGGCAACTCAGGGGCCAGCGCAATGTTCACTTCGGCGCGCGATGTCTCATACAAGCCAAGAACCTCGTTAATCAGGGCATTGAGATCCAATGTCGTCAGTTCGGGGGCAGGCATGCGCGCATAGTCGGAAAACTCGTTGACCATGCGCTTCATGGCCTGCACCTGATTGATGATGGTCTGCGTCGAACGATTCAGCATTTCAGCATCGCCGCCACTCAGCTTGTCGGCAAACTTGACCTGCAGTCGCTCCGCCGAAAGCTGAATCGGGGTCAACGGATTCTTGATTTCGTGCGCCAGACGCCGTGCCACTTCTCCCCAGGCAGCACTCCTCTGCGCCGCAACCAGCCGGGTAACATCATCAAAAACTACGACCCGCCCGCCACTGCCGCCTTCGGATAACTGGGTTCCGCGCAACAACAGTATTTGCGGCAAGCCACCGGGGCGTTCAAGTTCAATCTGCGTCTGCCATTCTTTTCTTTCATGTTCAGCAAAGGCATTCCGGACTGCCTGTCCAAAAGTCTGCTCGCGCGGCCAGGCTTCAACTGCCACATTCATGAGGCCGATAAAGTCATCATCAAGAATGGTTTGAGCCCCTTCGTTGACCGTGCGCAATACAAAATCGCGATCAAAAACGAGTACGCCTGCAGATAAATTGGCCAGGATCAATTCCAGGTAGGCTCGCGCTGATTCGACTTCGCCGCGGTGGCGCTCGGTGTCGCGACGCGCGTCGTTTAGCTGACGTGTCATTTGATTAAACGACTGTGTCAATACACCCAATTCGTCACGGCTGTAGATCGCCTGACGCGGGGTAAAGTCACCCGCCGCTACCGCCTGCGTTCCCTCGGCAAGTATCGACAGCGGGGCGGAAAGCCGGCGCGCCAGCACAAAGGCCATGGCAATGGCGGCAAATAGTGCCAGCAATACGGTCAAGGTCAGCGTCATGGCATAGATACGCGTCAACCCCTCCCGCCCCAGCGAAAGTTCCTGATAATCGCGATAAACGCTCTGCACCCGTTCTGCGTTCTGCGCCAATCCGGGAGGCACCGTCTGCGTTAACTGCAGGATCCGGATTTCCATGCCCAACCCGTTAGGTGAAACAGGCGCCAGAACCCGTAGCTGCAGATCTTTCCCCGAGGGATTGTCAATCTCGCTGAGCGTCCGGCCGCTGCGTACGCGGCTGATCTGTTCGGTGCTTGGTTGTGCTGGCATGAGTACTGAGAGTTCGCTGGTTGCCGTAACCAGCAACTGGCCATTGGTGGCAAACAGAGCGACCGACTGGACGCCGGCCTGTTCGCGCAATCTGCCGAGGGCAAAGCGGCGCTGCGACTCAGGTCGTTCGCTCAGATCAAGTGCCATGACTCGCGCCTTCTCGCTCAGATCACCGCGCAGCGAATCCAGTGCTTCGCGCCCGAGATTAAGCCCGGATTCGAGTGCTTTTTCTACGCGCACGTCAAACCAGGTTTCAATACTCTTGGTGACAAACTGTACCGACACGGCATAAATCAACATGCCCGGTAGCACGGACATGAGGCCGAACATGAGCATCAGGCGCAGTTTAAGTCGGGAGCCAAATACTTTGGCCTGATGTTCGTGCCACAGGTCGCGCACCTGCCACACGATGAGGGCGAATAGGGACAACGCCACAATCGCGTTCAGCCCGAGCAGCCAGGGGTAATGACGGGCAAACAGTGCGGTATTGGCACTGGCCGAGGCCAGCAAGAACAACAAAATTCCGCCAAACGATGCGGCGACGATGATGAGCTTTTTCATTTGACATCACCCCCGACGGGGACGACAGGCAGCACGGTCACGGGCGCTGCAATCGAAGCGGCGCCCGATGCGGGCGCAGAAGTTGCGGGATGCGCTATTTCAGTGGGTGTGAAAGTCCAGCGTTGCCAGTCCGACGACAGATTCCAGTCTTTGTTGGCCAGCGCGCTAACCTGGAAGGTCTTGGCCATTTGGGTCAAATCAAGCCTCACGCGCGTCGCCGCGAGGTAGTTCAGGTCGGCTTTGACCTCTCCCTTGTCCAGCACCTGCCAGTTGCGCAGGCGTGACAAGACACGCAAGGTCTCGTCCAGACTGCTGTAGCTCTGGTGCAGCGCGCCCGTGGACAAGCGATATTGACGCGTCAATGCATGATAGGACAGCTGAACGATCCGGCTGCGACGGATGATCTGCTCATCAAACCAGTACCAACGCGCACGCGTCAGCTCGAAATCAGCCGCAAAATACAGCACGACGCCTTTGTTGACCGCATCCTCAAGCCGCGCATTGAAGTTGATGTTAACGTCGGCCTCCAGGTTGTACCCGTCTTCAGTCGCCACCAAATGCGGGTTGCGCACGCTGATGTCCGTTGCTTGCGCAATACTGGCGGCCAGCAGCAGAAGCGCGCCACAGGCAATTGTTCTAAGCAGTTTTGTGCAACAACGCATAGTAAAAACCATCGTTATCGTTCCGGGGTAACAGTTGCTCTTCAAGCACACGCTCGACACCGGCCTGGCGCACTAGAAAGGCATCGATCTGCCCAGCATTCTCTTCCGGAAATACCGAACAGGTGGCATATAAAAGCTTGCCGCCGGGCGCTAGCAGCGGCCACAGTGCGTCGAGAATGGCGGCTTGCGTGTGCACGAAGCGTCGAATGTCGCTTTCTCGCCGCAGGTGCTTGATGTCCGGGTGCCGCCGCACCACACCGGAGGCCGAGCAGGGCACATCGGCCAGGATGGCGTCAAAAGGACGGCCATCCCACCAACGCGCCGTTTCAATACAGTCACCCACTTGCACCCTTGCGCGCAAACCCAAGCGTTGCAGGTTTTCTTCGATGCGTTTTGTGCGTCCTGCATCAATATCCAGCGCCAGCAGATCGAGATCGGCGGCTTCGAGCAGGTGTGCTGTTTTTCCACCGGGCGCAGCACAGGCATCGAGCACACGCTTCCCCGCGGCAGGCGCAAGCAATCCAGCAGCGCGCTGTGCGCCGGCATCCTGCACGGAAACCAAACCATCAAAAAAGCCCGGCAGCAGCTCAACACCAACCGGGTTTTGCAATATCAGACCGTCGCGTCCTGCCGGGCGTGCATCGAAGCCCGTAGCTTGAAGTTTCGCCCTATAGTCAGCCACCGTGGTGCGCCGTTGATTGACGCGCAAGGTCATTGGCGGCGGGGTGTTACCGGTCACGACGATTTCCTGCCAGTTATCGTTGTAGGCTCTACGCAGCCTGGTCAGCCACCATGCCGGATGCCTTTGCGTCGCCACGTCGTCCTTGCTTACGGCGTCAAGCAGCACGTCACGCTGGCGCAAGTAATTGCGCAGCACGCCATTGACCAACCCTTTGAAGGCACCGCCGGCCAGCTCCCCGGCCGCGGCCACGGCCTGATCGACAACCATCGGCGTGGATTCGGGCCGGGTTTCCAGACGATACAGCGCTGACAGCAGTAGCGCCTGCGTTTCGCCATGGGTCAGTGGTTTGCTCATCAAGCGGCCGAGCATGAATTCGCCATACCCGTATTGGCGCAACACGCCATAGGCGATGTCTTGTGCTGCAGCACGTGCAACTTGCGGTTCTTTGGCCAGACCAAGCAGCGCTTCGCTCAGGCTCTTTCCCGCATTCACCGAAGCCAGCACACGCGCCGCCAGCAGCAGGCTCCAGCCCAGCGAGTCGGGCGCCAGCGCTTGAAGGTCAGGACATACCGCCGCTTTACGCACGCGCACGCTTCGTTGTGCTGCGGAGGATAAAGGCTTAGTTGGTGATGAAGAGGACAAGTCTGGGATTCTTGATAATCATAGGTTTTTCGAGTTTAACATGATGATGACAAGATCGGCTTTCGCCGGCCATAATGCATGTATGAGTTCCTTCTCTTTAAAACGCTATGCGTGGCTTTCGATTGCTGCCGCTATTGCGACTATTGTGCTGAAAGCTGTCGCTTGGTGGGCGACCGGTTCGGTCGGCCTGCTCTCAGACGCGCTTGAATCGGTTGTCAATCTCGCCGGCGCATTGATGGCTCTGGCTATGATAACGATTGCCGAGCAACCTGCCGATGATGATCACGCTTACGGTCACGGCAAAGCTGAATATTTTTCTGCCGGCTTTGAGGGCTTGCTCATTCTGTTTGCCGCGCTTGCTATCGGCGTCGCTGCTGTTGAACGCCTGCTGCGCCCGCAAGCCCTCGAGCAACTGGGTTTTGGCCTGGCCGTGTCGATCATTGCGTCGCTCGTCAATTTGCTGACTGCTCGTGTCTTGCTAGCTGCCGGAGCAAAGTATCGCTCCTTGACACTTGAGGCTGACGGGCATCATCTGATGACTGACGTGTGGACCTCTGTCGGTGTCATCGTTGGCGTTGCTGCTGTTTATTTTACCGGCTGGTTGTGGCTTGATCCGGTACTTGCCCTGCTGGTTGCAGCCAATATCGTGTGGACAGGCTGGCGTCTGGTACGTCGCTCTGCACAAGGCTTGATGGATGTTGCGTTGCCAGCGCATGAACATGCTTTGGTTCTGACTGTGCTTGCACGCTATCGTGAGCAGGGCATTGAACATCATGCTTTGCGTACGCGCGAATCCGGATCCCGCCGTTTTATTGAACTGCATGTGCTGGTACCTGGCGACTGGACGATCCACAAAGGCCATGAACTGGCCGAACGGCTGGAAAGCGATATTCGTCATGCCCTGCCGCACACGACCGTGCTCACCCATCTTGAACCCCTCAATGATCCTGTGTCGCTGGAGGACATTGCGCTTGACCGATAAACTTTCAGCGCTTACTTTTGCTCACTGCAGCACAGCTCTGCTTTCTTTTGCCCTATTGCTGCTCCTTCCTTTGCCGGCCGTTGCGTGGAACTCGGCCGGGCACCGGTTGGTCGCGCATATTGCCTGGGACAATCTTAATCCAGCTGCGCGCGCCGAAGCGGGTCGCCTGCTGCGCGCCCACCCCGACTTTGATCGCTGGCTCAAGCGTGCCGGCGAAGACGAAGCACGCGACCCGGAACGCGCCGCCTTCATCGAAGCTTCAATCTGGCCGGACGACATCCGCAACGACCCGCGCTTCTACAGCGCCGGCCTTGACGCGGCAACACCGGCGCTGCCCGGTTTTCCCGATATGGAACGGCGACGCGACTGGCATTACATCAACCGTCCGCTTAACCCGCCCACCAGCGTGCAGGCGGCGCCGATTTCCGGCCAGATCGACAAGCAACTCGTTTCGCTCGCCGCGCAACTGGCCGACCCACGCGCAGACATCGCAGCGAAGGCCTATGCGCTGCCTTGGCTCATTCATCTCGTCGGCGATGCCCACCAGCCCCTGCACACCTCGGCGCGACTTGACGCGGCGGGCAAATGGGACAAGCTCGGCAACGCCGTCCTGATCGACAATCCCTTCGATGCGCGCAAGCCGCAGATTACCCTTCATGCGTTCTGGGACAGCCTGCCCGGCCCGTCCTGGCTGCGCGGCGAACGTCTGAATACGGCCTGTCGTGCATTAAGCGCCGTGTATCCCAGACCCGCGCCTTCCGAACCGGACGAATGGATTAATGAAAGCTGGCAATTGGCGGGAAGCAGTGCGTACCCGCCGGGCAAGGGGAGTGAACTCACGATCAGCCCCGAGTTTTTTGAAAACGCCAGAGAGATCGCTAACCGGCGCGTTGCGCAGGCCGGTTACCGGCTGGCTGATCTATTACGTGATCTTTTCAACAGCAAGACGCCACAGAAGCGCTAACTGCGCGCCATGCCTCTCAGTCTGGCGACCCTTTCCTCTGTTGCCGGGTGGGTGCTAAACAGGCCGGCGATGCCACCGCCGGAGAGCGGGTTCATGATCATCATTTGCGCGGTGGCCGGGTGCGCTTCGGCGACCGGCATGGGGATGCCGCGCGCGTAGGCATCTATTTTAGCCAACGCATCGGCCAGCGCATTCGGGTCTCCACAAATCTCTGCGCCGCCGCGATCCGCTTCGTATTCACGCGATCTTGAAATAGCCATCTGGATAAGTGCCGCAGCCAGTGGTGCGAGCAGGGCGACGGCGATTGTGGCTATCGGGTTTCCCGGACGGCCTTCCGAATCCCGCCCACCGAAAATCATGGCGAAATTAGCCAGTGCCGAAATAGCGCCGGCCATAGTGGCCGAGATCGTCGAGATGAGAATGTCGCGGTGGCGTACATGGGCCAGTTCGTGCGCCATGACACCGCGAATCTCTCTGGCCGAC
>JANNGP010000094.1:0-10511 GCA_031403915.1 Betaproteobacteria bacterium
GTTGAAGGCCGCAAGATCAAGATTCCGGATGTCGAGAAACTGCGCTGCTACGACCTCTGATGTTCGCTTGAGGAAATACCCTTGAAACAATCCCCGCCTACCATGCCCCCTTTGTCAGAAGAAACGCGCATGGATCTATTATTGTGGCGGCACGCCGAGGCCGAAGACGGCATTCCCGACCTCAAACGCAAGCTGACCCAACGCGGTGAAAAACAGGCGCAGCACATGGCCGGGTGGCTCAACAAACACGCGCCAAAAAACCTGCGCATAGTAGCCAGCCCGGCACTGCGCTGCCAGCAAACCGCGCAGGCGCTCGGCCTGTCATTTGAAACCGATAAACGATTAAGCACCGACGGCAATGTCGCGAACCTCCTGTCGTCCATCGGCTGGCCGGATGGTGGCAAAGAAGGCAAAGGGAATAGCGCTGTACTGGTGGTCGGGCACCAACCCACACTGGGTCAAGCGGCTGCCCTGCTATTGTCCGGCACGGAAGCCGACTGGTCGATCAAGAAGGGGGCGATTTGGTGGTTCTCGAATCGGACACGTCAAGGCGAGACACAGACGGTTTTACGGGCGGTGATTCCCACAGAGTTCGGGTAAAATCAAGGCGACTCAGCCATTACCCACCTCCCGATCAAAACCCCTTTTCCTCCAATACAGATGAAATTTTTGAGCTGGCCTGCCTGTCGGCAAGCGCTTATGGTATTTGGCCTCTTTGCCCTGCTCTGGTTTTCCTGGGCCAGCCACTCGCGCATCCTGTTCAATGGCTTAGCGACTCCACTCTTTTTTGCTCTGGCAACCTACCTCGTTGTCCTAGCCACCCAGTATAAGCTTGCTGTCTCGCCGCAATCCTTGTTCCTTTTCTGCTTATTTGTGGGATGGGTGGTGTTTGCAGATGCCCGCTCCGGCGAGTTCCTGCCGGCTCTGGCGATGGACTCGCACTGGTTCATCCTGCCGCTCGCCACCCTGCTCATGGCGCAGGTTTTCAGGGAATACCCGCTGGCCTTTCAAGCGATCCGGGTAGGTGCTGCACTTTGTGTTATCAACTTGCTACTAACTATGTATATGGAGGCAGAGTGGTATTTACATTGGCACTATCCGCCGATTTTCGGACACATCCGGCACCTTGGGTTAAGTGTCGGATTTCTGACGATCCTCCTGTTCGCAAAAAATGAGTTGACCGGATGGGTCGCAGTTTTTTTCCGCCTTAGCCGAATCCTCGGCCTGGCATTGGTGTTCTGGTCAGGCACTCGCGCTTCCATTCTCGCCTGGGTCTGCTGCATAGCGATCTTCATCTACAGCTACCGGGACTGGACAAAAACTTTGCTCATTGACACTGTCACAGGCCTCGCGCTCGCGCAAATCCCGCCTCCCGCCTTCCCCAAGGTTGCTGGTGTTCTACCAACACTACTCGGTGGCCAGCAGTTAAGCTCTCTTGGGGAGGTTACTGCCAATACTCTGTTTTCATCCAGATTGGTCATATGGGAATCTACGCTCTCCGCTTTGAATGCAATTGATCGACTCTGGACCGGCGTTGGTGGCAACGGCTACGCCCGCTTGCAGACCTTATATGGTGCTGTGATTAAACTCCCAGGACAGGTCAAACACATCCAGGCCCACAACATCATTATCCAGAGCATTTGCGACTGGGGGCTTGTAGGGATGAGCTTATTGACTGTCTTCTTTTACCGATCAACACTTAGGCCAATTGTTGCTCATCGGAAACTCAACGATCCAACCGCTCTGGCCGGTGTCGTTTACATTCTGTTTACCGGGATGTTCGACGCCACCCTCTACCATCTGGAACATCTGATTTATCTGGCAATCTCGATGGCTTACCTGATTAGCCAGAAACCGTTTCAGACAGAAACTAAAATTACCATCCCAACACCCATTGTGATCGCATTGATCACCGGACTAATGCTTATTCATGCCCTGACATTCGACTACCGCATCGGTCTGTTTTGGTATTTTCTGACCCAATAGACACTACCGACAATTTATCCTTGCACAATCAGGGTACCCCATGGTCAGCGGTTCAATTATCGCTGGAGCACATAACTCTCGCATCCCCATAACTAAATCTGAGTGCGTAATCTAGAGAGTCGCGAATATTAAAGTACGAGACATCCGGCTCATCTTTTAGATGCACACGTAAATTACGAGTAGCAGCTCGAAGCCTATCCGCCGCTTCGCAAAAATTCTGTCTAAGAACGGCATCTTCCCCTCCCGATTTATCTGAACGCGCACCATGCATCCGTTGGTAAGACTCTTCTGTAACAACCAGCGCAAGCAGCGCCTCTGAGACGTAGGGGCGTTGTAACTGCCCGGCCAGTGCATTGGCTTGGTCATAGTGCCTTTGGGGCAGCAAACCAATTACAATCTGGTCCCGTATGGCATTGTGAAAGCTAGGTTGAAGTTCGTATTCACGCAAAATCAAATTGACAGGAAGATCGCCCCACTCACCGATTCGAGACCATACAGTTGCCGCGCAGGGCAAAACAATCACGAGCACCATCACGATAATTTTTTTTGTGTTATCGATACGTCCTAACAGATCAATCAGTCCCAGCGATAATCCAGCGACTGAAACAAACACAAAGCGTTCGCTAGCCAGAGACCAGGTCTTAAATGGCACAAACTGTAAATAGATAATCAAGGGGGAAAACACCAAAATGATGCCAAACGCCCAAAGCGAACGCCTGTGTGACAACACCCACAGTGCGGCAAGTAAAAGCAGTGTAAAGCTCATACTGACCAGCCAGTGCCAATCCCCGACTTGATAAACGTCGTAGTAAAAATGCATAGGGTATGGGAACAGCAAAATCCCGAGCAGTGAGCCGACTGTTCGCGATGCGCGTTCAATGATCGCGAACACACCAGGGAAGTTTTCGATACGGATACCGCTATTTTCACCTACTTTCAAGTGAATCAGGAACACTGCAGCAAACAATATCCAGAAGAGCAACAAACAAGAAGCTTTCCGAGCCCGGGCAATGTCAGGCGCCCCCCTCCAACCCACTCCGATCAAGACAGAGGCAAACAGGACACCGGTCATGGCTGCGGCCTTGCCAAAACAGGCCGCAAAAAACAACAGTGCAGCCACTCCCATTGAACGCCAAGGCCAATCATAACGCAACGCTTTCGCCAGCACGGCGGCAGAAAAAAGGACGAGTGTTCCGGCAATCAAATCCTTGCGTGAGGAAATCCACGCTGCTGCCTCGACGTGAGCCGGATGTGCCACGAAGAGCAGCACACCACAGAGCGAAAGAACATTGGCTCTCGCTGCCCAAGTCGGCTTGCAGAAAAAAATCATTTGACGAAATAGCCCGAAAGCAGCCCAAGCCGACGCGACATACCAGAGAAGATTGGTAGCGTGAAAACCGTTGAGTTCATCACCAAATAGACGAAAGTCGAGCCAGTAACTCAAATCGCGCAGCGGCAGAAACTCAAGTGGATTCGCCGGCCGTAGAAAGAACTGATACAAATCGGACCAGTGAGACTCTCGAAGAAAGTGATTGGCAAAAGCCAAATAAACATCGTCATCGGCAAAAGCTCCATGAAACAGAGTCGGCAGATAGAGACAAAAGGCGAATACCAGCAGCAGAATCAGGATATTTTTCAGTCGCTGCCAATCAGCCTCGGAATTTTTCACGCATGACTGTCCGGAGACGAGGCGATGGTTCTGAAGAACACCGTCTCAAGCGAAACTTTCGGATGGACATCCTGAACCGTCCCACCACTGGCCTGCACCTCGGCAATTACTGCAGCCAGCTCAGCTGCGCTGGCTTCGCGCACATGCAAACCAGCGCGTACTTCTTCGCTCGCCGCAACAGGCGCACTACTGCGATAACGCAGTACATAACAATCCGCCTGATCCGCCGCCAGTTCCTGCGGCGATCGGATGGTCAGCAATTGCCCGCGGTGGATCAATCCAAAACGATCGGCAATCGCCTCGACATCGTGCAGCACGTGCGATGAGAAAAACAGCGTGCCGCCGGCGCGCTGAAACTCGTCGAGAATATCAACCACATCTTTGCGCCCTATCGGATCAAGCCCCGAAAGCGGCTCATCCAGAATGAGCAGCCGTGGCTTGATCGCAAGCGCATGGGCCAGCACGGTACGCTGCATCATTCCCTTGGAGAATCCGCGCAAGGGCACGTTGGCAAACGTGGCAAGGTCGAAACGGTCCAGCCAAGCCATACAGTGCCGGCGCTCGTCGCCAACCTTGGCACGATGCAGACGCATGCCCATGAGCAGAATCTCATACGGGGTCAGGTGCTCTTGCAGACTGGGGTTCTCCGGAACAAAACCAAGGCCGCGACGCGCCTCCGGCAACTTCGCATCAATTCCGAACAGGCGCGCATAACCAGTACTGGGCTTCATCGCACCGATGAGAATTTTGATCGCCGTGCTCTTCCCCGCACCATTGGGCCCGACAAAGCCGAACACCTCACCCTCCGCGATGTTCAGCGAAATACCCTTGAGCGCCTCCACGGCCGGGGACGCCCATCGCCGAGGATAGGTCTTGCGCAACTCGTGAATTTCGATGGCCGCTGTCATAATTTTGGTGGAGATGTACGTAGCATGATAATACCCCGCTTGTCGAATTCGAAACCAAAACCGAACGGGTCCTGTGGCAGCGCAGGCAGCAAGCCGGAAATTACTAACTCCTCTAGGCGCACTGGTGTTCGACCTGTTTTCTCGCGAAACTTCGCATCGGCGGCGCGCAACTGCTGCAACATCTGCAAACGCCTCGCACGCGTTTCCAGGTAGGAGCGAAAGTCCTTGCGCCTAGCCTGCTTGGCCATCGCCTCCACCACCTGAATCGCCAAATTCAGGTCTTCCGCCCTATCGACCCAGCGTGCCGCAATATTCTGCATGATCAGGCGTTGGTCGTCATCAGTTAGTTTTTCAGCAGCCTTCTGCAACCATTCTGCAGCAGCAGCAGGGTCATGCTTGAGAAAATAGAGATTGAAGGCGTAAAAGAAAGACGGCTGGTAATCGTAGAAACGTGTACGACTGGCTCGAGCCAGAATTGTCTGCGCGGCATCTACTTCGCCATAGTTCGGCAGAATAGCAAACGCTGTGTAGTAGTTGTCCTCATGCGCCGGATTGAGCCAAGAGACATCCTTCTGTACCTTGCCTAGAATGGCAAATTCCTCGGGGAGCATCTTGTCGGGCACAACCACCAGCGCGCGGATGTAGGCGATGTTGGCTGCGAGATTGCGGTCACCCAGCGTAACCGCCACTTGCGCAAACAGCGGGAGGGCGATCTGAATCTCCGCCGAGACGCTTTGTCTCGGTGTCGGCTTAAGATTCTCCACCGATGCAACAAACACGATCGTCAGAAGTAACGCCGCTACCCGCCACCGTAACATCCCTGTCACCATCACGTCTGGCCAGCTATTGAAATTCACGGCGGCTGAAACTGATCACCGCCAGAACTAACAGCAGTGCGGCATAGCTCGCCGCCATGACCAGCCCCAAGACCATTGCCTTTCCATCCGGCGCCAGTCCATACATCGGCCAGGCACGCCAGTCCAGACGCGACAGATCGGGCAACAGCCACTGGACGGCGTTGATAACCGGGGCAAAACGCATCAATTCAAAATCGCCGTCAGCACCACGTGCCAGATACTCAGCTACCGCTCCGAGACTCTTACCGCCGACGGCAAAAGCGAGGCCAAGTGCCAGCGGCAACATCGGCACGGTCGAGAACGTCGACACCCAAAGCGCAAAGGCAGCGACCACGGCCGCATCGACCCATAAGCCGAATACTGTCGACCAGAAAGGCAAGCCAAGCGCCACAGGGAAAGCCTGATCATAGTGGGTGCCGGTAAAAAGCACCACTACCCAGAGAAGCAGTCCCAGCAACAGCGAAGCCAAGGCCACGAGCCCCAGCACGCCAAAATAACGACCAAGGAGATAGTGGCTACGCGGGATAGGATAGGTCAATGCGAACAGTACGCTGCGCCGCTCAATCTCGCGGCCGACCAACTCCTGAACCCAGAACAGGGCAAACAGGATCAGCGACACCCGCAGTCCGGACAGCCCGACATCCAGCGATACCGTGCGCGGCTGCCGTGGCGAGAACAAGGCCGACAGATAGGCAGCGCCCATCAGCACAACACCTAAAATCAGCACCCCTTGAACACCACGGCTGCGCAATCCGGCACGCCAGGCTGAGAGAGAAAAAGGCCACCACATCAAAACACTCCCGCAGTGCACACAAAAAAGGCGCGCCTCCTCAGGCGCGCCTTGCAGACAAGAAACAAGGATCAGGTGCCGAGACCGCTGGCAATAACCATGGCCGCTGCCGCTTGGGTGGCCGCCTGAGTGCCGCCGCAGGATTTGTTAGTACAATCAACAGCAGATTTGACTGCACCCCCGAGGGTCGATCCGGCAAAAGAAGTCGAGCCCTTGATTGAGGCAGAACCACCAATGAGCTTTTGGTTTGCCGCATCATCGGTGTATACCATGGTAGTGTTTGAGGAACATACCGGATTAAAACCCTCACGAATAAAACTGGTAGCAGAACCTGGGACTAGTTGACGGGCACCGCCCGGAATGCATGCATCGGCCGCATAAACAGACGAGCCGAGCAGCACCAATAACGAAGCGAGAATGATCTTTTTCATTTGGGAAATCTCCTTAGAACAGATAAACGAATGCGCGATTACGGCGTCGCCGACTTGACGATGGCGGTGGTGATCAAATTGCGCAGATCAGCTTGCGCTGCCTTGTCTTCACCCTTCTTGGTGTACTCGCTGAATTGTGGAATGGCGATGGCGGCCAGAATGCCGATAATCGCCACGACGATCATCAGTTCGATCAGGGTAAAACCCTTTTGCAGCTTTTTCATGGTATTGAACTCCTTCCAGTGTGTGCAACGGATGACCCGTTGAACATAGACTAATCAAGTTTCGTGCCAAGCGCAAGTCTCAGCAGGAACAAGCTTCACTGACCACCCCTGCCCTTTAAAAGTAACCACCAAGGGCACTGACTGACGAAAATTGTCACACCACAACATCGCCCTTGCCTGTTCAGGCGCTTTCGTGTGCAATGCCTATCTTTCTCAACCCCTTCCGATTCCCATGGCCGAAAGCAAAAAATATCAACTCACAGCAAGCGCGGTTCAGCATTTCATTGCCGACCAGTCCGATCCGGTCAGCGAACGCTACGTTTTCGCTTACACCATCACCATAGAGAATGTCGGTACGGTGCCGGCGCAATTGATTTCCCGCCACTGGGTAATTACCGATGGCAACTCACGGATTCAGGAGGTGCGTGGCCTCGGCGTAGTCGGCCAGCAACCGCTGCTCAAGCCGGGTGAGACCTTTGAATACACCAGCGGCTGCCAACTGGATACGCCGGTCGGCACCATGCATGGCAGCTTCCAGATGACGGCTGAGGATGGGACGCAATTTGAGGCGGTGGTTGCGGAATTTACGCTGAGCATCCCGCGTGTGCTGCACTAACTCCGGTAATCGGCGTTGATTTTTACATATTCATACGAGAAATCACAGCTATAGACTTTGCCGCTGGCCGTACCGCGACCCAGATCGACGCGCACCTTGATTTCAGCTGCCTTCATGATGCGCGAACCATCCTCTTCGCGATAGGACTCAGCGCGACCGCCCTGCTCGGCCACCAACACTTCTTCGCCTTCACTGCCCAGCCAGACCCGTACGCCGTCGACATCCAGTTCGGTAATGTCGGCGTAGCCAATGGCCGCGAGAATACGGCCGAGGTTGGGGTCAGAGGCAAAGAAAGCGGTCTTGACCAGCGGCGAGTGGCCGATGGCGTAACCGACGCGCTTGCACTCATCGCGATCCTTGCCGCCTTCAACCGCGATGGTAATAAACTTGGTTGCTCCCTCGCCGTCGCGGATGATGGCCTGTGCAAGCTCCAATGCCACGCCAGTTACGGCGGCACGCAGCGCGGCGTAGCCCGGTGCCGAGGCGTCGGCAAATTCGGCACCCGACTTGCCGGTAGCCATCAGGATGAAGGAATCGTTGGTCGAGGTATCACCATCGACGGTAATGCAGTTGAAGGACTCGTCCGCCGCATCGCGCACCAGTTGCCGCAGCAAGGGTTCGGCGATGCCAGCATCGGTGGCGACAAAGCCAAGCATGGTCGCCATGTTCGGGCGGATCATGCCGGCGCCTTTGCTGATGCCGGTTATGGTCACTGTCTTGCCGTTGATTTCAACGCGTCGTGAGGCCGCCTTGGCGACGGTATCGGTGGTCATAATGCCATGTGCGGCAGCGTGCCAGTGATCGCCCTTGAGATCGTCAAAACAGCGCGGCAGACCGGCAATCAAGCGGTCGACAGGCAAGGGTTCAAGAATGACGCCAGTCGAGAACGGCAACACCTGATCCGCACCAACACCCAACAGTTGACCAACAGCCGCACAGGTTTCCTGCGCCGCTTGCATGCCTTGTTCGCCCGTACCGGCATTGGCGATGCCGGTATTGATAACCAGCGCACGAATCTCCTTGCCCGAATCCAGATGGCTGCGGCAAAGCTGTACCGGCGCTGCGCAAAAGCGATTCTGGGTAAACACCCCGGCCGCCGTGCAACCCGGATCGAGCGCCAGCAGTGTCAGGTCGCGGCGATTGGCCTTGCGGATTCCGGCCTCAGCCAACCCGAGACGAACACCGGCAACAGGAAACAGGGCTTCGGAAGCGGGGGTGGCGAAATTGACAGGCATTATTTCTTACCTCTTTCAACACGGAGTACACAGAGACACAGAGATCACCGAGAAAAACACAGAACATAAACTCCGTGTTCTCTGTACCTCCGTGATCTCTGTGTTGAAAGCGTTTTCGTCTAGCTTAATTTACCGTGACACTGCTTGTACTTCTTACCCGAACCACACGGACAAGGATCATTACGACCCACCTTCGGTCCGGCGTGAAGCGGCTGTACCTTGCCCGGTTCCTCATCATCGCCACCGCCAAGTGCCTCATCGTAATCGGCATGGTGATATTGCACGTTCTGCACAGCGGCATGTGGCGTGGTTTCTTCGACCTCTTCGGCACGTATCTGTACGGTCATCAAAAGCCGTGTCACTTCGATCCGCACACTGTCGAGCAACATCTGGAACAGTTCAAAGGCTTCGCGCTTGTATTCCTGCTTCGGATTTTTCTGCGCATAGCCGCGCAGATGAATGCCCTGACGCAGGTGATCCAGCGCAGCCAGGTGCTCACGCCAATGCGTATCCAGATTCTGCAGCATCACATTACGCTCGAACTGGTGGAAACTCTCGGCACCGACCAGATCGACCTTGGCCAAGTAGGCTGAATCAGCTTGTTCGATAATGCGCTGCAGCATCGGATCGTCGCCCAGCGTCGGCTCATTCTTGAACCAATCGACAATCGGCAACTGCAATTGCAAATCAGAGGCCAGTTCCTTCTCAAGCGCGGGCAGCTCCCATTGCTCTTCGACACTGTCAGCCGGCACATAACGGCGGAAGGTGTCGTACAACACACCCTGACGCATGGCCGTAATGGTCTCAGTAATGTCATCGGTCTCGAGCAATTCATTGCGTTGCGCGTAGATGACTTTGCGCTGATCGTTGGCCACATCATCGTATTCAAGTAATTGCTTGCGGATGTCAAAATTGCGGCTTTCCACCTTGCGCTGCGCCGATTCAAGCGAGCGTGAAACGAGTGGATGTTCGATGGCCTCGCCTTCCGGCATCTTCAGGCGTTCCATGATCGACTTCAGGCGTTCGCCGGCAAAAATCCGCAGTAGCGCGTCGTCCAGCGCGAGATAAAAGCGCGAGGAGCCGGGGTCGCCCTGACGACCGGAACGGCCGCGCAACTGGTTGTCGATACGACGCGATTCATGGCGCTCGGAGCCGATGATATGCAAGCCGCCGGCGGCCACCACCTGGTTGTGCAGTACCTGCCAGTCGGCACGCAAGACCGCGGTGCGCGACTCTTTCTCGGCGTCATCCAGCGACGCATCGTCGCGAATTGCGGAGATTTCTTTTACGATACTGCCGCCGAGCACGATGTCGGTACCGCGACCGGCCATATTGGTAGCGATGGTGACCATACCGGGGCGACCGGCCTGGATAACGATCTCGGCTTCGCGCGCATGCTGCTTGGCGTTAAGCACCTGATGTGGCAGCTTTTCACCATCGAGCAGGGTCGACAGAAGCTCGGAGTTCTCGATCGAGGTGGTACCGACCAGCACCGGCTGCCCGCGCTCGCGACAGGCACGAATGTCCGCAATGATGGCTTCGTGTTTCTCCTTGGCGGTACGGAAGATCTGGTCGTTGTGATCGAGCCGGATCATCAACTGGTTGGTGGGAATAACCACCGTTTCCAGACCGTAGATCTGCTGGAATTCGTAAGCCTCAGTGTCGGCCGTACCGGTCATGCCAGCGAGTTTGCCGTACATGCGGAAGTAGTTCTGGAAAGTAATCGAGGCCAGTGCCGCTCCGCGACGCCGGCAAGCGCCTCCCACGCGTCGGGCTCGACCATCTCCAGCAAGTC
>JANNGP010000095.1:0-21288 GCA_031403915.1 Betaproteobacteria bacterium
ACACCGCCATAGGGGGCAAAGCCCGGCAGGGTGTCAGTCAGTGGCAGATCGGCAATGTCAGCCTTGGTGTACAAGGGTTTGACGACGATGCCTTCGGAAGTGACCCAGTTCAGATTCTCGACATCACCGCCGGGGGCTGATTTTGCAGCAGCTTTTTTCCAAGCGTCGAGGCTGGATGAGTCAGGGAACGCCGGGTTGTTCTCGTTGGACATGGTACGACCTTTCACAAGATAGAATGTGTTAGGGCGGTATGCCCGCCCGAAAAAGCTGGAAACCGGAAAGCGGATAAAACCTGCGCAGACCATGCGGCAGCATCATCGCTTAGAACCCGTAATTTTACGTTATCCACAGCCTTCAGGCAAGGCAGAAACCCTTGTGGGGCGGTATTTGGCGGCATAAATCCGGACGGCCATTGCACGGTTCGAAATGGCATTACGCTCCGTTTAACGTACCCCACAACATTCTTGCTGCCAAAGCAATGAGCAGGCAGGCAAAAATGCGTTTTAGTGTGGTTACAGGCAAGCGATGCGTCAGTCTGGCACCAATCGGCGCCATCAGCATGCTCGGCAGAAGCATCCAGGCCAGCGCGGGCAGGTAGACAAACCCCAAACTCCACTCAGGCAGGCCGGCGTGCCCAAACCCGTTGTAAATGTAGCCCATCGTGCCGCCGACGGCAATCGGGAAACCGATGGCGGCCGAGGTGCCGATAGCATTTTGCACGCGAATATTGCACCAGGTCAGGAAGGGTACAGTAAATGCCCCGCCGCCGATGGCAACCAGTGCGGAAACCGAGCCAATACCCATGCCAACAGCAAAAACACCGACTGTTCCCGGCAGTTCTCTTGAGGGTTTCGGTTTAAGATTAAGGATCATCTGCACGGCGATGCAGCAAACAAAGACGGTAAAAAACAGTGCCAGCGGCTTGGCCGGAACATTAGAGGCAAACAGGGTGCCGAGCAGTGTGCCCAGCAGAATGCCCGGCGTGATCTGTATCACCACTTTCCAGAGCACAGCGCCGTGTTGGTGATGCGCGCGCAGGCTGGAAAGCGATGTGAAAATGATGGCGGCGATCGAGGTGCCTAGCGCCAGATGTAATACTTCGCCGGGTGGGAAACCCGCTTGCGCGGCAAACATTATGGTCAGTGAGGGTACCATCACCAGCCCACCGCCAATCCCCAGCATGCCGGCTGAAAAGCCGGTAAACAAACCTAGTCCAATATATGCCATCCACCAGTTCACGTGATTCCCCTTTCGGCTGACATTGTAGCCTGCTCGCGTAAAAAACTCGCGATTAGCAAGAAGGCTGATCTATCATTCGCAAAAAACGAGGCGCCAATGAATTCTTTTACGACCACCATCGGCTTCGTTGCCGCTGTTCTGACGACAATCTCTTTTGTGCCGCAGGTTCTGAAAATATGGCGCACACGATCAGCCAAGGATGTTTCCCTCGGCATGTATTCCCTGTTCACGCTGGGTATTGTGATCTGGCTGGTCTATGGCGTGCTCATTGAATCCTGGCCGGTGATTCTGGCCAACGTGGTTACGCTGATTCTGGCCGGTGCCGTGTTGCTCATGAAATTGAAGTTCGGGTAGGGACGAAAACTGCTCTGGCTTGAAAGGCGCACCAAATGGCGTTATACAGCGGGACTTCCTGAAGAAGGCCGTATTTATTGCCTCGCAGCCCTGCTTAATCGTACTTTATTTCTTTGGCCTTCTGCCGCATCGTCCTGTTCGGCGTTGTTAAGTCCAAGGGGTGGCATGGTGCCGAGGCGTCCTCGGTAATGACCATATGTCCTTTGGGCACCAATTTCTGAACTTCGTTGCTGATTGACGTGGCGTTCATTGGAACGGGTGGGGTCGCTCCCTGCCACACCAGTTCGTTGTTTGGCGTGTAGATTAAATAGCACGCGGAAAATGCCGCAGTAGAAACGGAAAGTGCCAGTAAAGCGAAGAGTGTTTTCATTCTTAGACCTTTCGTAAGTCGTGCGACGGCATTCCAGTGTGCATAAAAACATTTTAATCCTAGCGCACCTTGCCTGCGGCGTATAGCAATCTTGGCGTATCAATACGCATCCCGTAATTGCTTTAGGAACTAACCGGCGTGAAAGGCACGGCAAAGATGTTGAAGAGAAGGGGTGTTGCAGGAAAGTGGCGGGAGTGCGCCAGAAAGCAAAAAGCCCAAGCGGATGGGCTGGGCTAATTCGAATATAACTTACTAATTTTGCGATAAATTCGTGGTAGGGCGTGAGTGATTCGAACACTCGACCTACGGATTAAGAGTCCGCTGCTCTACCAGCTGAGCTAACGCCCCACGAAGTAACCACTCGCTTGTTTTAATACCAAGATCGGAAGTCTCTTGGTAGGTCGGGGGAGATTCGAACTCCCGACCAACGGATTAAAAGTCCGCTGCTCTACCGGCTGAGCTACCGACCCGGAAAAACAAGAACGCCGGATTATAGAGATCGCTCAGATGCCTGTCAATGTGAAGGCTGTCGCTGCGCAGGCATTATGCGCCGTGGACATAGGCTGTCGGATCAGCAATATCAGCTGCTGCGAAACCTTCCCGGCGCAGCCGGCAGGAGTCGCACACGCCGCAGGCACGGCCTTGCGTGTCGGCCTGATAGCAGGAGACCGTCATGCCGTAATCAACGCCAAGTGCGCTGCCGCGACGTATGATGTCTGCCTTGCTGAGGTCAATCAACGGGGCATGTATTGTCAGTTTTGCACCTTCTACGCCCGCTTTGGTCGCCAGGTTGCCCATGGTCTCGAAAGCGGCGATGTACTCCGGTCGGCAATCCGGGTAGCCCGAGTAATCAACGGCATTGACGCCGACAAAGATGTCGCGACTGCCCAGCACTTCAGCCCAGGCCAGTGCCAGCGAGAGCATGATGGTGTTGCGCGCCGGAACGTAGGTCACCGGGATGCCAGGCTGGACACCATTGACCGGGAGCGCGATGGAGTCGTCGGTGAGCGCCGATCCGCCGAACGCGCCAAGCGCTATATTAAACAGGTGATGTTCCTTGGCGCCAAGCGCGTGGGCGACCCGCGCGGCAGATTCAAGCTCGACGCGGTGGCGCTGGCCGTAATCCAGCGACAGGCAATAACAATCGAAACCGGCATCTCGGGCTATTGCCAGCACGGTGGCCGAATCGAGCCCCCCGGAAAGAAGAACGACAGCGCGAGCGGGAGAAGTTGACGAATTCATAAGCGGAGTATTGGCATCAGTTGATACGGATCAGCTGCCATTTTACCGTTATCGAGTGGCGTTTCCGCAGGCGTCGTACGCTACAATTACCCCTTCATATAGATTTGCCCGTTCCGGAGAAGACGATGCGCCATACGAAATGTCTGACCATTCTTGCCGCCCTGCTTGTATTGGGGTTGTCCGTACATGCTGCCGAGCCGGCGAAAACGTCGGTAAAGGTCGGTTTTGTGTCTACGTTATCGGGCCCCGGTGCCGGACTTGGCGTCGATATCCGCGACGGTTTCAACCTGGCCATTAAACATCTGAATGGCAAGCTGGGCGGGCTGCCGGCCGAAGTCATCATCGCCGACGACCAGCAGAAAACCGATGTTGCACAGCAGATCACCGAGAAATTCATCAAGAAGGACAAGGTCGACTTCATGACCGGGGTCGTTTTCTCGAACATTATGCTGGCTGTCGGGCAGCCGGTTTTTGAGAGCAAGACCTACTACATCTCGGCCAATGCCGGCCCTTCGCAATATGCTGGTGAGCAGTGCAATCCCTTCTTCTTCAATGTGGCTTGGCAGAACGACAATCTGCATGAGGCGGTAGGCAAGACGGTTCAGGACAAAGGCTTCAAGAATGTCGTGCTGGTCGCACCCAACTATCCCGGCGGTAAGGATGCGATGGTCGGTTTCAAGCGCTTCTTCAAGGGCAAAGTGGCCGAAGAAATCTACACCAAGCTCGGCCAGCTTGATTACGCCGCCGAACTCGCGCAAATTCGCTCGCTCAAGCCGGACGCTGTATTTTTCTTCCTGCCCGGCGGCATGGGCATCAACTTCGTCAAACAATTTGTGGCTTCTGGGCTGTCGGGTGATACGCAGCTGTTCGCGCCTGGCTTCTCGGCGGATGAAGACGTGATCAAGGCCGTCGGCGCGCCGATGCTCGGCATGTTCAATTCGTCGCACTGGGCGCACGACATGGAGAATGCCGAGAACAAACGCTTTGTTGCTGATTTCCAGAAGGACTACGGCCGCCTACCGTCGCTTTACGCCTCACAGGGCTATGACGCGGCATTGTTGATGGACGCGGCTGTACGCGACGTCAAGGGCAAACTTGACGACAAGGATGCTCTGCGCAAGGCGCTGGAAGCCAAGCGCTTCAAATCCGTGCGCGGTGAGTTCAAGTTCAACAGCAACCACTATCCGGTGCAGAACTATTACCTGCGTGTGATCGGACGTGATGGACAGGGGCGTGTGACGAACAAGACAATGGGGACGATATTTAGCAATCATGCGGATGCGTACGTTGCCACCTGTAAGATGAAGTGACTTCTTGAACCTCCTTCAACACAGAGGGCACAGAGACACGGAGTGCACGGAGAAAAACAATTCGGTTTTGTAGCCTTTCTCTGTGTTCTTTGTGCCTCTGTGATCTCTGTGTTGAGAGCGTTTTGTTGTTAAACACATGACCCAGCTCATCCTCGAACAAGCCCTCAACGGACTCCAGTTCGGTCTCATGCTGTTTTTGCTGGCGGCCGGCTTGACGCTGGTGTTCGGCATCATGGACATGATCAATCTGGCGCACGGATCGCTATACATGGTCGGCGCGTACCTCGCTGCTGCGGCGACGGCGGCGAGCGGCTCATTTATGGTCGGCATCGGGGCAGCCATGCTGGGTACGGCACTCATCGGGGTGCTGGTCGAGGTGACCCTGTTTCGCCATCTTTACGCACGCAATCATCTGGCGCAGGTGCTCGCCACCTTTGCACTGATCCTGATTGCCAATGAGCTGGTTCGCATGATTTGGGGAGCGCAACCGGTGCTGCTCAATACGCCGGACGCCCTCTCCGGACCGGTCAACATCGGCGGATTTCTTTATCCCGCCTATCGCTTGTTGATCATCGGTGTCGGTACGCTGGTCGCCGCTCTGCTCTACGTGCTGGTGACGCATACGCGTGTCGGCATGTGGGTACGCGCAGGTGCCTCGAACCGGGAGATGACCGAAGCGCTGGGCATCAACGTCCGCCTGTTGTTTAGCGCCGTCTTTGCCGTCGGAGCAGCCCTGTGTGCGCTGGCTGGCGCCATGCTCGGGCCCTTGCTTGCAGTACAGGTCGGCATGGGCGAGAGCGTTCTGATTCTTGCCTTTGTGGTCATCGTCATCGGCGGCATTGGCTCAATTCGTGGTGCGCTGGTCGGCAGTCTGCTGGTCGGCCTTGTCGATACGCTGGGTCGCGCCGCATTGCCTTCGCTCTTGCGCGAATTTTTGTCATCTGACGTGGCGTCGAGTCTCGGGCCGGCGCTGGCCTCCATTCTCATTTACGTCCTGATGGCCGCCATTCTGTTTTGGCGACCTGAAGGGCTGTTCCCGGCGCGTTCATAACGTATGGGCTTTTACGCCACATCGACACGCCGTCGGCTGGTAGCCGTTGCGGCCTTGTTTGCGCTAACGGCGATGCCCTGGCTGCTACAGGCGCTGGATCAGAGTTTTTATGTCAGCCTGGCCAGTCGCATGCTGATTTTCGCGCTGGCCGCGACCAGCCTCAATCTGGTAATCGGCTTCGGCGGCATGGTGTCCTTCGGTCACGCGGCCTTTTTCGGTGCCGGTGCCTACAGTGTGGCCATTCTGGCCGAGAGTGGCGTGCTTTCCGCCGCACTGGCCTGGCCTGCTGCCATGGCTGTTGCGGCCTTACTGGCGTTGTTTATCGGTGCCATCAGCCTGCGTACTCGCGGCGTTTACTTCATCATGATTACCTTGGCCTTTGCGCAGATGGCCTTCTATCTTGTGGTTTCGCTCAAAGCCTGGGGCGGTGATGACGGGCTTTCGCTAATGCAACGTTCAAGCTTCGGCAGCCTTGATCTGAAGGACGACACCACGTTTTATTTCGTCGTTCTGGCGGCATTGGCACTGGTACTGGTGGCGCTTGACCGGCTTGCGCACTCACGCTTCGGGCGTGTCATCCAGAGTATTCGAGAGAATGAAACGCGCATGGAGGCACTGGGTTATCCGGTGTTCTCCTACAAACTGGTTTGTTTCGTGATCGGCGGGGCGCTGGCCGGATTGGCAGGTGCCTTGCTGGCCAATCAAACCGGGCTGGCCAGCCCGAATCTCTTGCACTGGATGCAATCCGGTACGCTGATGGTGATGATCGTGATCGGTGGTGTCGGTAGTGTGTTCGGCGGGGTTGTTGGTGCCGTGATCCTGCTGTTCTGTGAAGAGTTTTTCGTGGATATTTCGGTGCATTGGCAGATTGGTCTTGGTCTGGTGCTGCTGGCCGTTGTGTTGTGGGCGCCACTGGGGGTTGCCGGCTTGTTCGGCTGGGGGCGCGATCGTGAGTGAGGTACGTCCAATCCTGCTCGAAGTGCATGATGTGAGTAAGCACTTTGGCGCTATCTATGCCCTCAATAGCGCATCGCTTGCCGTTTATGCAGGTGAAGTGCATGCCCTGATCGGCCCCAACGGCGCGGGCAAGACCACGCTGATCCACGTGTTGTCGGGCGTCTTGAAGCCGGATGCTGGAAAAGTCGTTTTTGACGGGCAGGATTTGGCGCGCAAGCCAATGCATTCACGCGCGGCACTCGGGTTGGCACGTTCATACCAGATCACCAACATCTTTCCGCGTCTGACCGTGCTGGATAACGTAACGATTGCGGTGCAGGCGCGTGCCCGTGATTGGGGTACAAGCTTTCGTTTCTGGAAACCTTTTTCGGTGGATGCGGCGATTGTTGCCGAAGCAAACGAACTCTTGGAGCAAGTCTCGCTCGTTGGTTTGGCCGGACGGCGTGCCGGGCAGCTCTCGCATGGTGAGCAGCGTTGTCTGGAAGTGGCTCTGGCATTAGCCTCCAGACCGAGGCTGCTGTTGCTCGACGAGCCGATGGCTGGCATGGGGCCCGAGGAGTCGGAACGTATGGTCGCCCTGATAGGGCATCTGGCGCGGCGCGTCACGATGCTGCTGGTCGAACACGATATGGATGCGGTTTTCCGGCTTGCTGATCGCATCTCCGTGCTGGTTGGGGGAGCCATCATCGCCACCGGTACGCCGGAAGCGATTCGTGCCGATCCTGAAGTGCGGCGCGCCTATCTGGGGGATACGGCATGAGCCTGGAAAAAGCTGTTAACCACGGCGCGCACAGCGAACACGGCGGAAAAACAAGGGATTATTTTGGTTTGTCTGATCACCTACTGGGAGACTACGAAGAAAGGCCTGAAACTCAAGCTTTTCGCCGTGTCCGCCGTGTTCGCCGTGGTGTGAACTGAGGGTTTTAGAATGAATGTGCTACTTGAAATCGAGGCGCTCGAAACCGCCTACGGCATGAGCCAGGTGCTGTTTGGTGTGAGCTTTTCCGTCGCCGAAGGCGAGGTCGCGACATTGCTCGGGCGCAACGGCATGGGCAAGACCACCACCGTGCGCTCAATCTGCGGGCTGGAAAAGCCCAAAGGCGGCAGTATCCGCTTTTGCGGTGAACGCATCGACGGAGTGACAGCGGATCGCATCGGGCGTGCCGGTATTGCGCTGGTACCGGAGGGGCGGCAAATCTTCCCCAACCTCTCGGTGCGCGAGAATCTGGTGGCCTTTGCTGCCAACCGTCATGGCACACGTGTGCCGTGGACGCTGCCGCGGGTCAATGCCTTCTTCCCGCGTCTGGCGGAGCGAGCCGATGTTCCCGGCGGCCGGTTGTCAGGTGGCGAACAGCAAATGCTGGCGATCGGACGCGCCCTGATGACCAATCCGAAACTGCTCATTCTGGATGAGGCGACCGAAGGATTGGCGCCACTGGTGCGTGAGGAAATCTGGCGCTGTCTTGATGCGCTGCGCGGCAGTGGCCAAACCATCCTGGTGATCGACAAATATGTCGAGCGGCTGATTGCACTGTCCGACCGGCATACAATTCTTGAGCGCGGTCAGGTGGTGTGGCAGGGAACGTCCGTTGAACTTGATGCCGATCACGGTATCTGGCACCGCTACCTCGGAATTTGAGACGGCTAAAAAAGGAAATTAACCACGAAGAACACGAAGAACACGAAGAAAACACAAGATTTTGTCACTTTGTTGCATCATCCAATAGTTGCGTTACCAAAGAGATCAAATAGCATTGCTTCTCTTCGTGCCCTCCGTGTTCTTCGTGGGTAAACTGGTTTTTCCGGATTATTCGGCAACCAGCGCCGAGAGTTCCCGCTCAAGCAGTGCCGTGTCGCCGAGGTTGAGTTCAACCAGCCGGCGCAGGTGAGTCACGCTGTCGAGATCAATGGTGATGCAGAGCAGGCCGGCATAACGCCCTTCGACGTGCGCGACGCGCGCTTCCATGCCGATTTGGTCATCTGTTCCGCCGAGATGCACTTGCAGCATGCAGATCGCACCATCCTTAACCGGAGTGTTGGCAGGCAAACGAATCAGTGCGCCTTTGAGCGAAATGTCGAGAACGACAACTTCGATGGTGTTGTCAGGAAAAACCAGTTCGGCAGGCGAGTGAAAAGCAATTCGGGAGTGTAGGCGGCGGTTGTCAGTCATGGCGGCGCTCATGGCAATTCCTCGTCAGGGGGGCTACTTACCCCGCATATTACCCCAAAGCAGCTTGTGCAGTTGCAGCTGAAAACGTACCGGTAACCGGTCGGCCAGAACCCACTCGGCCAACTCACGGGGTTCGAGGGTGTCCTGAACCGGCGAGAAGAGTAATGGGCAGAGTGCATCGAGTTGTTTTTCGATCACCGTATCACGTGCCCATTCGTAGTCAACGCGATCCTTGAGGACAAACTTCAGCTCGTCATGTGGGGTCAGCAGATCAAGATTTTGCCAACGGTTTTTCCCGAACTCGCCGGAGCCCGGTGCTTTGAGATCGACAATGCGGGAAACGCGTGAATCAACACCGGCAATGTCGAGTGCGCCCGAGGTTTCGAGCGATACGTCGTACCCGGCATCGCAAAGCGCTGTGAGCAGCACCAGACAGTTTTTTTGAGCCAACGGTTCGCCGCCGGTCACGCAGACCTGGCGAACGCCGTAATGGGTCACGTCGTTTAGAATCCTGGGCAAGCTTATGCTGTGGCCGCCAGAGAAGGCGTGTTCGGTATCGCACCACACGCAACGCAGTGGGCAGCCGGTGAGCCGCACAAACACTGTTGGCAAGCCGGCGCGCGAGGCTTCACCCTGGACAGAAAAAAAGATCTCGCTGATTTTCAGCGAGAGTGCACTGGCCTTGCCTGTCACCCGGTTACTTCTTCAGACGTTGTTTCGCCGTGGCCGCCGCCGGGCTGTTCGGGTACTTGATGAGCACAGTTTCCAGCGTTGCCTTAGCACCCTTGGCATCCCCCTGTTCCTGCTGGCAGGTGGAAATGTTGATCATCGAGTCCGGTGCTTTGGGATTCTGCGGCCATTTGCTGACCACCAGTTTGTGTGCGTCAATCGCCTTCTTGCAGTCACGCAGCGAATAGTACGCATTACCCAGCCAATATTGCGCGTTGGGTGCCAGCGTGCTGTCCGGGTACGCTTTTCCGAAGGTTTCAAAGGCGCCTGCGGCTTCCTTGATCTTGTTGGCCTTGAACAGATTGAGTGCGGCTTCGTATTCGCGGGATTCAGCCGCCGGGTCGATAACGACCCTCTTGCCCGCGTCAGCAGATGGTTTAGCCTCATCTGCCGGTTTGAACTCGGGCGCGGCAGCAGCGGACTGCGGCTCGAGTTTGCGCAGGCGGCCATCGAGATCAATGTAGAAGTCCTGTTGCCGTTTTTTGGCCGACTCCAACTCATAATTCAGCGTTTCAACCTGTCCGCGCAGCTTGGCGTTCTCTTCACGCAGCGCCTGAATCTGGTTGACCAGTTCAAATTGAGCCTTGGACAGAGTGTCAAAGCGTTCGTTGGACTGGATCGTCAGGTCTTTGATTTGTCGCCGAGCCTCGTCATCATCAAACACCCCGGCGTGTGCTTGCTGCGCGCCGAATGCAGCAAGCAGAAAGACCAGCGCCGGGAAGCTCGATGCTAAACGCATTTGGCACCCTGGCATGTTAGAACTCGCCGTTATAGAGCATGTCGCCACGACGGTTCTCAGCCCAGGATGCGTCATTCTGGCCTTCGTTCTTCGGCTTCTCTTCACCCAGGCTGACGGATTCAACTTGATCTTCGCGCGCGCCGAGCAGGGTCAGCATTTTCTTGATCGCGTCGGCGCGCTTTTGGCCGAGTGCAAGGTTGTACTCGCGGCTGCCGCGGTCATCGGTATTGCCCTGAATCAGCATTTTGAACTGGCGGTTGCCGGCAAGAAACTTGGCATGCGCGGTGACCAGTTCAGTGTACTCAGCACGCACCTCATATTTATCGTAGTCAAAGTAGACGCTGCGCTTGGAGAGAATGCTCTTCGGATCGGTGAGTATGGCTGGCAGGCTGCGTCCATCGACACCGCCCGCTGTTACGGTGGAAACGCCGCCGTTGCGTGATTCAACCGGCGCGCCGCCTTGCTCCGGGCCGTCAGGCGTCGAGCTGCAGCCGGCAATCAAAAGTGCGAGAAGGGCGGGAATAATAATTTTTTTCATGGTGTTTCTCCTGCATCAGAATTTGAGATATGTCCGGTTATTTGGTGAATGGACCCCATGCCGGTTCGCGAACATCGCCGGCTGAGATGGAAAGTCGTTGTTTGATGCGGCCGTCAATCGACACCGCAGACAGTACGCCACGGCCACCGGTTTCAGTGGCAATCAGGATCATGCGGCCATTGGGGGCAAAGGTCGGCGATTCATCCTTGCTCGAATCGGTGAGAATTTGTACCTGCTTGCTGGCCAAGTCCATGACCGCGAGACGGAAGCCGGCGTTACCCCGGCTGATGAAGGCCATCGACCTGCCGTCCGGTGAAATGCGCGGCGAGACGTTGTAACTACCTTCAAAACTGATGCGCTGGGCGTCGCCGCCGTTGACGCTGGTGCGATAAATTTGAGGGCTGCCGCCGCGATCCGAAGTGAAATAGATCGACTGTCCGTCCGGCGAGAAGAAAGGCTCGGTGTTGATGCCGGATGAGGTGGTCAGTCGTTGGACGCCGGTGCCATCGGCATTAACAGTAAATATCTGTGAACCACCCTCTTTGGACAGCACGACGGCAAGTTTACGGCCGTCGGGTGACCAGGCCGGTGCCGAATTCGACCCCTTGAAGTTGGCGACGACGATGCGTTGTCCGCTGGCCAGCGAATGCACATAAATCACCGGCTTTTTGTTCTCGAAAGAGACATAGGCGAGACGTGTGCCATCAGGCGACCAGGCTGGCGAAATGATCGGCTCCTTCGATTTCAGTGCGGCCTGAGCATTTTGCCCGTCAGCGTCGGCGATGTGCAGTTCGTAGCGGTTCGGGCCGCCCTTGACGATATAGGCAATACGTGTCGAGAACACGCCGCGCTCGCCGGTCAGCTTTTCGTAGATCGCGTCAGAGATACGGTGACCGGCAGCACGCAACATCGATGTTGAGGTGACGAAGGCTGCGCCGCCGAGTACGGTTTGTTTGTTGACGTCGTACAGGCGGAAGCGTGCCTCCTGACGGCCATCACCGCTCGCACTCAGGCTGCCGGCGGTCAGGGCGTCTGCCCCTTTGCTTCTCCAGTCAGCATAAGCTGGCGCGGAGGTTTCGGTCATCGCTACGCCGCTGGTATCAATCAGCTTGAACAGGCCGCTGCGTTCAAGGTCACCACGTACAACGGAAGTCAGCGCACGCGAGGCGCCCGGTTCGCCACCAAAGTCGGCGATGGCCAGTGGAATGCGGTTGGCACCAGCTCCGGTAATCTCGATAGTCAATTCAGCGTAGGCGGGTGTCTGCAGTAGCGCCAGCGTGCTGAAAGCGATCAGGCTCAGGCCGCGCAATTTAAGCAAGGGTCGAAGCATGGTGCGTAGGCATCCGTAAAAGAATGAACGATTATATCCCCTTGTGCTGCGCAGCGTTTGTAACGGAACGTAATTTGGCAAGCTGATAGGCTATTGTATTACTCAAATGGCCGGTATTTGAGAGGTGGTAGAGTGCGCTGGAAGAGCGTCGGGTCGTCGGGCTTGGGCAGAGGCGATGATTTAAGGATGGCGCGCTCGATGGCGTCGTCGAGTAGCTTGTTGCCACTCGATTGACGCAACTTGACGCTTAACACTTCGCCAGTCGGTAATTGGGTTACTTCAAACAGGGCTTCTGGATTGCCAACGATATTGGGTGGCAAAATGATGTTATTGCGAATTTTGTTGCCAATTTTCGAGAAGTAGTCTGCTTGGCCGTGCGAACGGGCAGCGGAAGCCTGTTCGGCCTTCAATTGGGCGCGCTGGTTGGCTTCGGCCTCGGCACGGGCGCGTTGATCCTGCGCTGTTTTTTGCTGTTGAGCCTGTTTCAGCTCTTGTTTGATTTCGTCATCAAAATTAGGGCGCCTATCCGGTTCGGGCTTTTTAACATCTTCTTTTTTGGGTTCAGGCTTTTTGGGCTCTTCCTTCTTAGGTTTCTTGTCTTCCTTGATGGCGATATCCGGCTTGATCGTCGGTGCCGGCTCCACTTTTGGAGTTGGTTTTGGCTCGGGCTTTGGCTCGGGTTTAGGTTCCGGCAGGGGCTCAGGCTTGACCACGGGTTCCGGCAGAGTTTGGACGGCAGGCGCGGCGCGCCAGACTTCGACTTCAACCGACGTTGGTGCCTTGCTCTTCCACTGCACGCCAAAAAACAGGGCGCCAATGAGCAGCAGATGAACCGTCGCTGAGAGAATCAGTGACGTGACATTCGGCTGTTCAGAGACCGGCGGTGGAGTGGCAAAGTTCACAGCTAAACTATCCGGCAGCCAGGGCTTACTTGCCCGTGGGCTGGACGAGCAGGCCGATACGCTTGACCTGTTGCCGCTGCAGTTCGTCCATGACGCTGAGAACCGCTTCGTATTTAACGTTTTTGTCGCCAACGATGAGTACCGGTTGTTCCGGGCTCTTGCGTTGGGCGTCAAGAATGGCCTGCGCCAGCTCGCTACGGTTCAGATTGCGTTCGGATTTCCCCGGTGCGGTCAGCGACAGTGTCTGGTCGGCGCGGATGTTGACCTGCAGGGCTTCGGCCGGAACCTGCGAGGCTTTACCGACTGAAGGCACGTCAATGCTGGCGGTGGTCATCATCGGCGCGGTCACCATGAAAATGACGAGCAGCACGAGCATGACGTCAATGTAAGGGACAACGTTGATTTCGTTTTTAAGTCGACGTGGACGCATACGGCCTCCGGGCTAGCGCATCTGACGTTGCAGAATATTGGAAAACTCTTCCATGAAGGACTCGAAGCGGGTCGACAGCCGATCAATCTCGTGCGCAAAGCGGTTATAGGCGACCACCGCCGGAATAGCGGCGAAGAGGCCGATGGCCGTGGCAACCAGCGCTTCGGCAATGCCCGGCGCAACGGCGGAAAGCGTGGCCTGGCCGACGTTGGCGAGGCCGCGGAAGGAGTGCATGATGCCCCACACCGTGCCGAACAAGCCCACGTAGGGGCTGACCGAGCCGACCGAAGCGAGGAAGGCCAGATGAGCGTCGATGCTGTCCACTTCACGCTGATACGTTGCGCGCATGGCGCGGCGGGCACCGTCGATCACGTCCTTGGGGTCGAGGTTCTTCTGGCTGCGTAACTTGGTAAATTCGCGGAAGCCGGATTCAAAAATGCGTTCCATGCTGCCCGTGCCATGGCGGTCGTTGACCGCGCTCTGATACAGGCTGTTGAGGTCACCGCCACTCCAGAAGTCGCGTTCAAACTGCTCGGTTTGCGAGCGCGCCAGGCGCACAGTGAACCACTTGCGAAAGATGTAGTACCACGACATGAAGGATACCGCAGCAAGGAGCAGCATGACCGCCTGCACCACGGCGCTGGCGTTGAGGATCAGGTGCAGTATGGAGAGATCTTGCGAGACGTTCATTGGAGAGCTTCCAGTTTGGTGCGCAAAAGTGCGGGAATCGAAGTGATCTTCATCAGTGCTGAGTTTACACAAACTATTTGAATCTTGCCGCTGACCAGTTCATCCCAGCCGCCCGTAACTGCGAGGTTGGAGCGCCGGATATGCTGGCGAAAGAAAATCTGCGATTTTGTGATGCGTTCGACTTCAAGGCCGATCGAGAGCATTTCATCAAGACGTGCCGGCTTCAGATAGTCAAGGCTGACGCTGCGTACGACAAAAGCAATGCCAGGGTCGCGCAGCAGATCGGCCTGGTCGTGGCCGATCTCGCGCAGCCATTCCGTACGACAGCGCTCGAGAAATTTCAGGTAGTTGGCGTAATAGACCACGCCGCCGGCATCGGTATCTTCGTAGTAAATACGGACGGGAATGGTGAAGGCGTTTGGTTTTTGTTCGTGCTTCATGGGTGAATTCTAAGGGAGCAAGACTGCATTGAGTGTAAGGGTTTGTGACTTAACAAAAAATCCACCGCAGAGGCACAGAGGCGCAGAGGGAACGCAGAGGAAAAACAAAAAAGGGGTTCTCTGCGCCTCCGCGGTGGATTCATGGTTTTAAACAAGGGATCGCCAGAGAAGCTCACTGCGTCCGCCACAGCTCGTTTTGCCCGTTGGCAGCGGGGTTGTCGAGTCCGAGGTGACGGTAAACCGCTGCCGTGGCAATGCGTCCGCGCGGCGTGCGTTGCAAAAAACCTTGCTGGATGAGATAGGGTTCGAGCACGTCTTCAATGGTGTCGCGTGCTTCGCCAATGGCCGCCGCCAGGTTGTCGACGCCGACCGGGCCGCCGCCGAATTTATCGATCACGGCAGAGAGCAGTTTGCGATCCATGATGTCGAGCCCGCCGTGGTCCACATCGAGCATGACCAGCGCCAGATCAGCCACGTCTTGCGTGATGTGTCCTGCCGCTTTGACCTCGGCGAAGTCGCGCACGCGGCGCAGCAGACGATTGGCGATGCGCGGTGTGCCACGCGAACGGCGGGCGATTTCCAGCGCCCCCCCCGGATCAGTCGGCACCTTGAGCAAGTGCGACGAGCGCGTGACGATGTGGGTTAGTTCTTCCGGCGAGTAGAACTCCAGCCTTGCCACGATGCCGAAGCGGTCGCGCAACGGATTGGTCAGCATGCCGGCGCGGGTTGTCGCGCCAACCAGCGTGAAGGGTGGCAGATCGAGTTTGACCGAACGCGCGGCCGGGCCCTCGCCGATCATGATGTCGATCTGAAAGTCTTCCAGTGCGGGATAAAGGATTTCTTCGACCACCGGCGAAAGGCGGTGAATCTCGTCGATGAACAGGACGTCGTGTGGTTCAAGGTTGGTCAGGATGGCGGCCAGATCGCCGGCGCGTTCGAGTACCGGGCCTGATGTCTGGCGCAGGTTGACGCCCATTTCGGCGGCGATGATGTGCGCCAGTGTCGTTTTGCCCAAACCGGGCGGGCCGAAGAGCAGGACGTGGTCGAGCGTGTCTTCGCGCCGCTTGGCGGCTTCGATGAAGATCGAGAGTTGTTCGCGAATCTTGATCTGTCCGACATATTCAGCCAGACGCTTCGGGCGCAGTGCGCGCTCGATCGCTTCTTCCTGCGTCGATTTCGATTCGGCTGAAATCAGGCGATCATCCGGTTCGGCACTGAGTTTGTCTATTTCAATCATGTCTAGATGGACGGCTCGGTGTAATCAGTGTGCGACAACCATTCACGGATCAATACCTGACCCAGTGCGAGCAGGGTCGGTCCGAGAAAGAGCCCGATGAAACCAAAGACCAGAACCCCGCCGAAAACGCCGACCACGATGAGTAGCAGTGGCAAGCTTGACGTGCGGGATATCAGAATGGGTTTAACAAAATTATCGACGCTGCTGATGCCGAACATGCCCCACAGCACCATGAAGATGGCCCAGCCCGTTTGCCCGCCTTCATAAAGCCAGATGGCCGCGCCAACCCAGATCAGAGTGGCGCCGATAACCGGCACCATCGAGAAAAAGAACGTGGCCACGGTCAGGATAATGACGCCGGGAACGCCGGCAATGAGGAAGCCAAGCATGGCCACCAGGGATT
Organism: Betaproteobacteria bacterium; assembly: GCA_031403915.1. Classification (GTDB taxonomy): domain Bacteria; phylum Pseudomonadota; class Gammaproteobacteria; order Burkholderiales; family Rhodocyclaceae; genus Propionivibrio. The sequence goes on from JANNGP010000095.1 coordinate 16,132, forward strand.
GTGCAGCGGCCGTGCCGACAATGCCGATCATGACGCCGGTGACTGTGCCATCAACCAGCTTGAGCATGCGTTCGCCGAGGTCGCCAGCCAGTTTCCGGCTACCGGTACGCAAGGCTTCGGCATAAGTGTCTACATCGCGAAAGATGAAGAAGACGAAAAAAATAACCATAACCAATTGCAGCAAGCCCTGCCCAAACATGGATACGGTAGCCAGCGCAATCCGCCGGGTGGGCACAATGAACTGGCGCAGCAACTCATTCATTTCCTCCCGGCTGGCCACCAGTTTGTGCCAGTAGTCACCAATATAAGAACCAATAATCGGCAGATCGCTTATCCATTCCGGAACGTCAGTCGGCATTCCTTTTTCAAGCAGTGGCCGGAGATAGAAGACGGATTTTTCGACGGCGTCGGCCAATGAGCCGGAGAGTACCGCTAGCGGGAAAACAAGCAGCAGTCCCATGGCCAGGCACATCAAGGCCGCGGCTAGGTTGCTCCGGCCGCCGCACAGGGCGAGCAATCTGCGATAAGCCGTAGACGTTGTGATGCAGATGACGACCGCCAGCAGCAGGGTGCCGGTGAAGGGCATCAGCACTGCAATGCAGCCGACAAGAAGGAGCGCCGCAATGGCCGTTTGAATAATCTGCTTTTGTGTGGAAGATACTTGTTGCATCATATTTTCGAGAGTAGTTTAAGAGCTTGCCGGATGCCGTCCGAGGTCGTCGTTCCTGCTGGAAGCAGCTTTAACGCTGCAGAGGCTTCCCGGTCATTGTAACCCAGCGCCAGCAGTGCATTGAGGATGTCATACTGGCAATCTTCGACGGCAAAGGCGCTGGAGGGCGCAGTTTCGGATAGCTTGCCCTTGAGTTCGAGCAGCAGGCGTTCAGCCGTCTTCTTGCCGATGCCCGGCACCATGACCAGTCGCCCGATGTCCTGCCGGGCAATGGCCTGTGCCAGATCGGCCACTGAGAGGCCGGAAAGAACGGCCAGCGCCATGCGTGCGCCGATGCCGGATATCTTGACCAACTGGCGGAAGGCAAACCGTTCGGAATCGGTAGCAAAGCCGTAAAGGAAATGACCGTCTTCACGCACCACAAAATGCGTGAGCAGCGTCACTTTCTCGCCGGTAGCCGGCAGGTTGTAAAAGGTGCTCATCGGCACATCAACCTCGTAGCCCAAGCCGTGCACGTCAATGACGACCTGTGGCGGGGTTTTTTCCAGCAGTGTTCCGGTAAGGCGACCGATCATAGTTCAACACCTTTCATAAAAACAAAATTAACCACAACGGGCACAAAGAACACAACGAAGGACAAAAGCAAGAACAAAGTAGTAAGCTTTTCGTCGTGCACGTTGTGTTCGTTGTGGTTCATGTCTTACTTGTCACTCAAACGTCCGTTACGCACGCGCAAGCCCTTGGTCGTCATGCTTCCCATGCCTTGCCCGCCGTGCGCGTGAGCGATGGCGCAGGCCAGCGCGTCGGCGGCGTCCGGGCTCGGATCGCCGGGCAAGGACAGCAACCGGCGCACCATGTGCTGTACCTGAATCTTGTCAGCGTGGCCGTTGCCGACCACCGCCTGCTTGACCTGCAAGGCCGTATATTCGGCCACCTCAACCCCGCCGGCCACCAGTGCCGTGATGGCCGCGCCGCGCGCCTGACCGAGCAGTAGCGTGGACTGCGGATTGACGTTAACAAAGACGATTTCGACCACGGCCTGATCCGGCTGGTACTGCGTCACCAGTTCGCACAGTCCGGCGTGGATTGTGCCCAATCGTACGGGCAGGGAGGCCTTGGCGTCGGTCTTGATGCAACCGCTGGCCAGGTAAGTTAATTTATTACCAGCTTTTTCGATAACGCCAAAGCCGGTGATGCGCAATCCCGGATCAATGCCCAGGATGCGGATGGTCTTCTTTTGCGCCGGGCTCATACGTTTGGCCCGCGTGCCAGATACACGCCGCCAACGGCCAGAACCATGCCGGCCAGGGCCAGCCCGGTCAGTGTTTCACCAAAGACAAACCAGGCAATAACCGCCGTGGTGGGCGGGGTCAGGTAAAACAGCCGCGCCACGTTGACCGCACTACCGTTGCGAATCAGCACGTTGAGCAGGCTGATGGCGCCGAAGGAAAGCGCAAAAACCAGCCAGAGCAGGGTCAGTACGAATTGCGGTGCCCAGTTGATGTGCATGGTTTCGGTGGCAAACGCAACAATCGCTGTGAGTACGGCGCTGGGCAGAAATTGAATGACCGATCCGGTGCGTAGGTCAAAGTGCGGGCAGAAGCGTTTCTGGTACAGCGTACCGGCAGTGATAGCGAGCAGCGCAACAAAAGCCGGGATCATCATGGCAGAGAGGGGTACGTTGCCCAATTTATTGGCGACCACCAGCGTCACGCCAGCAAAGCCGAGGAGCAATCCGAGCCACTGCCGGGAAGTCACCGTTTCGCCCAGCAGCCAGCCGGCGCCACAGGCGGTGAGCAGCGGCTGCATGCCAACAACCAGTGCGACGACCCCCGCCGGCAGGCCGTGGCTGATCGCAACAAAAACGCCGCCAATGTACATGGCGTGAACCAGTGTGCCTGAAACGCCGATGTGGAAAATCTGTCGCCAGTCTTTCGGCCACGGCGCGCGCGTGGCCAAAGCAAACACCGTCATCAGGCCGAGGACGAGCAGGTAACGCCAGAGCAGGAAGGTGAGCGGTTCGGCGTATTGCAGCCCGTACTTGCCGCCGACAAAGCCGGTGCTCCATAGAAAGACAAACAGGTAGGGGGCTAGGGCGTTCAGTGGCGGCATGGCGTAGGTCTGGAGTGAAGCGTTCAGTATAGCGCTGCTGTCGCTGCGACGGTCGCACCCGCTTATTCGATGGACATAACCAGCACCGGTGGGTAAGCTGCGTTGCAGGCGCAATGTGCCATTTGCTTGATTGTCCACGTTATTGGCCAATGGAGTGCTGTATTTATATACAGTTATATGCCAGTTCGGCGCACAATGCAAGGCCTTGCGTAAGTCCGGTTCGCCAGACTATTGGACATCCGTCCAGATTAGGCGAAAGTTTTGACGTCTTCTTTTTGAGTGCGATATGTTTCCTTGGCTTTTGCTTATTCTCACAGGTGTTTTCGCTTTCTTGACCTACGATGCGTTCACTCTTGTGGTGCCGAAAGAATCAATACCCTATTCGCTTACTGCCAAGGGTATGGGGCAAAATGTGTCGCACCTAACGCTCGAAGAGCAAGAGCAGCTCAAGAAATTCAACCTACGCTACGGCTTGGGAAATCTCAACCAATCGGTGTGGCTTTTCGCAATTCTCTCTTTCGGTTGTGCCATGGCAACTGTTATCGCATTTCTGGAGTGAGTATTAATGTGCTAAATGGGTCAGGCTCATTTTTGCGTTAGGCAATTACGTACGGTAGCCTGAACCCCGCATCAATTGGCGATCTACAAACTGGCAATCCGAAGGCGCCCGTGTCTATTGCCTTGCAGGTCGGTTATGTTACGAGATATTCGACCAGCATGCCCGAGGTTTTGCGTAGCCGGCGCGAGAGCAGCAGCGCGAGACAGCGCATGAAGCGGTAGGCGAGCAGCGGGGCGTCCTGCTCCATTTTGTTGAGCGCGGCGTGGTCGAGCATCAGGAGTTTGCAGGCGGTATCGGCGACGCAGGTGGCCGAGCGGCGCTCGTGATCGAGCAGCGCCATTTCGCCGATGAAGCGGCCTCGCCCTTCGTAGGAGAGCAGATGGTTGCCGTGCTCGCCGCCTTTGTAAACCGAGATGCGCCCGTCGGCGAGGATGAGCATGAAGCTGCCCGGATCGCCCTCGTTGAAGATGATGTCGCCCTTCTCCTTGGTGGTGAAAGCGAGAAAGCGGCCGATGATCTTGAGCTCGCCGTAGGTGAAGCCCTGGAAGAGGTCGAGTCCGTCGAGGATGTCGGCGATTTCAGAATTTTGCATATCTATTCCTTCACAATCTATTGCGGGTAGTGTGCGCAGGGCGGGGTTCGTCGTCAAACGTACCCGTTCAAAATCGCATAAAGGCGGTGCCTCTGCCAAAATCCCTGATAAGCTAAGCGCGTGTTCAGTTGGCCGGTCACGCTAAAATGAGCCTGACTCATTTTAGCTGCGCGATGAAGCCGCGCTGCGCCAGTCACCTTGAACCTTAGGCAGTATATTCACCTTCAACCAAGGAGGACGATATGACCGAACGAAATGGACATTGTCTCTGTGGCGCTGTTAGTTTTCGTCTTACAGCCGAGCCAATCACCGCCCGTGTCTGCTGGTGCAGGGACTGCCAGCACCTGGCGGCCAACGGTACAGTCAATGCATTGGTGCCAACAGACGCGCTGGAAATCTCGGGGCAACTGAGCGAGTTCACCCGAACGGCAGACAGTGGCAACCAGATTGTCCGCCGATTCTGTCCTCAATGTGGTTCTCACCTCTTTGCCAATTCGTCTGCCCGCCCGCAGTTAACAGTGGTTCGTGTCGGCAATTTCGATGATCCCTCATCAGTGCCCCCGCTGATGAGTATTTGGGCGAAGAGTGCGCCAAAGTGGGCGTGCATTGATGCCGCCCTGGAGCGTGTCGAGGCACAACCCGTTCCGCCGCCGGCGCCAGTGTCTGCTACGCCAGGTTCCGGCGCATAAAAGCGATGTCATCCCCCGGAATGCGTGCTGAACGGGGTGCTTTCCCAGGTGGCCGTGTGGCCGGTCAGGCGAGGAGCGTTGCCCCATGAATGCACAGAAAACCCCTGCGGTATACAACACCGAAGATCTGTTGATCAGTCTCTGCAATTCGGTGACCAGCGTACTCAACGCGGCAACGCATGGCGAGATTCACTATTCCGGCATGACGCAGCGGATTACCAAGACCTGCCTGAAGCCGGACATCGGCTGCTTCGTGCTGTTCGACGGCGGCTTCAGCGGGCTGGTGGTGCTCAACTTCTCGGCCAGCACGGCGATGGAGTTGTACGAGAGCTACATGCTGAACATGAATATGCCCAAGGAACAGCTGGCCGTTTCACATACATCGGACGACGTGAGTAATGTGATGGGTGAGTTGATGAACCAGATCATCGGCGATTTTACGGCCAAGGTCCGGCGCGAGTTGCAGACGCATATCACGCAAAACCAGCCCAAGATGCTGGTGCTTAACAAGCAGGTGATGCTCAGCGTGGACACC
>JANNGP010000096.1:0-15071 GCA_031403915.1 Betaproteobacteria bacterium
TACCGACCGTTGGGACAATAGTTACTGAAGCTCAGGATTTTTTCTGTGCGCTGGCGCGCATATCTCACTCGCCGAGGAACTCGCCAACCGGTTTAAGATCGTCAACCCGGTCGCAAACGGCTTTGATAACCACCAGAATCGGCACTCCGAGCAACAGCCCCCACACACCCCAGAGCCAGCCCCAGGCGAACACACCGACGAAAATAGCCACCGGGTTCATCTTGTTGGCGCGGCTGGTCAGCCAGGGCGTCAACAAAAAACTTTCCATGAGATGAATCACGAGGGAGACGCCGCCAACAAGCAGTGCCATCTCCAGCGAGCCAAATTGCAGGAAGCCCACCAGCGTCGAAGCCGTCGTTATGAGCACATTTCCAATAAATGGAATCAGATCGAGCACGCCTGCGGCAACGCCCCAAACCGCGGCATTGTCCATACCAATCGCCAGAAAGCACAACCAGGTGGCCACGCCCACCAGAACACTGGTAAAGAGTTGCACCAGCATGTAACGCTGGATCTGGTGATTAATTTGATTGAGCGCCTGCAGGGTAATTTTTTTATTGCTCAGTGTCGGGCCGGCGAGTTTGACCAGTTTGAGCCTGAAGCTGTCACCAGAAACCAGAAGAAAAAAAGCAATAATTGCCACCATGCCTATCTGGTACAACAATTCCAGCACGCCCAGCGTGCCGCTCCAGAGATGATTTTTGATGTCGAATTTTGGCTTCTCGATCTGTACCCGTTGCACGCCACGGCTGACTGGCTCGACAATTGTTGATTCTTCTGCCGCTTTCTCGATTTGAGTGGCGGCTTTCTGGACGGTTGCCAGCGCACTATCGCCCTTACCTGAGAAAGCATGAACGGAATTGCGTAGTTTCTGCGCCGCAACCGGCAGTGATTCGACCAGCTTGCTTGCGTCGTCGCTCAACGAATACCCGGTTGCTCCGACACCACACAGAATGCCAATAATCAGTAGTGATGCGCTTGCTGCGCGCGGAATCCGGTGCAATTGCAGCCAGTTCACTACCGGTGACAGCGCATAACTGAGAAGCACTCCGACAAACAAGGGGATGAAAACAGCACCGGCCCAGCGCAACATGAATACGCCAGCCAATGTAGCCAGCACTACTAATGAAACGCTGCGCACATTCACAGGCATTTGCAGCAAAACACGACTCGGTTCGGCTGGCGCAGCGTCAGCTCCGTCAGGGTATATCTCGGTTGGCTCATTCACGGCTGTCTCCTGCCATTGGGGTTATCTGGAATACTTCTCGTCAATTCGCTCGTACTCGGAAATGACTTGTGCTCCAAGCAAGAGCAAGGTTGCTACGATTTCCATGCTGAACAGTGCGACCACGGCCGTTGTCAGTGATCCGTAAACCACACTGGCTCTCGACAGAGTCGTGAAATACCAGACAAGGAGATGGCGGATTATTTCCCATAGCGACGCCGTAAAAAATCCGCCGATTACGGCGTGATGCCACGCTGTCCGCCCTACAGGGGCAAAGTAATAAATCGTGGAAAGAATTACGGTTTCTGCACACAATCCAAGCAGGTAGAGGAGCACTCGGGACAGACCGCCAAGAGACCAATGCCATCTCATAAAATCAAAGCTCATCAGCGCCATGGCTTCCAGGCTGATAGAGATGACTGTCACCACAAGCAAGCCAGCACCGAGGAACAGAATCAGGCAGTAAGGAAGCAATGCAGATGTCAGGAAATGGCGTTTTTCAATCACCCCACGGTGAGAAAAGATGACTGACATTGATTTTTCGAGCACTGAAAAAGCCAGTGAACTGAAAAACAGCATCGTAATCAACAACACCATGCCGACAACAACACCGTTTTCCAGAAACTGGTTCAAGTCATCCAGCAATGCCTTTGACTGACTCGGAACCAGCCACTCCAGATAGCGCTGCAGCGTCTCAAGCAACTCGGCCTGATCCACCAGATACGACAGTGCAATCACCGCCAGAATAAGGAAGGGTACGATGGACAGCAATGCGTAGTACGCGATCGCGCCGGCCAGGAGAATTCCCTGGTTTTTATGAAAGCCTTTCAGGGTCTGCAGCACAAAATCCAGGGGATGCTTTAGAACTTGTAGGCTGGCTTTGCTCAGTGGCGCCATTTAGTATGTTTTCATAACGACAAATTGCCAGGCAGATTCGAGGCTTGCAGCCTCCGCTTACTGTGGAGCCATCACTTCGTTCATGTCCGCTTTTCCAAAACGGCGTAGGTTCAACCCTAAAGATATCTCAACTCGCTTTCTGTCTGCTGGCGCACAGACGCGCACCCTGCCCCAACAGCATCCTCTTGGCAGAAACATCCCTGCACTGCCACTATTAGCCCACCAAACCCTTGATGAATAATTCAGATAAGAGAGAATCAACAGCCATCGAGAACAGGACGCTCTTGTTCGTTTTGGTCGCCGTTACTCTTGCCTTCGGGTGGATCCTGTTTCCCTTCTACGGGACGATCCTGTGGGGTTTGATCATTGCGCTGCTGTTCACGCCCCTATACCGTCGACTGCTGCCAGGCCTGAATGGTCGACGCACGCCAGCAGCACTGCTGACCCTGTTGATTGTGCTGGGTGCTGGTCATTGTCATTCTTCCTCTGGCGTTGATCACGGCATCGCTGGCCCGTGAAACGGCACTGGTTTACGCACAACTGCAATCGGGCGAATTAAATCCAGCGCTCTACTTTCGCGGATTATTCGATGCGCTTCCCGACTGGGTGACGGCGCTGCTCGACCGCTTCGGACTGGTTGATTTCTCGACCCTGCAGCGCCGGCTATCCGCCTTGCTGGCAAAGGGTAGTGAGTTCATTGCCACGCAAGCATTCAGCCTCGGACAGAACACGTTCGAATTTTTCGTTAGTCTTTTCATCACGCTGTATCTGACATTTTTCCTTATTCGTGATGGCGAACAACTGACCCTCATACTCCGTAACGCACTACCGCTCGCACCTGCGCACCAGCAGGCGTTGTTTGAAAAATTCACCACCGTGATCCGCGCGACGGTCAAAGGCAATCTTCTGGTAGCTGCGATTCAAGGCGCTCTTGGAGGTATCGCCTTCTGGTTTCTTGGCGTCACCGGCGCACTGCTGTGGGCCGTACTGATGGCCTTTCTATCCTTGCTTCCAGCTATTGGCGCCGGGCTGGTATGGTTACCCGTCGCACTCTATTTCTTCGTCACGGGAGCCCTCTGGCAGAGCATGGCGCTGGTCGCTTACGGTGTACTGGTGATCGGTCTGGTCGACAACCTGTTGCGCCCGGTGCTCGTCGGCAAGGACACACGCATGCCCGACTACGTGGTATTGATCTCGACTCTCGGTGGCATGGCGGTGTTCGGCATCAACGGCTTTGTTGTCGGCCCCGCAATCGCGGCAATCTTCATCGTGGCGTGGGACATCTACATCACGAACCGGGCAGGCACAAGCAACTTGCACTGATCCTGCATTGCGCAGCAGGAAATCTTCGTTGCACCTGATGATGGCTAACGCACAGACATCCCTTCTTTTTTCTTACTCCAGGATTGTTCGCCCTGATCTGCGAAAATCCATAGGCTGATCTAACCGGAACTCATCCGCACCCGGCAGAAACAGTACGGATGAGGCCAGTAAGGCACTTAAACGAGGAGGCCGTTTGCGTAGGGCTTCGTCCCGTAGAAGGCATGGATGCCATCTGCCCAGGTCTGATCAGCCATGTTGGGCCACTTGTCCTTGTCGAATCCGGGAGCCTTTTCGAGTCGATCCTTCTCCACATTCAGTACAAAGCGCTTGTTCTTGGTATCCAGCGTCAAAGCGTCCCACGGCACAGCGAAGAGCTTCTCGCCCTGACTCATGAAGCCGCCGAAGGACAGCACCGCATAACTGACTTGGCCAGTGCGCATATCCAGCATGATTTCCTTGATGTCACCCAGATCTTCGTCTTTCTGGTTATAGACGTCATTGCCACTGAGTGTATCTGCCCCCATCAACTCGGGGCCGGGGCCTGGCGATGTGTCGGGATCAGGATTGCTATTCGTCGTGATCTTGTACATGCCATACGTGTCTCGATCTTCGTAGTTCATTGTTAACTCCATTCATAAATGAATTTTCTGGAAACCAGGGCATCGTCATTGGTGACCGAATTTTCCTGGTGAATTTGACCTAGTAGTTAGTCAACAACAAAGTGCGAACCACCAAGCCACCAAGACCACCAAGATGGCACCAAGGCAAGGTCATGTTTTGCACTGAACTTGCTCTGCACCCCAAGGGTATTTCCTTCGGGGCACATTCCCTTTGGTCACCTTCGGTCGTCTTGGTGAAACTTTGTGTCCTTTGTGTCCTTTGTGACTTGGTGGTGAAGATTTTGTCCTTGTCTTTCAACATGACTAACTACTAGGGTCAGTTCCAAACATAGTGACTATTCAGGGGCGACTTCTGTGCGGTTCCCCACACAGAATGAAATGAGACGCCAGCGATAAATTCCTTATGTGGGTTACCGAACGGAACAGGGATCAAGGCCGGATTAACGTGCCAATTCGTCGGTGGCAGCAATGACGAACAACCTATCGGAGGCTTTCATGTTCCAGCAACCCAAAGATCAGTACCGTAAATCAGGCCATTCACATTTATCGCCTTTGGAAGAATCGATCAGGCAACAACAGAAGGCAGAGGAAGATGAGATCACTGGTCGGCATGGCTATGACGAACCCAAAGATCATAAGGGTGACGGCAAACGGACGCCAGGGTCACATGGACAGCAAAAGCGCCAGAAACATGACAGAGATTATGAATAATCCCAAATAACAGATGTCGATTAAGCAGGTACTTCAGTGAAAAATTTTCCGATTGTTTGCGTCGGCGGCTCGGCCGGTGGTCTCGACGCCTATATCCGGCTCTTGCAAAATCTTCCGTCTGATATGGGGGTGGCGATCGTCATCGTCAATCACATTCGAAGCATGCCGACCCAACTCCATGAAATCCTTCCGCACTACACCACCATGCCGGTTGAACTCGTCACGGAAAATCTGTTGATCGAACCCGATCATGTGTTCATCATTCCTGAAACTTGTCATTCCGGCGAAAGCGACCGAAGGAAGTGCAGAGCCCGGAATCTGACCGCAGGGAATGTGCCCCGCAGGAAATACCCCTGGGGTGCAGAGCCAGGGGAATCAAGGCACTGGACACCGGCCTTCGCCGGTGTGACGACTTATTCAGTGTTTCCTTAGCGCATAATCAGGATTCAATACCAATCAACCACTGAGAAACCCAGGCCAAGCACGGTCTGGCGGTGATTGTAGTCGATCAGGCTTTCGCCGTAGCCTGAAAAAAGTTGCACGTAGCCCTTGAGTCCACCGGTCAGTGGAAACGACCAGGCCAGTTGTGCTGAGCCACGCGAATCGTCCCCGCCACGCAGACTATGGCGGGCTTGCAATGAAAATACATGGCCTTCCCATTTTCGCGCCACGGTAATTTCCCCACGTCCAATATAGTTTTCTATGTCCGGATTATCGTCAGAATGCCCGTCCACCGGCAAACGCCACCATGGGCGCAGCATCACCATCCAGTCGTCGCGTTCAAGACCTATTTGGGCAACGATCCGGTTCCAGTCACGCGATAAGGGCTGGGCACGTCCGTTGGACTGATGATTAAGACCAATACTTGCCATCGTGCCTTTGAATCCGAACAGTTCGTAGTTTGTTCTGAAAACCAGCATCGCTTCAGGTTCGTAGTTTGTTTCACGGAACGGGCGAGATTCGTCATTGTTGTACACCTGCCAGCGCGATGATTGCGTGTAGCCCAGCCATAAATCACCGTTATCCCCAATCAGATTCTCCATCAGCTTTGTTTTGAGACTGAACTGAAATTTGGCCTCGGTCGCGTCGAGATTAATGGGTAGCACGCCCGCATGCCCAGGCGATGACGAGGAAGGCGTTTGATTGACATTGTCGGTGTAACTGATCGGAAGAATATAAATTGGTTTGTAGGGACGCAACACAAAGGAGCCACGCTTGTTTTCCGTATCCAGTTCCCAGCTGTCGGTCAAAGCTGAAACCTTGTTCCGTTTGCGATCTTTCTCGTCTGAAATATGCGTAGCCGCCGTCGCCTTATCGGGTGATTTCAACGGGTCACTCACACCGTCAGTCCGTGAGATTCTGTCGTAACAAGCCAAGCGTTCTACATCGCTAATGATCCTTCGACAGTCCAGGTCATCGGCACTGGCAAAAACGGGCAAACCACCCATAAGCGCTATGACCGCCCCGTGAAACAAGGCAGTACGCACTTTCATCAGGCGATAGTTCTCAAGACTCAGGTAACGTAGTTTCATGGCAAGTTTTCGCAAAATAAGGGTTCAGCACTATCACCCATTGATCCCTACTCGCTTTGTCTGTTATCGCACAGACGCGCATTCAGGCCACCGTCAAATTCCTGGCCGATTGGACACACGTTGTCTCGCCTATGTGCGACAGCGCACTGATCGGACGATCAACTCCTCCTATAAATGAGCAATGACAAATGAACAGGAATCCAGTCCCGGCCTGAGTGCCTCAGCCGCAGCCGCGCGACTGAAGGAGGACGGCTTCAACGAGTTGCCGTCGCCTGACAAGCGTGGATTTCTGCGCATTCTCTTCGAGGTCATACGCGAGCCGATGTTCGCCCTGCTGATCGGTGGCGGCATTGTCTATCTGCTCCTGGGCGACCACGTCGAAGCCCTGCTCCTGCTTCTTTTCGCTTGCCTCTCGATCAGCATCACCATCGTTCAGGAATCGCGCAGCGAAAATGTGCTGGAGACGCTGCGCAATCTGGCCAGCCCGCGGGCGCTGGTGATCCGCGATGGCCAGCGTGTCCAGATCGCCGGACGCGAGGTGGTGCGTGAAGACCTGATCGTGATTTCGGAAGGCGACCGGGTTGCCGCCGACGCGACGCTCGTCTCGTCGCAAGACCTGCTGCTCGACGAATCGCTGCTCACCGGCGAATCCGTTCCCGTGCGAAAGTTGGCGCCAGGTTTAGCAACAGACGCCTCGACAACATCCGGAAAACCGCCCGGCGAGCCGAAACCGGGCGGCGATGACCAGCCCTTCATCTTTGCCGGAACGCTGGTCGTGCGCGGAACCGGGCAAGCCCTGGTGCACGCGACGGGTATGCGCAGCGAAATGGGCAAGATCGGGCGCGCCCTTGAAGGCATCGAGACCGAGCAAGCGCTGCTGCAGGTGCAGATCGGTCGTCTCGTCCGCGTATTCGCCATTGTCGGCGCACTCGCCGGTGCGACGGCAGTCCTGCTCTTCGGCTTGCTGCGCGGCTCCTGGCTGGAGGCCATGCTGGGCGGTATCGCCCTCGGTATGTCCTTGTTGCCGGAAGAATTTCCGCTCGTCCTCGCCGTGTTCATGGCCATGGGCGCCTGGCGCATCTCGCAGGCCCGCGTGCTCACCCGCCGTGCGGCGGCCATCGAAACGCTGGGCGCAACGACCGTGCTGTGCACCGACAAAACCGGCACGTTGACTGAAAATCGCATGACCATCGTCGCCGTCCTCGACGACGCGACGCGTTGGGATGTAAAGGACAAGCCGCCGATCACCGACACCATCCGCGACGCACTGGAAGTTGCTCTGCTGGCCTGTCCGCGTGAAGCGACCGATCCGATGGATATCGCCGTTCACAAACTCGCTAATGCCCAGATCAGTGCCAACGCCGAACGCTTTGCCCGGCACACGCTCATTCGCGCCTACGGCCTCCGGCCGGACTTGTTCGCCGTGGCCAATGTGGTGACCGACGATGGCGATAAAGGAACAGCCTCGGCCTATGCCAAGGGCGCGCTCGAAGCGATTGCCGAACTGTGCAAGCTGCCCGCCGATCGACTGGCCGAAATTGGCAAGCAGGTCGATGCGCTGGCCAATGAAGGCGTACGTGTTCTCGCCCTGGCCAAGGCCAGCAATGTCCCGGCGGAACCAGACCTGCCCGAGACGCCACGCGGACTGCCCTTTGCCTATGTCGGATTGATCGGTTTCGCCGACCCCCTGCACGCCAATGTTCCCGCCGCCGTCGCCGAATGCCGCTCGGCCGGCGTCCGCGTCGTGATGATCACCGGCGACTACCCGGCCACCGCACGCGCCATCGGCAAGCAGGCCGGCATCGACGCCACGGAGGTCTTGTCCGGCGACGAGATCGAAGCCATGCCGGACGATCAGCTCGCGCTGCGCGTCAAGACGACTTCAATCTTTGCCCGTATCCGGCCCGAACAAAAACTGCGCATCGTGCAGAGCCTCAAGACCAATGGTGAAATCGTCGCCATGACCGGTGACGGCGTCAACGATGCGCCAGCCATCAAGGCCGCGCACATCGGTATCGCCATGGGCGGACGCGGCACCGACGTCGCGCGCGAAGCCTCGGCCATCGTTCTGCTCGACGACGACTTCGGCTCGATCGTCAAAACCATCCGCCTTGGCCGGCGCATCTACGACAACCTGCGCAAGGCGATCGAGTTCATCGTCGCCGTGCACATCCCGATCGCCGGCATGGCACTGCTGCCGCTGCTGCTCGGCCTGCCGCTGATCCTGACACCGATCCACATCGCCTTTCTCGAGATGGTGATCGACCCGGCCTGTTCCATCGTCTTTGAAGCCGAACAGGAAGAAGACGACGTGATGCAACGTCCGCCGCGCGACCCGGCCAGCCCTTTGCTGTTGCCCAGACGGATTCTGTGGGCCGTACTGCAAGGCCTGATCGTTTTCGCCATCCTCGCCGGCATTCTCATCAGCGCCACGCAAATGGACATGCCTGAGGCGGATCTGCGGGCACTGGTCTTTACCGGACTGATCGTCATCAACATAGGCCTGATTCTGGTCAACCGCTCGTTCCAGTCATCACTCATTCGTGCTTTCACCCGCCCGAACCGCTCGCTGTGGATTCTGGTCGGCAGCATCAGCGCCCTGCTCGCCATCGCCCTGATCTGGCCGCCAGCACAATCGCTGTTTCATTTCGGGCAACTGCACTGGAACGATCTGGCGCTCGCCGCCGCGGCCGGCTTAGGCAGCTTGTTCGTACTGGAGCTGATCAAAGCCCAGTGGTTCCGCATTGCAAAAAATAGTCCCGTCTTAACACTGACCGAAGCCACACAGCTCACAAAGACTCACAAAGGAGTGATGCCATGACACAACACACCCCATCCAATTTCGATGGATCGATCACGACACCAAAATACGATGCCGTCAATCACAGGGTTGTTCTGCATTCCCGCCCTGTTGGAGCGCCCACCCGTGACAACTTTCGTGTGGATGAACAGCCCATCCCTGTGCCTTCCAGCGGACAGGTTCTGCTGAGTACGCTGTATCTTTCTCTTGACCCCTATATGCGAGGCCGCATGAGCGATGCCCCGTCGTACGCTGCGCCGGTAGCCCTGGATGACGTCATGGTTGGCGGAACCGTCTCGCGCGTGGAAACATCCCTGCATCCGGATTACCATCCCGGCGACCTGCTTGTTGGCTACAGCGGATGGCAGAGTTACGCCCTTTCCTCTGGTGAAGGCTTAACCCGACTCGACCCCAGCCTGATGCACCCATCGCTCGCTCTCGGCGTCCTCGGCATGCCGGGGTTCACGGCGTATATGGGGCTGCTCGACATTGGCCAGCCGCAGGCGGACGAAACGGTCGTTGTCGCTGCGGCAAGTGGCGCGGTCGGTTCAGTGGTCGGGCAAATTGCCAAACTTAAAAACTGCCACGTGGTCGGCATCGCTGGCGGTGCTGACAAGTGCCGCCATGTGGTCGATGAGCTGGGATTCGACGCCTGCCTCGATCATCACAGCGACGATCTCCCGCAACAGCTTGCTGCAGCCTGCCCAAAAGGCATTGACGTCTACTTCGAGAGCGTTGGCGGTGCAGTCTTTGACGCCGTACTACCGCTGTTGAACACCCGTGCCCGTATCCCGTTGTGCGGGTTGATCGCCCATTACAATGACAAGGCCTTGCCGCAAGGCCCGGATCGACTCGGGCTCCTGACGCGTACGCTGCTCACACGGCGCATCAAGATGCAAGGTTTCATCATCTTCGACGACTACGCTGATCACTACAGCACGTTCTTCAAGCAGATGAGTCTCTGGCTTGAGGAAGGAAAAATAAAATTTCGCGAAGATAGGGTCGACGGCCTGGAAAATGCCCCGCAAGCGTTCATCGGCCTGCTCGAAGGCAAGAATTTTGGCAAGTTGATCATTCGCATAGCGCAGGACTGATCGCTCATTTCTGTTTGATGGCACTCCCGGATGGCAAGCCCTGAAGCGCATCTGGAGTCAGCTGTGTTATCCAGCGCACAGAGGGAAACCGAGAACACGCGTACTTTGGCCTCTGGAGCCTCCGCGGGAATGACTGCTTAATCAGCGCTTCCCTGGCGCAACGACGCGTGCATTTTCGCTCCATTATTTCAGGGATACACCATGAAAAATATCAAGATAGTTTTCTGGGGATTCTTCATGGCGATGAGCGGGTTGTGGCTATTGGCTGACCCGGTTTTTTCGACGCCGTTCGAGTTCTTTGCACTGCGTTCTTCCCTTATAAACTACACGGGAATCATCGGCATCGGCGTCATGAGCGTGGCCATGATTCTGGCCATCAGGCCGGTTTTCTTTGAGCCCTGGCTGGGCGGGCTTGACAAGATGTACAGGCTGCACAAGTGGCTCGGTATCACAGGCCTCGTGTTTGCCGTCACGCACTGGTTGTGGACACAGGCGCCGAAATGGCTCGTCGGGCTGGGCTGGATTGAACGCCCGGCACGCCATGGTGCCTCTGCTCAACACCCTGATGGCGTATTCCATTTTTTTCAAAGTCAGCGCGGTCTGGCTGAAGGCATCGGCGAATGGGCTTTCTACGCGGCCGTGGTGTTGATCGTTCTCGCGCTCATGAAGCGCTTCCCTTATCGCTACTTCTTCAAAACCCATCGTCTGCTGGCGGTGACCTATTTGTTTCTCGTGTTTCATTCCCTGGTGTTAATGAAGTTCAGCTATTGGGGAGAAATCATCGCCCCGGTGGTGATCGTGCTAATGTTCCTGGGCAGTGTCGCTGCCTTGGGTATCCTGCTCATGAGGGCGGGACATAATCGCCGGTTGGTGGGGCTCATTGATCAAGTCATTTACCACCGTGACGTCCGGGTAGTTGAAGCAGTCATCTTGATCAAAGGCCGATGGAGCGGACACCAGGCGGGTCAGTTCGCCTTTGTGACTTTCGAAGAACACGAAGGTGCGCACCCGTTTACCATTACCTCTGCATGGAATGGCGATGGCTACATGCGCTTTGCCATCAAGGAACTCGGTGACTACACCCGAACGCTCCCGGCTACCTTGAAAGCCGGGAATCTGGTCAAGGTAGAAGGCCCCTACGGCCAGTTCAATTTCATTGGCAACAAACCCCATCAAATATGGGTTGGAGGCGGTATTGGCATCACCCCCTTCATCAGCCGAATGGAGCGGCTAGCCAAGAGATCCGACGGGAAAATAATTGATCTGTTCTATACCACGAAGGTGCCTGACGATGAATTCATCGGCAATCTCCAACGCGCCGCGCACGCTGCAAAAATCCAGCTGCATGTGCTGGTGGACGCTAAGGATGGTCTTCTGAATGCGGAACGGATATGCCGTGCCGTACCAAAATGGAAGTCCAGCGATATCTGGTTTTGTGGCCCTGCCGGGTTCGGAAAAAATTTACGGCGGGATTTTTGCGCATGGGGACTCAACCCCGACGACTTCCATCAGGAATTCTTTGAGCTGCGCTGAAACGGTACACCACGATGGCCGGGGAGACTGACGCCCCAGGGTTTTCAGCCCAATACGTCACCTTTACAACAGTTTGCTGCCCGGAAATAGCCCCTGCCACCCGACAAAGCTCTTTTATTTCCGCCGTGTCAACTACGTAGTTTCCGCAGTTTTCTGCACAAACTACGGATGCACAAACTCAAAATAATTTGCCACCATGTCATCCATGTAGTCAGCAAGCGCGTCCGCAATCGGCCAATGACGACCCTAAAACGCACCTGAAAGTATCAGCATGGTTAAGCTTCGAGGCAAAAATGCTTCCGACGAGTTGAGCATCTCCGGCTCCAAGGGGTCCACCTTTACGCTGCATAACGTACAAACACAGGAAGCACTTGCCCGCTTTGCCGGCAAGGAGGATCGCTACCGACACTGGCTGATTGAATTCGTCAGCCACGGCCCGGAGGCGGCGAATCAAATTCGGCAGGCCGTCACCAATGGTTCGCAGGAAGCGGCTGTCAAACTGGCGCACGCGCTCAAGGGGCGTACCGGAATGCTCGGCATGACCGAACTGCACTCCATTTGCCTGACGCTGGAAATGACCTTGAGAAACGGCGAACCGGCGACCTTCTGGCTGGAAGAGCTCGAACGCTCGGCTGACGAGATGAGTAAAGAAATTTCGACGGTGCTGGGCATACAACTGGACTGAACACACATCGCACAGCGCCGACAGAACACCATCCCCCTATTGCACTTTCAGGAGAAACCCCATGAGCCAGTCTTTCAAGGTATTTGTTGTCGACGATGACCCGATGATCCTGGACATCATGCGCGCCATCCTCGAGCCTGACTGTCAGATCGAAACGTTTGACAGCGCCGAAGCTTGTCAGACGAGAATGCAATCGGAAAAACCCGATTACTTCCTGCTCGATGTCAGCCTGCCCGGCATGGACGGCTATACGCTTTGTCGACTGATCAAGAATGATCCGGCGCTGCGCAACATCCCGGTGACCTTTGTTTCAGGCCATGACACCATTGAAGAGCGCATCAAGGGCTATGACTCCGGCGGGGAAGACTTTATCGTCAAGCCCTTCGAACCCGAGGAACTCCTGCGTAAGGTCAAGGTAGCGCAAAGCATGGTGCTCAATCAGCGCTCACTGGCGGTGCAAGTCGAAGAAGCCGAACTCCTCTCTTCGCTGGTCATGGCCAGCATGGACGAAACCGGCATCCTGCTGCAGTTCATGAGCAAACTGATCGCCATGAACAGCACTGACGAAATCGCCAGCGGGCTGCTTGAGCTGATGCAGCGCTACCGTCTTGACGGCGTGGTGCAAACCCGCATCGGCGGCAAAACGCAAACGCTCAGCGCGGCCGGGGCAAATCTGCCGCTCGAAGTCTCGGTTATCGAACACGTCCGCAATCAGGGGCGTATTTTCGAATTCCGCCGGCGCAGCGTGCACAATTTCGAGCGTATCACCCTCATGGTTAACAATCTGCCGCTGGAAGATCCGGATTACTGCGGCCGTCTGCGTGACCACCTTTCCGTTGCCGCACAAGGGGTTGATTCACGTCTTGAAGCGCTACAGGTGGCCGAAGCCAACCAACGCACACAGGCCGGCATTCTGTCGGCACTCGACAGCGTCGGCAACACCATCATGGAGTTGCGTGAAGCACAACAACGCAGCAACGATGACAGCACCAAAATGGTCGTCGACTTTCAGGAAACGCTGGCTCATTCCTTGTACAAACTTGGACTGACTGACAATCAGGAAAAATTCCTGCAAAACATGGTGGGTGATTTCATGATCCAGATGTCAGAGTTAATCAATCGCGGCGCGGAAACACAGGACACCCTGCAGCGTCTCAACAGCAAACTCGGTCAATTGCGCAGCGCCTGAAAAAAAGAGGCCTCTGTTGGACTACGCCAACCTTCCGGTCAAAGACATCGAGCGTTACGCACGCAGTGTTCAGCCCGGGGCATGGGTGGTCGACACGGCACAACCCTTGTCCACACTGCTCGGTTCCTGCGTCGCCGTTTGCCTGTTCGACCCCGCATTAAAGATTGGCGGGATCAACCACTTCATGCTGCCCGATATGGGGCGCAGCAAACACAGTGATGTGGACTCCATGTTGTCCGGCAACTATGCCATGGAAGCACTGCTCAATGCCCTTCTCGTCAAGGGCGCAAAGAAAGTTCGCCTGCAGGCCAAAGCCTTTGGTGGCGGCACCATCATCGACACGGATGGCGGTTCGCTCAGCATCGGCATGCGCAACGCCAATTTCGCCAAGGAATGGCTGGGGCGCGAGGGTATCCCCCTGAAATCTTCCGACTTCCTCGGGCCATGGTCACGCAAAATCATTTTTCTGCCGTTCAACGGCGAAGCCTACTGCAAGCGCCTGGTCACCAATATGGCCAATGCTGAAGTCATCGCCCGTGAAGAACGCGCTTATGCCGAAACGCTGAGTCAAAAACCCAAGGCCATTGACAAGAAAATCGAGTTGTTCTGATGATTGAAGCCACCATTACCGATCAGGAATTCGCGTTGTTTCAACGCCTGATCTACAAAATTGCCGGCATCAGCCTGAGCGATGCCAAGAAAGTGCTGCTCGTCGGTCGCCTGACGCGGCGTCTCAAAGTCTACGATTTCGACAACTTCTCGCAGTACTACCGCATGCTGTCCTCCGGCGAACACGCGGAAGAACTGCAAACCATGGTTGACCTGCTCACCACCAACGAAACCTACTTCTTCCGCGAACCCAAACACTTTGACTTCCTGCGCGATGAAATCATCGCCAAACGCAACAGCCCGGCCGCCTTTCGCGTGTGGAGCGCGGCCAGTTCGAGTGGCGAGGAAATCTATTCAATTGCCATGACGCTGGCCGAGTCACTGCCCAGCACACCATGGGAAGTGGTCGGCTCGGACATCAGCACGCAGGTTTTGGCCAAAGCCGTGGCCGGCCACTATTCGCTGTCACGTACCGAAGGCATCCCCCCGGGGTATATGCGCAAATACTGCCTGAAGGGCGTGCGTTCCAATGCCGGCTCCTTCCTCATTGCGCCCGAACTACGCAAAAAAACAAATTTCTTCCAGATCAATCTGATGCATCCGGTGGATGCCGACATTGGCGAATTTGAAGTCATCTTTCTGCGCAACGTGATGATCTACTTTGACCCGGAAACCAAGGCCAAGGTTGTACACAATCTGTTGCCACGTCTCAAGAAAGGCGGTCATTTAATTATTGGCCATTCCGAAACGCTCAACGGCATCACGGATCGCGTTATCAGCGTCCGCCCAACGATTTACCGCAAACCATGAAGGCTAAACTCTTTCAACGCAGAGCGCGGGGGGGGGGGGGGGG
>JANNGP010000097.1:0-33082 GCA_031403915.1 Betaproteobacteria bacterium
CTAGCGTTTGCGTTGCGGGCGCTCTTGTAGTTTACGCCCACAGAGCCAAATAGCACCACACGCTTTACCGTCGGGTAGTGCATGGACACTTCCCGGCGTTGGGCGTCAATTTTCGTCATCTGTTTCACCTTGATTCAAATAGTCCCTTGTTGTATTCCATGGCTATCGCGGCACAAATAGCGCTGGGCTGACACCGAAGAACTTGCCAAATTTACCTGCCAAAGTCGCACTGATTTTACGCTTCCCTGCAAGGATCGCAGAAAGGTTGCTTTGTGGCACGATTGCACTCAAGGCCTCCTGATTCAGGCCACGAGCTTCAATCAAGAAACGCAGTGAATCCTTTGGTGCCGCGGCTTCAATGGCGTGGTGTTCGTGTTCATACTTGGAAACAACATCACCAAGAAGTTCCAGCAAACCCGAAAGCTCATGGTCTTCATCATCGCCAACCACATACAGCAGCGAGTTCATCAGGGCTACCATTTGGTCGTAACCCGCCTCGTCATGTATCGGACGGAGATGCGCCATAGAATCAAACACCGCCCAAGAAGATTGGATGGCCCGAATGTCGAAATTAGTTTGAGTTGAATGCATGACTAGACCTTTCCTTTTCGATAGCGCTTGCACCAATCATCGTACTCACGATGCGTCATAACTTCCCGTACGTACACACGCTTCGCTCGGTACTGTGCGACGACAACAACGCGGTAATTGTTCCCGGCCACGTCGAATACCACATAGGGCGGAACATAGTCGGCAGAGTTAAAGAACTCGCGAATGTGGCCAAAATCCCTGAAATCCGTTTGCTCAACAATCGAATGCCACTGGCGCAAAGCCGATTCTGCAGCGGGGTGCTTCTGCCAGAATTCACGAAGCATCTTGATCGAGATGATGTGCATAGGCTTATTATATCAATATGATATATATTGTCAAAGAGAAGTGGTGCTTCCGATCAACGCCCTCAACATGAGGGCTGGCTCCACCGTCAGTTTCCAACCATCAAGCGTTGTTCAGCACAGAACCTACCAGCGTGGTGCCGGCCTGCTGGAGGTTGGCTGTCAGTGCGGCCATGTCCGGCAGGGAGCTCTGGTTTTTGCTCGCCAGCATGATGGCGGCTCCGGCGCGTGCGGCAATGGTCTGGGCATCGGCAAAGTTGCTGGCGGCCGGGGTGTCGATGATGACCACGTCAAATTCCTGGCTGAGCGAGCGCAGTGTTTCGATAAAAGCCGGGCGGCCGAGCAGCTCTTGCGGGTTAGGCGGGACAGCGCCGGCCGGCAGAACCGAGAGCCCGAGCAATGACGGCACGCGCAGCACGGCTTCAGCGTTGGCGCGGCCAGCCAGCAGACCCGAGAGCCCGGACCCGTTGCCCAGCTTAAACAACTCGTGCTGGCGCGGGTTGCGCAGATCGGCGTCGATGAGCAGTGTGCGCTCACCCAGTTGCGAGAAGACGATGGCCAGGTTGGCAGCGATAAAGCTGCGGCCTTCGCCGGCACCGGGGCTGAGGATGGCCAATGCCTTGCGGTTAGTTTCAGCATCAAACCAGCGCAACATGAGCTGGCTGCGCAACGCACGCAGCTGTTCGACCACCGGGCTGAAGGGCTTGTAGGCGGCGATCAGTTCATGACTCAGGCTGTTGTCGCCAGCCGGCAGGTAGGGGTAGTCGAACTGGCTGGAGAGGGCAAAGCGAATATCGTCTTCGCTGAGCAGGCCCAACTCGATGGCGGCATCGCCAAAGCGTTTGCCCTGCTCTTTTTGCAGTCGCAGGATGTGTTCGGCGCTTTCCGCGGAAAGGCGTCCGGCATCGATCAGGATGGCGCCGATAGAACGGCCGCTGCCGGCGTAAGCTGCCGTCTTGCTCTGCGAGGGGGTTGCGGTCAGGCTCATGGTCTGGCTCCGGCGGGTGTCAGGAGTTTCTCGTCACGGAAGGACATCATTTGGTCACGTCATTCCCGCGAAAGCGACCGCAGGAAGTGCAGAGCCGGGAATCCAGAGGTGCTCTACTAGATTCCGGGTCAAGCCCGGAATGACGAGCTGCATTCTCAGCCTGTCTAAACATCACAGGCTACCAGGCTGCGCTGCCTTGCGGCGCGGGAAACGCCGCAGTGTTTCGCGCAGAGTCGATTTTCTGAGAGAAGATACGATTAGGAGAACCGTTTCACGCAGGGTCGGCGGTGGAATCGTCGAGCTGATCACGGCCAGCACAGGCAGGTCGATCGCTTCGGCCAGGTCTTCGGCCGAGCGCACGCGGCGGTTGCCGAGTTCCAGCATGAGCGCCGCACCGACACCGAGCAGCGTGCCGAGAAAGATCGAAACCAGCAGGTTGAGGAAAATTTTAGGTTTGGAATGTTCTGTGGGTTCGGAGGCAGGATTGAGCACCACGGCATTGGTTTGCACCGAGAGGCTCTCCAGCCGGGTGAGCGCCGAGCGCTGGCTAACGCCTTCAAAGGCACGCTGCGCCGATTCGACATCACGCTTGAGCACGCTGACTTCGTCGCGCTGCTTGTTAAGCGAGAGAACGCGCGTTTTTTGCGTTTCTATGGCTTCGAGCAGCTCTTTTTCCTTCTGCTTGCCAACCTGGTAAGAGGTGCCGATGCTGCTTGAAATCTTCTGGGTTTCGCTGGCCAATTTACCCTTGAGCGAGGCTAGTTCGGATTCAGTACGCAGGGTTTGCGGGTGATTCTTGCCGAGGTTGATGTTGCTTTCCTGCAGCTTGGCATCGAGCCGGGCAATATCCGATTTGAGGCCGTTGATCAACGGATTCTGCATTACTTCGGGCAGTGTTTCAGAACCGCTGGCCGATTTGCTCTTGCTGTGACTATCGGAGGTTTGCCCCTGCACGATGGTCAGTTGTGTTGAAAGCTCGTTGAGCTTGGCGGTTTCATAATCAAGGCGTTCTTCGGTAGCGACGATGCCGGCCTTCTGCTGGAAACTGGAGAGTGCTTGTTGAGCGGCTTCCAGCTTGTCGCGCGTGATTTTGGTCTGCCCTTCAAACCACAGGGCGTTCTGGCGCGCCGGTTCAACCTTGAGATCCAGGCTGACATCGATGTAGGCCTGGGCAAAGCCGTTGGCCACGGCCGCAGCAAAGGCAGGCTCTGTGCCGCTGTAGTTGATGTTGATGACGTTGCTCTCGCGCGAGGGCTTGACGTCGAGTTTTCTCTGCAGCAGGTTGCCCAGCCAAACGATGATGTCGCCTTTGCCATCGGTAGCATCCTGCCATTGCTCTTTGATCACGGCGCTTTCGTCCATGCGCAGCAGTTTGACAACGCGCTGGGCAACGCGGTCGCTGTTGATGATGTCCACCTGGGTAGCCATGTAGCCGGGGGAAATCATGCCGGGCAGTACCATGCCGGCGATCGGGTCGGGCGATTTGACATCGATCACGACAGCCGTACTGGCGGTGTATTGCTTGGACATAATCAGGCTGACAACGAGCGTGGTGAGCACGGTAGTCAGCAGGATGTACAGCGCCACTCGCGCACGCGCCAGCAGGATGAGCAAAAATTGTTGGAGTGTCATTGTGTCATGAACCTGGCAGGTTTTAGAGTAATGCTGAATATCCCGTCATTCCCGCGAACGCGGGAATCCAGGGGTGCTTTTCTGGATTCCGGGTCAGACCCGGAATGACGACTTGATAATTGATCAGCAGCTCCTTAAAAAATGCTTTCGCGGATATAGATGACATCGTTGGGCTGAACGAGGTCGGTCATTTCAGGCGAGAGTTGCTCGACCACGCCGGCGGCGTTTTTACGGTGCAGTCGAATACGGTATTCGCTGCCGCGCGGGGTATGGCCACCGCCGTGCGCAAAAGCCTGCATGATAGTCATGCCGCGCTCGATGCGGTAGGCGCCGGGGCGTTGCGCTTCGCCGTAGATGTAATAAACGGGGGCGCGATGTACATAGAGGCTGTCACCGCCGGAGAGGACGATATCGACTTCCGCCGTTTCGCCGAGGTAAAGCGCGGGGATATCAATGCTTTTGCGGAAAGGCTTGCCGCCACGAACACCGCTGACAATAACAACATCGTCTCCGGTTGGTGTGGCTCCGCCAGCCATGGCCAGCATATCGCTGACGCGGGTGTTGACGGTTTCAAGCGGGAAGCGCCCCGGGCGGTTGATCTGGCCAAGTACGGCGACCTGATTGCCGCGCACCTGGATCAACGCGATGTTGACCTGCGGTTGCTGAACAAAGCCGCCATCCTTGAGGGCGCTGGCAATCTTCTTTTCGGCATCGGCGATGGAAAGCCCGCCGAGATCAACGGCACCGATCAGCGGATAGGTGATTGATCCATTTTCAGAAACACGGGTTTCAATCATCAGGTCGGGGTTCTGGAAAACCTGGATGCGAATGGTATCGCCCGCACCCAACGGGTATTCCTGTTGCGAGAGTTTGTCCTGCGCCATAACACTCATTGCCCAGAAAGCAGCAGCAAGCAGTGAAGCTTTTAGCAAACGTTGAATCATGTGTACTCCGTTGTGTCTTGGCATATGCATTTCTGTGGGTCAGGCTTCAGCCTGACATCTGCAACTGTTCGAACTTTTGTCGGGCTGAAGCCCGACCTACAAAGGTGTAATGTCCATTTATTTCAAACCGGCGGCGCCTTTTTCGATGGCTTTGCTGACCGGTTCGACCGACTTTTTGGCGGGTTCCGTTTTAGCGGGCTCTACCTTGGCGGGCGCTGGTGCAGGAACAACTGCAGGCACTGCCGCACCGTCGGCAAACTCACCCATGTAGGTGATTTTGGCTTTGCCCTTGATTTGCTTCAGATCGCTTTCGGCCGCCTCACCGGCACGCTTGTTGCCGAGGTATTGCTGCACGCGCGGCATAGCGGCGGCTTCGGCAACCGGCGCAGACTGCGAGCTGACCAGGCGCATGGCAGTAACATTTTGGGCATTCTCCAGCACCAGACCCTGACCATCCTTGAGAGCGTGCACCTTGGGCAGGAGATCAAGCGGGATCTGCTCGGCCGCACGTGTTGCGCTACCGCCCGCAAATTTGATGTCCTTGCCCTTCAGCCAGTTGGCGATTTCTTCCATCGATTTACCGGCGGCAACCATGTCGCGCAGATTGCCCGTAACGTTGGCAGTGACCGGCAGTACAATTTCCTGGATGTTGAAAACACGGCGCTCGGCAAACAATGCCGGATGTTCGGCGATGTATTTTTTGGCTTCTTCCTGCGTTGGCTTGGGCTGCGCAGCGGCAATTTGCTCCAGGTAGGCGCGGGAGAGAATTTCACGGCGGGCCGCCTCCAGCGCCATGAGTGTTTCCGGTGAGCGGTCGATCTTCTTTTCGATGGCCTGTTCAACGATGAGTTGCTGGTCGATCAGTTTGTCGAGAATCTCACGCCGCACACGTGGCGCCTGCTCAGGTGGTATGGCACCGGCATTGGCTTTGCTGAGCACAAAATTGATCTGGTGCACCGAGATTTCTTCGGAATTAACCTTGGCGGCGACCTGACTGGCTGATTTCTTGTCACTCTTACCGCAGGCACTCAAACCGAGCATCAGGACAATGGCCAGAAGCGGCAGGGTGATTTTTGTGTTTGGCTGGAGTCGCATAATGGTGTTGTGCTTTCAATTAAACCGGGAAGGACCCGATAAACCGTCATTCCGGCGAAAGCCGGAATCCAGATCGTTTATCAAACCTAGATTCCGGGTCAAGCCCGGAATGACGACAATTTGATTCTGTGTCAGAAGGTCTTACTCATTGATTTCTCAGGCAATCGGCATTCTATAACGGTTCTATGGAAAATAGCGAAGATGGCAGCGGTGCAGTTTGCTGGCTCAGCCCTCTTACTTTTCAAAAATTGAGTTGGGCATTAATGCTGGCCGTTGTGTTTTTATAGTCGTTTCCCGGCTGGTTGGAGCGCTGCCTGTTGTTCCCCAGCGAAGCGCTTAGGGAAACAAAGTTCATGGGTTTCCAATCCAGGGTGACCAGTCCGGTGTTTTGCTTGTCACTACGGCCATTGAGCGGTGTCACTGCAATCGCGCCAAGGTAGTCGACCGTTGCATAGCTGTAACGCAAACTCAGTGCGGTCTTGGCGCTCATTTGCCAGACGGGGCTCACGAATAATCTGTCTGTGACGGTATAGGAACTGTACAGCGTCTCGTAGGCCGAAAGCTGGCGCGTCCAGCCGCCGCTGATGCGCGTCTTGGCCGTAGCGTCCCAGTTGAAGTTAAGTGTCCCGATCGTGCCGCCGAAGTCCCGCGCGGCATACGTGTCGTGGCCACGATCCAGCCTGCCAATTCGTGCCTCAATATTGGTTTTGGCGGTGATCGGCCAGTTAAAGCTCAGCTCATTGACGGTTTGATCAAATTTGTTGTCGAGCAGGATACCGGGGATGGGTGCCGGACGGTTGTCGTAAGTGCCCTTGCCGGTTCGGCTGATGAATTTCAGATTGGTTCCGGAGGCAAAAACATAGCGCGCGCCGGCTTCGATCGAGTTGATGGTGGTATCGCCTTCAGCAACAAATACGATGCTGTTCTTGCTCACGTCCTGGGTGACGCCGCCAAGCAGGTGCCAGCCACCGCCCAGTTCAAAATCGGCATCAAAGCGCTGATTGTCATTGGTGCGCAGGTTCTGCCTTCTGTAATTCTTGGTGTCTGAAAAGTTGTTCATTGACTCCTGGTGACTACTGCTCAGGTTGCCATGCAGGCGCGGAGTAAGGCTCCAGAGCCAGGCCGCCGAGTAGTTCGGAGCGGTGTAATTGAGGTAATCAAAGTTCTTGTATTTGTAATCGACGATATTCAGGTCGAGTTCAAAACGCTGTAGTGAATAGGGCTTGCTGATCTTGAGGCCAAACGTGGTGGCGGTGACATAATCCGATGTTCTCGAACTACCGATCAGGGCCTGGGTATTGGCTGAAGAGGGCAGAAGAAAAAGGTTGCTGTTATACGTTACATTGGTGCCAACAAAAATATTCCAGGTGTCGAGAGTGTCGGCTCGCGCCGCACTCGCGCAGAGCAGTCCCGGTAGCGCTGCAATGGCCAGTGCTATTGGGCGCATAAGGCATTGGTAATCAAATCGTCCCTGGCAGTTCGGCACAGCGTCGCTCAGATCGCGCGACGGCTGAGCAAGGGCAGCATGAGGTTGGTGGCCTCACGCAAACGACCGGTCACGAGTTGCAGGAGCATGAGCAGAAACTTGTTGCCAAGGCGCGGGTGATCAATGAGTATTTCATTCAGCGCATCCCGCGTAAACACGGCAAAATCGGTCGGCTCCACTGTCTTGCAGGTGGCAGATCGTTCCTTGCCGTCAACCATCGACATTTCGCCGAGAAATTCTCCTGGCCCCACCGTAGACACGATGATCTCTTCGTCGCCCTGCCCCCGCTTGACGACATTAACCGAGCCGGTCAGGATAAGCAGAAGGTAATCACCGCTATCTCCCTCACTCAAAATTGTGGCATTGCTGGGGGCACCATAGCACTCAAGATATTCACACAGCACGCTGCATTCTTCTTGCGAGAAAACCTCAAGCAGGGACAGTGTCGTGAATAGCTTGTGGATGTCATCGGTAAAATTTGTGGCCGTACCGTTGAACTCAAGATTCGCAAAATTTTGATAGTGGGTCATATTGGATACGCCTGTTAAAACGCTTTTTGATCCTTGAAAACAACAAGTATGGTTCTAAGGATGATCTGCAGATCAAGGGTAAGCGACCAGTTGCGCAGGTAATCAAGATCGTAGTCGATCCGGCTCTGCATCTTGTCGAGAGTTTCTGTTTCCCCGCGGAAGCCGTTGACCTGTGCCCAGCCAGTAATGCCGGGCTTGACTTTGTGCCGGATCATGTAGCCCTTGATCAGCTTGCGGTAAAGTTCGTTGTGGGCGACAGCGTGCGGGCGCGGGCCGACAATGCTCATGCGCCCCTGCAATACATTGACGAACTGCGGCAATTCGTCGAGTGATGTTTTTCTCAGGAATCTTCCGAGCGGGGTGATGCGCTTGTCGTCCTTCTGCGCTTGCTTGATGCTGCCGCCATCTTCGCAAACCGTCATGGTGCGAAATTTATAGACCTGGATTTCCTTGCCATCCAGACCAAAGCGGCGTTGTTTAAAAATAACCGGCCCGCGCGAGGTGAGTTTTACGGCCAGTGCGATCAGCAGCATGGCTGGCGAAATAAGGGAAAGAATAAGTAGCGATAGAACAAAATCGCTAGCGCGCTTGACGAGGCCGTTAGTCCCGATAAACGGCGTATCGCAGACCGAGATGACCGGCATGCCGCAGACGGTACCGGTACGCCCCTGGATGAGATCGGTAACAAACATATCCGGCACAAAATAGATCGACGCCGTGGTGTCCTTGAGTTCATCAAGCACCTGCAATATGCGGGGCTGGGAAGCCATGGGCAGCGAAAGATAGATAAGCTGGACGTTGTTGGCCTTGACGTAGCCCGGCAGGTCGGAGAGTTTGCCGAGCAAGGCGAATCCTTCCGGATCAGCGAGGCGCTTGCTATCCCGGTCGTCAAAGATGCCACGCAGCTCAATGCGCAGATAGTGGTTTTCTGCAATACGCGTTGCCAGCGCCAGGCCTTGCCCGTTCATGCCGACAATAATGGCGCGACGGGGTGGCCCCTGCAGCATCAGGAGATACGGCGCAATTCCACGCAAGGCCAGATGAGACGCAATTTGAACAAGTGGCATAACCCACAGGCAGGTCACCAGCACCTCGCCTGAGAACGCCCGCAGATAGCGCCCCGAGAGACCGAGCAGGATCAATAAAGACGCGATCCACAGCCAACTGCCCGCCACTCCCAGCACAAGTCGCCAGAACGACAGGTGAATACGTGAGGTGCCGGGGAAGGTCAGGGCAAACAGCAATACGGAAAGCAACAGGTAGGGCGGCGTAAACTCGCCCTCATACTGAATCACCAACACCCACAGCGTGAGGTTGATAGCCAGGGGATCGAGCAGCATCTCGATCAGCCCGAGCAGGTTGTCCCTGCCCACCGGACTGGCTTTCTTTTGCATGGATAGTGTGGAGGCAAATTGCATGACTTAGCTTCTGACTCCCTGCAGGGTGCTTTCGAATTTTGTGACGGCCTGTGTGCGGTTGTACGCACCCAGTTTCTTGAATATCCGTTGCATATGATTTTTAACCGTGAAGGCGCTGATGTCCAGGATTTGGCCAATTTCGGAATTGGTCTTTCCCATCCGAACCCAGTTCATGATTTCCATTTCGCGCAAACTAAGGAGTTCATCCCCACTGCCCGGCACCGTATTTTGTGGCTGAAGCTTGACGCCCTGGCGCACCGGCGGGGCGACCTGGCGCAGCGCAGTATCAATATATGGAAGCATGATCTGCAACGCATTTTCAGCGCGTTCGTCGTACACAGCCTGGGTGCTCAACATGGCATAGAGGCAGTCGTGACGACCGCGCTCATCGCTGATCCCGTGGATGAGTGTCGAACGCATCTCCTTCAAGCCATCGCCCAGTTCGCATTCAATGCCATTTTCGCCCAACATAACGCCGGTTTTGTCTGCCGCAAGGCTGAACGTCTTCTTGTCCGCGCTGATCCAGTGATTGAACATTTTTATCAAGCACGGGTGCAAATGCTGAGGGCTGAAGTGATCGGTACGTATTCCAGGCAGGTTGGAAACAATATCGTGCCGGATTAACCCCAGATGGAAGTCGCCCCAGGCGGCAATCATGATTTCGTGCGGCAGGAAGGATTGCAGATCCCCCTGCAGCCATTGCAGAAGCTCGTAATGGCTGCGAATGTCGACAGCTTCCTGAACGACCTTGAAATAGCGCCCCAAATCTGCTGATGCCAGTGATGAAGGAAAACTCATGAAGGCTATGCCATCGGTTTTATTGATTGCTTTTTGACCTTTGATTATAGCCAAATAAGGCACATGGCATGGCAAAGTGTTGTGCGCCTACATTCCGGGCTTGACCTCCCACTTCGTCATTCCGGGCTTGACCCGGAATCCAGGGTTTGTTGTTGTAGGTCGGACTTCAGTCCGACATGGCTCTGCATTCCCGTTGGTCAGATTCCGGGTCAAGCCCGGAATGACTGTAATTGAGAATAATGACGCCATGGGCAACTCATTAGTCCGAAAGAACTAATGAAACACCCTTCAAACTCCGTTCTTTAGCCCATTAGTACTATTTACATACGGCTTCTTGAATAAGAAAATACAGTTCAATGATAATCAGTAGTTCTGTAGAGGCGCCTTTATGAAATTCACGAAATTTTTACTGTCTGTAACCTTAGCCGCCCTGGCGTTTAGCTCTCATGCCGCGAATCTGGTTCAAAACGGCAGTTTTGAGGCAAATTCGCAAGCCGCCGGATCATGGTCTATAGGTCCTAACCTGACCGGATGGACGGGCAACCCTGACATCGAACTGCGCAACAACGCAGAAGGCACTGCTCAGGATGGCGTGAACTTTGTCGAACTGGATACACAATTCCATACCAATAACAATACTAATAGCAATAGCAGCATGAGCCAGATGATTACAGGTAATGGGCTTGTTGAACTGAGCTTCTGGTTTTCGGCTCGCCCCAATACTGGCGCGACAAATAATCTCTCCTTCAGTTTTGGAAGTCTCACTGGCACGTTGCTTGCCGGGATATCCAATGCCACCAGCGATCACATCTGGCAGCATTACACCGGCACAACCACTTTGAACGGTAGTGCTGTGTTGTCTTTTTCAGCCACTGGAAATAACGACCAAGTTGGCGGCTCACTTGATAACATTTCTGTGACCGCCGTCCCGGAACCTGAAAGTTATGCCCTGATGCTGGCCGGGCTTGGCTTGATGTTCACTATCGCACGCCGGCGCCAGATCAATTCCTGATTTCTTTCTGAATGCTGTTACAGGGAGTCCGCTTGGACTCCCTTTTTATTTTCGAACAAACCTGTTGAATACTCGACATCTCTCTCTTCTGTTTCTTCTTTCGCTTACTGGCCTCGTTCTTACCGCGAGTTCGGTCAGCGCAGCGGACACGGCCGCTTTCACCCATCGTCATTTGCCGGCGGTTGCTGTGCATAAGCCAATCCCGCGCGAGCCTTATCAGCTGGATCAACGCTACCGCCTGACCCGCTCGCCTGTAGCGCGCCAGAATGATTCCCGTCCTTTTGCAAGGCAAATCGCCCTTGCCGCCAGCGAAACCGGCTTGGACCCCGAACTGCTTCATGCTGTCATTGCTGTTGAATCTGCCTACCAGTTTGATGCGGTATCGGCAAAAGGCGCTGTTGGATTAATGCAAGTACTGCCTGAGACAGCTCAGATGTACGGCATTCGCGATGCCAGTGAGGTGAGCGCCAACTTGCGTGCGGGTTCGCGCCACTTGAGCAACCTCATGCAACGCTTCGACCGCCGTCTCGACCTCGCCTTGGCAGCCTACAACGCCGGCGAAGGCGCTGTCATCCGCCATAACAACAACATCCCGCCTTTTGCTGAAACACTCCAATACGTACCGGCGGTCATTGCCCGATATCGGGAGAACGCTCCCCGCGCAACAGGTGGCATGCCTGCGAAACCTGCTACCACAAGGTATCTGGCAGGTACAAGCCTCGAATTGCGGCCAGCAAAACCACTTCTTTGATTTACCCGGAATGCCCGCAAAACGCTCTGATTAGTCCATTAGTACTATTGACCCTCAATTTTCAAGCTCTATACTTGAGTTTAATTGTCAGTCTTTGATTTTTCGGGAAAGCGCCGTTGAAACGTGGAATTTTTTTCCAGTTAGGATACTCATTATGAAGACGATGAAATCTGTTCTCGCTGTTGCAGTAACGACTGCCTTGATGGCAACCTCGTTGCAGGCCAGTGCGGCTCTTACTTTAACGCGAAACGATGGCGCAGCATTCAGCAGCCAACTCAACGCCCTTAACATTGATTTTGGTGTCAGCCCGGAAAACAGTTCAGGCCCTGTTTTCGGCTCGGTTAGCGTTGGTGATACTGTCTACAGCGGCTCACAGGGCAGCGTAAGCTACCAGTACGTTGATGGTGCACTGTATAACTTCCCTGGGCCGGGGCATCCGAGCGGATCTGCAAGACCGGTAGGTTCCACTGGTAATTATTATTCTGTCGGATCTAATGGCTCACAAATTGGTCCGGGTACGGCGACGTTCAATACCAATCTGAGCTACTTTGGTTTTCTTTGGTCCTCGCCGGACGTGGGGAACACCATTAAATTTTACAATGGCAGCACGCATATGGGCACCTTTACAGGCTTGAATCTGCCGGTTAATGATGGCAGTCAGGGCTTCGGAACCTATATCAATATTTTTGCCGGAGCCGGCGAATCATTTAACCGCATTGAGTTTTCTTACACATCAAACGCGTTTGAAACAGACAACCATTCTTTTATAACCGCTGTTCCCGAACCCGAAAGCTATGTGTTGCTGTTAGCTGGTCTTGGCCTGATGGCTACGATTGCACGTCGCCGCCAGACACGTTCTTGATCTGATTGGTTGATGCATTAGTCCGAAAGAACTAATCATTTGCCTTTAAATCAAGGCTTTTAGCACTTAGGTGCTATTGATCAGGGCATCCGCAGGAACGATAATGTAAACATGTGGAAATATAGATTGATTCAACAAATTTGTAAGGAAGTGCCCAAATGAAACCCCATTTCTCCCTATCGCGTATTGCCGCCAGTGCAGTGCTGATTGTTGGCGGTGGGCTTTTTGCTGCTTCTTCGGCTTTGGCTCAAAATCCACCACCTGTTGGCGGCTCGGGCGGTAGCGGTGGCCTGCCAGCCACCATCTATCTCAAGCATAACCTGCTTGATGTATACGGCAGCCTGACGCTGAACGGGTTCGAAGGCACCAATCCCATAGAGTTGAGTGCCGGAATGCTGAATTTCACCTCCCGTTTGGTAAATACTGCCGGCTCTCCACAAAGTACATTCGCCAGCTATTGCGTTGAGCCTGGGACGCCATTAGGCGGGCCCAGCGCATGGATACAGTATGACCTGGGAACCAGCGTGAACAGCTTTACTCCCCTGATCGCGAACCGACTTGCAAGCCTCTATTCGCAATACGGCAGTTCTGCAAACACGTTAGATAATTCAGTGGCATTTCAGACTGCTGTGTGGGAAATTACTAACGAAAATACTGGGCCCTTCGACGTCACGTCAGGCAACTTCAGATTCACCAGCACGACAACGACGCAGACTGCACTTGCTACAGCAAATTCCTGGCTAAGCACCTTGGTCGACACCCCCTCGTCGTCGCTCTCCGTATTAAGGTATAACAGCATTAACAAGCAAGATTTGCTGGTAATCACGTCAGTTCCCGAACCCGAGAGCTACGCGCTGATGCTGGCCGGTCTGGGGCTAATGCTCACCATTGCACGGCGTCGCAGCAGCAAGGGTTAGATCACCATTGCGATGATTCTCAAAGAATAGGAGCCGTTTTGACGGCTCTTTTTTTCGTCTTTGCTTTGAACGGGAGATTTACAAACCCCGTCATACCTTGAGCATCGTCATTCCGGGCTTGACCCGGAATCCATGCTTTGTAGTAGGAGTGCAGCTTTGCTGCGCAAAAAATTCCTGGCTCTGCATTCCCTGCGGGCAGATTCCGGGTCAAGCCCGGAATGACGGCGCGGCTTCCCAAAAAAACAGGCGCCCGAAGGCGCCCGCTCAAATTGCTAAGCTAACAACCGCGATTATCCAGTAAAGGAATGTGCCGGGGCTGCTTCGAGATCTGATTTTATATCAGCAGTAGTCGTATAACCCTCAAGAACAATCTTCTGATTGTGGGTGCTGTCGACAATGTACACTTCGGTATTGCCGCCAACCTCAGCAACAGTGACCGTTCCACCACCACTAAGAAGGTCATTGATATCCAGCGTATCACCTGGTCCGAAATCCTTGACAATATCAGTTACGAGCGTACCCGTCGGCACATCCGCAAGTCGCCAAACGAAGGTATCGGCGCCGTCCCCGCCGCGCAGGATGTCATCTCCAGCTCCACCGCGCAGGATGTCGTCGCCGCCACCACCTCGCAGGATATCGCGCCCGGCTCCACCCTGAAGGATATCGTTACCACCACCGCCTTCAAGCGTGTCACCCCGGGCTCCACCGATCAGAATGTCGTCACCACCCAAGCCGCTAATCGTACTTCCAATGTCGTCTCTCCCGATCAGGATTTCCCCATTGGCCGTACCAACCAACTCATTGCTTCCTGCCTGGGCACGATCCACCGTGACATAGGCGTGAGAGCTATCTTCGAGCGTATAGCTGAAGATGCCTCCGCCTTCTATATTTTCGGCCGAAACACGCGCACCGACCACTCTCACAGAATCGAAGCCCACTTCAGCGCCATAGATCGGATCAACCGAAACAGAATCCAGTACCGCGCCGTTCGCATCGTTGTTCAGCAGCGCCCAGTTGGGGATAACGATGGTTTCTATACTGAACAGACCAGGATCAGCACTATTGGTCAGTACGGTATCGGCATGCGCATTACGCACTTCCGCATTATGATGAAGGAAATTCAGTGCCGACCCGATTTCAAGGTAGGCCGGAGCACTGCTTAAACTGTCTCCATCGGCATCCTGGATATCGCTAGTCCGGTAAAGGCGAATAAACTGTTGCTCCATGATCAGCACCGCATCCTGGCCCTCCATTTCCGGATACAACATCGGTCGCAGTTGGGTGAGTGTTACGTAACCGTTGTCATCGACGCTGACAGTGAACACAAGTTGACCTTTCTCATTCGCAGTTCCAATCTGACGTCCCAAACGTCCTTCTACAACTCCGTTATCATTTAAAAACAGGAAAATGCTGCGAAGGCTCTCGCCTGAATAGCCATCCAATCCGCTGTCAACGCCTTGTGTTTGCTGAGTATCATTTTTACTTGCAAATACACCGAGATAGTATTCCGACGTAATAAGACCCGCACCGTCTGCCCCATAGTGTGGGTCGCTAACTACAAAATCGTGGGAGAAGCCACCCGTTGCTGTGGGGTGATGCCCTTGGGCAAGGTCACTGTCGTCCACCAGCAAGGTTGGTTGAGGAGCCTTTGTGTTGGCGCTCACCGTAATGACCGCCGGGCCATCGTCCTTGAATACCAGAGACTGACCAATATCGATGCTCTCGGAATCTGAGCTGCTGTCTCCGTCTCGGTCCGTGATGGTACTGGTTTGTGTCAGCTGGATCAGATCGGCGCTCAGGGAAACGGGATCGTCAGAATCGTCCGTATCTGGATGTGAAATGGCGCGTATCTGATCGAGGGTCACTGTCCCATCGCTGGCCACGCTTACCGTGAAGGCTAAGCCCCCCGCTCCACTGCCCACGTGTCCTTCAACCACCCCTGCGTTATCGAAGAGGACGATTTGCTCGCCCGTAGCCACGTCAACCAGTCCGCTATTCGCACCGCTGGCACTGATGCTCAGGCTGTACGTGGGCGTGCTGAGGTTGCCCGCGCCGTCCGCGCCATAACTGCTCGTTGTGCTGAAGTTACCGGCAAAGCTGGCAAAGGCATTAGTTGCAAGGTCAGTTTCGTCAACCGTCAGGGTGGCGATCGGATTAGTGGTCAAGCCCACAGCAATGCTCGGGCCATCGTCCTCAAACGACAGCGCCTGTCCGATATCGAGTCGCGCCGAATCAGTTCTTATGTCGCCATCGCCGTCGGTGATGGTAGTTCTTTGCGTCAACCGGACGAGATCAGCACTCAGGGTAACGGCATCGTCAGGATTCGTTGCATTAGGGTGCCTGACTGCCCGCGACTGATCAAGGGTTACCACGCCGTTGCCATCCACACTGACCCGGAAGTCCACATCACCACGTGCATCGCCTCTACCATTAGAGCCGCCCACGCGACCGACAACATCGCTGCCATCCTGATACAGGAAGATGTGTCTATCCGTTGCCACGTCAACCAGACCACTATCAACGCCTGTTCTGCTGATACTTAGACTGTAAGTTGTGCTCGTGTTGCCCGCACCATCGGCGCCATCAAGCCTCGTTACGCTGAAATTATCAGCAAAGTTGGCCGTGGCATTGGTTGTAAAGTCGGTTTCATCAACCACCAATCTTTCCCCTTCAAGCCCGTCAGAAACCACGGACACTGTCGGCACATCGTCCTGCACGTATGCGTTCAGCACCACGCTGACCGGGTCACGATCGAAGTCTTGTGCGTTGAATGTGATCCTTGGCAAAACCTTGTTGTCGATAAGTTCTGGACTGATTAATCCGTCCACATCATGATTCAGGCTGGCGATGACCGTCAGATTGTAGCTACCGGATGAGTCAAACCCGAGATCCACGGCAGCGCCCCGGCCGCCCGATTCCATGACACGGCCATCTTTGTCAAAATAAACGTGCGTCGTTGAGCCGTCCTCGTTGGCGACAAAGGTTCTGGCACCCTCACCTGTACCCACTGTTACGGACAGCACGCGACCGAAACCATCAGCACCCCAACTGGCCGCACCAACAATGGATTGTTCACCGGTCGTATGGCTGTAGTCAACGGCGGGGCTGCCAGGCCAGCCAATAAATGGGATGGGGGGAGTGGCTGGAATGTCCGGAGACTCGTTGTTGCCGTTTAGCCCTGGCGCCGATTCTTCTTCCAAGAGTGCATACAGCGTTTGTGGGTTAACCGGCCTGTCATCATCAACATTTACAGTCAGCGTACCCAGCGCTGTATCGCCATTGCCGTCGGTCACGGTAAAGCCAAACGGGATGGTCAGGTTGTCTTCGGTGCCGCCTGTAGGATGATCAAGCTGGCCATAAAGAGTGAAGGAGAATGCACCCGTCGCTTCATTGGTGATTTCAGCGGAGAAGATAACTTTTACATATGAGCCATCTTGTTCTTCAGAACCACCTTGCCCGACATAACCGACGATGGTGTGGCCATCGGCAGAAACCCAGTACTGGACTGTCTCGCCGCCCGAAGTTAATGCTGCTGTCGGCGTATTGAACAGGAGACTCCGGAGGCCATCCGGGCCGGCATCGAAGCTCAGGTTACCGGACATCGTGACGGGGGAGGGATCGGGAACGTCGTCTCCACCCGCCACATCACTGTTGCCGTTATTGTAGTAACCGGCAGGCGCGCCAACGCTAGCGGTAAAGGCATCTACCCAAGCAGCGAAACGGAAATCAACGCCGTCTTCATACTCGATGTCATCTTCGTCGAGTGCAATGTTCAGGTCACCGGCAGTCGGCTGACCAAGATCGCCATCACCCAACGGGCGCAATGGATCGAGGAACGGGTTGGGCGGGAAGCCGTAGCCTACGGGATCGAGGTTTTCGACAATGCGCAGCAGTTGGACAAACGAATGCCCTGAGTTTTGACCACCGCCGGTCAGACCCGCTGCAGCGGCCTCTTCATCGAGCTGTGCATTGAAATCCGGGTTGTTGCCCTGAATGATGCGAGCCGCTTCGGCAGCGACCAGAGGGCTGACGCCACCCGAGGTCGCATCCGGTGCCGAGGAGAACACCTGATTGTCCATAACGACTGTTTGCTGTTCGGCAATGTTCAGTGGCGAACCGTTGAACGGGGTAATTTCTATGCTGCTGCCGGCCGCCGTGATAATTGCGTCATGTTCAAAAATCTTGTCGCCTGTGCGCAAGCGGCGCATTTGCCCGTCTGCATTACGTGCAAAGACTTCACCTTTGGTTGCGCTAACGACGCCAATTTGATTTGCCATGATCCAGCTCCTGATGGTTATAGGAATACACCCCATATCCTAGCCCTACCAGTGGCATTGTCTATTGGACATAAGGGCAGGTTGTGGTTCGCCCTTCAGGCCGACAAGGTTTACGTATGGATTCCGGGTCAAGCCCGGAATGACATGGTGTAGGGGCAGTCGAGCAATTGCATGCGTAAGGTCATTCCCATCCACGCCGTCATTCCCGCGAAAGCGTGAATCCAGACTCGTCCATCTAATCCATTGCTTTGAATTCTGCTTCTGCTTTGAAAAACCTCAAACGATCTCGTCGTAAAGATCACGCCACTCTGGATTGGCCGACTCGATGAGTTCTATTTTCCAGGCTCTTAACCAACCCTTGATTGATTTCTCGCGTTCTATGGCTGACAGCATGGTTACGTGTGGTTCATACCAGACAAGGGTATGAACACCATATTCTTTGGTGAATCCTTCCACAACATTGTTTTTGTGTTGCCATACTCGCTGTACGAGATTGGATGTCACGCCGGTGTACAGGGTGCCATTTCGTTGGCTTGCCAGGATGTAGGCACAGGGTTGTTTCATGGGTGCAGGTTACGTGTTCTGGATTCCGGGTCAAGCCCGGAATGACGGGGTGGTAGGTCAAGCCGCCCTCTGCCGTCATTCCCGCGAAAGCGGGAATCCAGTGCGTTGGTTTTATGGATTCCGGGTTAAGCCCGGAATGACAGGTCGCTCAGTCCGGATTGGAACCCAGCAATATGGCGAGTTTGAGGCGGTCGCGAACGCCGAGTTTTTCGAATACAGCGCTCAGGTGCGCCTTGACGGTGCGCTCGGCAATATTAAGCACTCGGGCGATTTCCTTGTTGCTCTCGCCTTGCGCCACACGGATGGCAACTTCACGTTCGCGCTCGGACAGCTTGGCCAGTGCGGGATGCTGTGCCTGCTTGACCGGCGTTGTCGTCGCGCCACTGATGGCGCGTGTCAGCCGGTTAAGCAGGGATTCCCCCACCCACAAGCCCTGCTTGCGCACGACGGATTCGATTGTGCGCAGCAATTCCGGCGCGGCGTGGGCGTTGGCGTAACCGACAGCCCCTTCGGACAATGCGGCAAGACCCTTTTCGTCTGACGGTTCATCGTGCAGCACAATGCACTGGATTCCTGCCGGCAGCCCCCCGCCCAATGCAGCAATAGGCAGGTTGTGCAACCAGATCAACGTATCTGATGCCAGTCCGGGCGCAAGTGCGCCCGTTACGATGGCCTCAGGAAAGGCTTGTCGCCAACGCTCCGGCGGCACCGGACTGCGGGTAACAAAAACATTGCTGCCCATGCCAAGTTTCCCTTTATCTTTCCGTCAAAGCATTTTGTTTGGCGCGCAATACTGGTTTCAGTAAGTAGGTCAGCACCGATTTCTTGCCTGTCATGATATCCACTTCGGCCACCATGCCCGGGATGATCGGCAAATTCTCGCCAAGGCTCGATTTGTTGGTGCTTACCCTGACCAGAAAGTAGGCGTTGCCCTTTTCGTCGACGACCGAGTCGGCACCGATGTGTTCCAGTACGCCATCCAGCGAGCCGTAGATGGAAAAATCGTAGGCGGTGAATTTGACTTTGGCGGGCTGCCCTGGCCGTAAAAATGCGATGTCTCTGGGCTGTACTCTGGCTTCAAGCAACAGCCTGTCTTCCTGCGGGACGATTTCGACGATGTCCTTGCCCGCAGGAACCACGCCACCCACGGTATTGAACAACAGCCGCTTCACGGTGCCCGACATGGGCGACCTGATATCTGCCTGCTTAACCTTGTCGGACAACGCTACACTGCTTTCACCCAGACTGTTGATTTTTGACTGGGTCTCGGACAATTCAGTGCGTGCCTGATTCTTGAACTCGAGTTCCACATTGGCGATCTTGCTTTGGGACTCGGCCACCGCGGACTGAAGCCTTGAAATCTGTGCGCCCGCCTGATTCCGTTCACCATTGAAGCGGGAAACATCGCGCTGCAGACGGATCAGGTCGACATCGGACACCGCACCGCTTTCCACCAGCGGTTTGGTCATCTGGTATTCCCTCGATGTGAACGCATAGCCCTGTGAAGCCGTTTCAAACTTCGCTCTCGCTTCTATCAGCTCCTGGCTGCGCTGTTGTTCCTGCGCGCGCGCGATACCCACCTGGCTTTCCAGCACCGCCTTGCGATCCTGATAAAGACTTTCTTCTTGCTGTGCAAGCTTAGGTTCTTCCGTTAACACTTCTGGTGGCACAATGAAAGGATGGCCCTCGGCAATGGCTCTCAGACGCGCCGCCTTGGCCAGCAGAGCCAGGTAGGTGGTGCGGTTTTCCTTATAGCCGGACAAGGATCGGGTAGCATCGATCTTGAGCAATACTTGGCCTGCGCGCACAACCTCGCCTTCCTTGGTCAGGATTTCACTGATGATGCCTCCATCAATGCTTTGTACCACCTGCAGTTGCTGTGACGGAATGACTTTGCCATCGCCCTTAGTAATTTCATCAACGTTGAACAGCCAGGCCCACAGCAGCAACACACCAAATACATACGCAACCATCCGGATGGCATACCTTACACGCAGGGGATCCTGCGACATAAGGGTTCTGTCAGCATCACTGATAAAGTCACGGGACAGCCTCTCGTCATCATCCAGCGAGTAAAGGGCATAGGGATTGGTTGAACCGGCTGTTTGCGAAAACGGATTCAGTTGATCCAGCTTGAATATGCGATTGAGTGTCTTCCAAAGTTTCTGCAGATGGGGCTTCAATTTGACGTGAAGCTTTTCCAGGTACGGGCGGGAGGCCGCCCACAATTTCTGAAGAAGCTCAAGCAGGGTGCTTAACAATTTTGCAAGAAGCGACTGACATACCGCGACTGTCTTCTGCATGATCCGCCGTAGAGGGCTGAGGTTGTTTTCGGCTGACATGCTCATCCCCTCCCCACCTTGCCGGTGCGCAGCAATTCCAGCACCTGCGACTTCTGCCCGTCCGCCACCACAACCCCGCGGTCAATGACAATCAGGCGTTCCACGAGATGAATAAGTGACGTTCGATGCGAAACCAATACCATCGTCTTGTCTTTGGAAAAGCTGTTCAAGCGTTGCTTCAGGGCGTCTTCGGTTGAAAAATCCATGGCACTGCTGGGTTCGTCGAGCAGGATGATGGTCGGTTCGTGGATAACCGCGCGTGCAATCGCTACTGCCTGGCGCTGGCCACCAGACAAGGATTCGCCTCGCTCACCAATGGGCATGTCAAAGCCGGCCGGGTGATTGGATACCATGTCCTGCAACCCGGCCAGGTCAGCGGCCTGCAGAATGGCATAATCTTCTGCGTGGTGCATGCCCAGCGTGATATTTTCACGCAGCGAACCGTAGAACAGCACGACGTCCTGCGGCACATAACCGATCGCCTTGCGCAAGCCGGCCGGGTCGAGCTGACGAATATCAACACCGTCAATCTTGATCTTGCCACTGGTGGGCTGGTAGAGGCCGAGTATCAGCCTGTTGATCGTTGATTTACCCGATCCCACCTTGCCGATGATTGAAACATGCTCTCCCGGCATGATTTTGAAACTGACTTCACGCAAGACTTCGGACGTTGTTCCCGGATAGGTAAAACTGACCCGTTCGAATTCAATTTCCCCCCGAATCTGATCCCGCCTGACAAATCCGGCGTTTTCCGGCCGCTCTACTGGTTGATTAACAACTTTGTCCAGCCCGGACAAAGCCAGTACCGTGTTCTGATACTGCATCATGAGCCCGGCAATTTGCGAAAACGGCGCCAGTGCGCGCGATGCCAGCATGACGCAAGCAATCATGCCACCCATGGTCAGCTGACGTTCGGAAATCAAGTAAACGCCGACAATGACATTGACCACGGTCACCAGTTGCATGACGCTCGATGTGCCGTTCACCACGGAAGCTGTCATGTAGCGCAGATCGGAACTGACGCGTGCGAGGTAGGCAACGGATTGCTCCCATTTTCGTTGCATCACGCCTTCAGCACATTGCGTCTTGATAGTCTCCAGCCCGACCAGACTTTCAATGAGGGTTGAGTTGCGTGTGGCAGCGGCTCGTTGCGTTGTTTCGGTCAGCGCCTGCATCTTTGGTTGCAAGATAAGCGTATAGGCCAGTAGCCCGCCCATGGCTAATATGATGATGATGCCGAAAGGCCAACCTAGCCAGAAAATCAGCAGGAGAAAAATTAGTGCGAAGGGAAGGTCGATGAATGCAGTAACCGTCGCCGACGTGATGAAGTCACGAACGGATTCAAAGGTGCGCAGATTGGCCGCAAATGCGCCTGTCGACGCCGGGCGACAGGCCAGTTGCATACCCAGTACACGCTCCATGATCATGGCCGAAAGCTTGATGTCAATTCGCCGTCCGGCCATATCGAGGGTATAGCTGCGCGCCATGCGCAAACCAAAATCAACCCCGATCAGAATCATGACGCCAATGGCCAGTGACCATAAGGTCTCGAAGGCATTGTTGGGCACCACCTTGTCATACACATTGAGCGTAAACAGGGGGATGACAACAGCGATCAGGTTGATCAGAAAGGCGGCGACCAGGACGTCACGATATAAAAGCCAGTGTTCGTTAAGTGCGCCCCAGAACCAATGCCGGTGGATGACCTTGCTCAGTTCGGGCGAGCGCTCGTCAAAGCGGAAGCGCGGACGTGCAAAAATACAATGCCCGACATACGCTGACTCCAGGCGCTCTTGTGTAATTCCCGTTTCCGCCTGGCCTGATTCGGAAAATAAAACGCGTGCAACAGTACGCTCTTCATTCCACCCCAGCAAAACGCAGGCGTCGTTGCCATTTAAAAGCAGAATGGCAGGCAGCAATTCGTCCCGGATTTCGCCGAGCGTGCGTTTGGATACACGGGAAGCCAGTCCGGCGCGGCTTGCCGCACGCCGGAATACGCCGGGGGTCAATAATCCATCGACCAGAGGCAATCCCGAAAGCAGACTTTCCGGGGACATACCACGACCGTGAATTCGGGTTATCTCAATCAGGCATGAAAGCAGGGGGTCGTGCCGGCGCCACGCGGCGTCGCCCAAAGGATTGCTTGACGGATTCTGGCCAAGGCTTGCGTCAGAAGGTGCAACCGCGGTAGGTTCTTCAGTCATGTCTCGCTATCCGTCTGGCTAACACGGCAGCCTATGAATGCAGCCCTTGGCAAGACACTTGGTTGGATGACATTTGCCATCATTTATCAACAAAAAACAAAGCAACCGGTGGTTGCCAACATTTGCAGATGCTAGCAGTCTGTCATGCTGTAAGAGACTGTTGTAAAAGTTTTGTCATTCCGGGCTTGCCCCGGAATCCAGTGAACATCAAAGGTGTTTTCTGGATTCCGGATTCCGCTTCGCGGCTCCGGAATGACGGCGGTTTTACCCTACCCTACTGTTTCAACATGGCTGCCTACCAGCGCCATACAACAAGGTGTGTCACCTGGCCTTGGGTGCGGCCTTTGTCAGTGTTTTGCCTGTCGGAACATCACTTGCATTGATCATTTTTACGTTTTGATCGCGCAGCAACTTTTCATTTGCCTTCATGCTCTCAAAGTACGCTTGCTTGTCAAACTCCGGGTAGGGGGCAGGGTCTGGCGGACAGGTAACTTTTGCGTCCTCGTCAAGCTCGGTTTCAGGCTTCGGCGGGTCCATATCCAGCGGCTTCAGGCTCAGGTTGGTGAGCAATTTCCCGGAAGCGGCCTGATAGCGCGCCACAGCCAGCGTTAGATCCATTTCGCCATTAACCAAGTTTCGACTTGCCGTGAAATACTCGTTTTCGGTATCCAGCACGTCAAGCAATGAGCGCTGGCCAATTTCAAACTGCCGGCGGAAGGCCTCGCGGGCCTTGTCAGTACTAAGCTTGTGCTGATCAAGGTATTGCAGTTGCGCAGTCAAACGCATGTAGTCGTTGTAAGAAACGGACAGTGACTGGCGCAAATCACGGCACACTTTTTCCCGGACATCCTTGGCTACATTGGCTTCTTCAACAGCCTTGCTGACTCTCGAGGAATCTTCAAAACCCCGGAACAGGTTGAAGGTAACGGTTACGCCCGCCGATTCGGTATTGGTGTACCCGAGGTTTCCGTCGAGGTTCTTGTTGCGGTTGGTTTCGGCATACAAATCCACTCGCGGGGAGTAACGGCCTTTCTGCACGAAGGTATTGCGCTGCGCCGCAAGAATGGCTTCGACAGCGGCCTTCAGTGCCGGCGCTGTTTGGAAGCCCGACTCAACGGCCTCATTGCGGCTCTTGGGAAGCTTGTTGCCAACCAGCACGACCGGCGGCAGTACTTCTCCCTTCGGCGTTTCACCAACGACACGCTGATAACGGGCTGTAACGTCATACAGATTGGAGGTTTCGGTCAGCAGATTCGATTCGGCCAGAGCCAGACGACCTGCGGCAAATTCAAGATCCACACCGCGGCCAACGCCTGTCCTGGCGCGCTCGCTGATTTTATCGAAAACCAGGCGATGGACGCCGTAGTTGGCTTCTGCCAACTCCATCATCTTGCGGAAACGGTAAACGTCGACGTAGGCTTTGGTTGCTTCAAGCGCAGCCGTTTCAGAGGTATCGAGAAGTTCGTAGTAACGCACCAGGGTGGCGTGCTCGAGGCGCTTGGTTTCATTGACCGTACCAAATCCCTCAAAGACATTCTGCTTGAGCGCAATTCCGCTACCTTCAGTATTGTATTTTTGTGTACCGACTGCGCCTCCTGGCGCGGAGCGATGCTCTCTACCTACGCCGTAAAACGTGTCCAG
The DNA here is from genome assembly GCA_031403915.1 of Betaproteobacteria bacterium. GTDB lineage: Bacteria > Pseudomonadota > Gammaproteobacteria > Burkholderiales > Rhodocyclaceae > Propionivibrio. Next base: position 24,355 of record JANNGP010000097.1, read on the forward strand.
CGTCGGCAGGAAGCGGCTCCAGGCGATGTCTTTTTCGTAGCCCATTGCCTTGAACTGGTGCCACTTGGCCAGCACGTCGGGGTTGGTCGTCACTGCCTTGCCGGCGGCATCCTCCAGCTTGACCGCATGCGCAACGCCCATTGCAGAGAGAAGCATCAGTGCAATAATGGATTTTCTGAAGTTTTTATTCATTATTTAGCCCTCTGATCTAGTGATTTAAAATCATGCCCGAAATCTTTGCTGCGCCTGCATTCGTGGTATTTTTAACATCTATCGAATCATTCTAACTTTTCCCACGCTAATTATCCATAATAATTATTACGTATTGATGGCTAAAGTTGCATTAATCCAACGCTTTGTCTGCCTTTTTTTGCTTGGCGGCGCTTTTGCGCTTTTGGCCGCCGTAGGTGCCGAACCGTTTCGGATTGATTCCGTTGTTCCAGCAGTGCAAAAACGCTATGGAGGCAATGCGGGTGCCGCCGCCAAAGACTGGGGCAACGTCTTGAACGTCTATAAAAACGGCTCCGAGGAAAAACAGCTCAAGGACATCAACGAGTACTTTAACCGGAAATTGCGCTTTGTGGACGACCAGGCCCTGTGGGGTCAAAACGATTACTGGGCAACGCCGATTGAGGCGCTGCTCAAGGGCGCGGGTGACTGTGAGGATTACGCGATTGCCAAATACTTTTCCCTCAAGTTCCTCGGCGTGCCGGTATCGAAACTCCGGATCACCTACGTCAAGGCACGCATTGGCGGGCCGTCCAGCACAATCACTCAGGCGCACATGGTGCTAACCTACTATCCAACTCCGGACGCCGAACCGCTGGTGCTCGATAACCTGATCGGGGAAATCCGCCCGGCGTCCCGGCGCGGTGATTTGCTTCCGATTTTCAGCTTCAATTCCGATGGCGTGTGGGCTGCAGGAAGCACTGAACCCCAAACCGGGGGCGGGAGCCGCCTGACACGCTGGAACGACCTGCTCGAAAAAATGAAAAACGAAGGTTTTGATTAAAAACGAAGGATTTGATTAAGGTGAGGTGCCTATGTCTCTAATGCGACAACTCTGGATTCTGGTCCTGGTTTCGACCGTCCTGGCTTTTTCCGGCAGCCTGTTTATCAGCGTCTGGTCAGCAAAGGATTACCTGACGCAGCAGTTGCAGCGTAAAAACAGTGATAACGCCAGTTCGCTTGCTCTGGCCATGACACAGCAAAAGGATAAAGACCCCGTCATGATTGACTTGCAGGTTTCAGCCCTGTTCGACAGCGGCTCTTATCAAAATATCGCCGTGGTCGACCCTTTGGGCAAGGTGATTGCAGAACGTGTGCAGGACAAAAGCGATGTTAAAGTCCCTGCCTGGTTCATCAATGCTTTCCCCATTCCGTCAATACCCGGTGCGGCTCAGATCAGCGATGGCTGGAAACAGTACGGTGTAGTTACAGTCATCAGCCACAGCCAGTTCGCGCACCGTGCATTGTGGGAGCAAGCAGAGAAGTTTCTGCTCTGGTTCGGAATCGGCGGCGTTCTGCTGGGTGCGGCCGGCATGCTCCTGCTGCGCAAAATTGGTCGCTCTCTGAACGACGTTGTCGATCAGGCGGCCGCTCTCGGCAAGCGTCGCTTTATCACCGTGCCCGAACCCAAACCCATGGAACTTCGTGCGGTCACGCGAGCCATGAATGAGATGGTGGCGCGGCTGAAGTCCATATTCGCTGAAGAGGCTTCCCGTCTCGAATCACTGCATAACAAAATTAACCGCGACGCCGTAACCGGGCTTTCCAGTCGCGAATACTTCATGTCCCACCTGCGTGAAATCATCAGCGGCGAGACTTTCAGTTCGGTCGGCAGCCTGATCATGGTTCGTCTCGCGGACATTGGCCAGTTAAATGCGCAGCTGGGGCATCAACGTACCGACACCCTGCTGAAGGAACTTGGTTCAGTGCTCTACGATAGCGGAAATGACCGCCCGGTACAGCGCGCCGGGCGCTTGCAAGGCGGGGAATTCGCTGTTGTTTGCCCGACTTTCGATGATCCCGCCGAGGCCGCCAAGGACATCCACGAGCGGCTGATGACTGACTGGCTTCCTCACTGGTGCAACGATGTGCCCGATCTCTTCCACCTTGCGGCTGTTCAATACTCACGCAATCAGGCCATTGGCAGCCTACTCAGCTTGCTGGACGAAACGATGGCGCGCGCCATTGCGGTGGGACCGAATTCCATTTTTGTCGACCAGGGCAAGAGTAAATTATCCATTCCCGCTGAGCGTTGGCGGACCTTGCTGACCGAGGCTGTCGACGGCGGGCATCTGAGTTTAGTGTTCTATCCGGTGGTCAGCGGTGACGATGGCACTGCACTGCATCAAGAGGGTTTCATCCGCCTGAAACAGGCCGATGCGGACACCCCGCTTTCCGCCGGTGACTTCATGCCGATGGCTGCAAAACTGAACCTTACCGCCCCGATCGATCTCGGCGTGGTAAAGCTTGCTATCGAGCATTTACTCAAAGGTAGCGGTGATGTTGCGGTCAATCTTTCTTCAGAAACCATAGGCGACTTCAACTTCCGCAACAAGCTCGTCCAGTTACTCAACGGTTATCCGGACCTGTGCCGTCGGATGCTGTTTGAAGTGCCGGAATACGGTGCATTCCGTCAGCTCGATGCCTTCTGCGACCTGGCACGCACCCTGCAAGCGCTCCATTGCCGTGTCGGTATCGAATACTTTGGGCGTAGCTTTGCCGATAGCGACAAACTAGCCAGCCTCGGCCTCGATTACATCAAGGTACACCCCAGCTATGTGCGGGATATTTCGCGCAACGAGGGCAACCAGGAGTTTCTTAAAGGCTTGTGTCACATGGCACATGGCTTGGGCATCGAGGTCATCGCGCTGGGTGTCGAAACCAGGGAAGATCTGGCATTGCTGGCGTCCTTTGGTTTCGATGGCGCAACGGGATCAGGCGCCAGACAGTCATGACAAACAGGTATGACGACAGGCTCTGCCTGCTTGCAGGGCCTGTCGCGCCACAACGATGGGCGGGTTCTGCTTTAAACCATTGTTCACCAGCACGCCCTTATTTCACGAATCCTCCCGACTCTGCCGAACTATCCCCCGCTTTTCTGCCCTAACATACGTGAAGTTTGTGAAATAGTTCCTTGTAAACTGAGTGTGTTACGGTGTATTTTGGAAAATCATAGGCGTATTGGTGGCTGACTTCGCAAAATATTTCTGGGTTGATTACGATGGCGGAGCACTCTGGCAACTGTGAATTTTGCATCTCAAGCGGCGGCGATCTGCTTTGGGAAAACGCGCTTTGTCGCGTCGTAAACATTGCCGATCCCGACTACACGGGATTTTGCCGTGTCATCCTGAATCGCCATGAGCGTGAAATGACTGACCTGACCGAGGATGAGCAGTGCGAGATGATGCGCGTTGTTCTCGCTGTTGAGACTTTGCTTCGCCGTTTGCTCGACCCGCACAAGATCAACCTTGCCAGCCTCGGTAACCTGACACCCCATGTGCATTGGCATGTCATTCCGCGTTGGCGCACTGATCGCTGCTTCCCCAACCCGATTTGGGGACAGCCGCAAAGAACTCCTGATGTCGCACTCGGAGTTTTCGATAGTATCCTTCTTAAAGAAGCGTTGCGCACATTGCTCGGAGAACCGCTGCCGACCTTCACGCCGTGGCGCCCATGAACGCCTCGTCTCCCATTTCCTTTGCCATTCCTGATCTGCAAACCGGCTGCGAGATAATTGCCCGAATTCCTCTGACCAATCCACAACAGGCAGAAATCGATCTTAGCCGCTTGCTTGACAGCCTGCTCGCCGCACCTCCAGACGGGGAAACTTATTTCCGGCTGCTTGAACACGCCCGTGTAGCGACAGCTTTTATTGTCGAAGAACTCGCCAAGCATTACCTGAACAAACCGCTCCCGCTCGGCGACATCGAAGAGGATTTTTTTCAGAAGGTTATCACCCTTTGGCTTAAAACAGCCAAGGCCTACGCGCACTGTGCCCAGCATGATTTGATCAATGAGAACCATCCTGCCCACGCCCAGCGGGTGGCGACGATCCTGCACCGCTGCATTCACCACACTGGCATGGCTATTATTGAACACCAGCGTGCTCGGCGCGTATTGCCGTGGGGCTTGTTGCTAGACCTGCATGGTTACTACGGCAGCGCTGAAGAGTGGGGGGTGTCCACCTTGGCCGTTCCTGATGCGCTTGATTCTCTGGGGCGGAACACACACTGCGCTGCGAGTTACATCAGCTACCTCTTGTGCGAGATAGCCGGCTGTTACAGCCTTTCGGTTCGTGATCAATTTCTGGTCAGGCGCTGGGCCGCCTACTGGTCACCGCTGGTCAGCCTGCATCCGGCCGTCCCGGGGGAAACGCTTCCCCAACATGTGGTTGACCTGATGCAGGACACAGCCCTGCGCCCAGTAGTTGAATGCCTGCAAACTGAAAATTTGCGCCGTCTGGATACCTCGCGACTGGCCATGCAGATCAGCCAGATTCGCCAGCAGTTAATGCAGAAGATACCTCCAGCACAACTCGCTCTGGGCGAGAACTGCTCGACAGGCCAATGCAACCGTCTGCTTGAACACCTGTCTCGACCCTGGTCGCTGGCGCGTGCGCCGAGAAAATTTCGTCGCCATGCGACGTCAGGAATCACCCGACTGTGCACCGGCTTTGAAGCAATGCACTTTTTCATTTCCGACAAGGAATTCGAACAACCGGAAAATGTTCGCACCTACTCCCGGCGGGAATTTGAAAGCCTGTTCGTTTTCCGTCACCAGACTGACCCCCGGCAGGTTTTGCGGGTTCGCCAGGAACAGCTTGCTTACAGCACCGACAACTGGGAGTTGGTAAACCAGTCAGTCAATGGTTTCCGCCTGGTACGCAGCATTTCCGGCAAGAAAATGGCTCACAACCAACTGCTCGCTTTTTGCCCGCACGATGGTGATCGTTTCATGCTGGCACAATCCAGCTGGCTGGTGCAGGAGCAGTGCGGTGGGCTGATGGCCGGCATCAAGACACTGCCTGGCCTACCTGTCGCCACCGCTGCCCGCGCGCTCGATCACTCGGGTTTTGAAGATGGAAAATATCAGCGTGCGTTCCTGCTGCCGGCTGTACCTGCTGTACAAGCCGAGCAATCGCTGATACTGCCCCAGGGCTGGTTCCGACCCGGACGCGTGATTGAGCTATTTACAGACGGCGTCTGGCAAGTCCGGCTTCTGCATGTGCTCGAAGACGGGCCCGATTACGAACGGGTCAGTTTCGTTGTCTGCTGAATCGGCGAGTTCTGTCGAACAGACCGCATGCCACGATTTGCCTGGCCGTAATTGCTCTATCGTATTATTTCAACCACGCTATTCAGGTTTCAACTTATGGGAGCAGGCAGCGCGCGGGGAAGCGGGCGGTGAACTGACTGCCAACTCCCGGCTCGCTTTTGATGACCAGCGTGGCATGATGGCGCGTCAGAACGTGCTTGACGATAGCCAACCCCAGACCGGTGCCGCCGGTTTCACGCGAACGACTGCGATCGACCCGGTAAAAACGCTCGGTCAGGCGGGGTAAGTGGATGGCGGGGATGCCGATTCCGGTATCGGCCACGACAAACTCGCCACCCCCATCATTCACGCGCCAGATCAAGTCGATACGTCCGCCCTGTGGCGTGTAGCGCACGGCATTCCCCGCCAGGTTGCCGAAAGCACTGCGCAATTCATTGGCACAGCCCGCCAGGACGGATGGCGTGTCGATCGACAAGGCAATCTCATGCCTGCCCGCCGAGAGGGCCGTGGCATCGGCCAGAATACTGCGCAGCATGGGTTCGAGTTCCACACGCTCCTCGCTTGACGCCGGGCTACCGGACTCCAGTGCCGACAGGGTCAGCAGATCCTCGATCAGGCGCTGCATGCGCGCATTCTGTTCACAGATAAGTGTCAGGTAGTGCTTGACCTCGGCATCACCATACGACTCGTAGTCATCCGAGAGCATCTCAGAAAATCCCGCGACGACAGTCAGTGGCGTTTTCAACTCATGAGAAACATTGGCAATAAAATCGCGGCGCATCGTTTCGATGCGTTCGATCTGGCTGATATCCCGGGAAACAAGGAGATTCTGGTTTTCGCCATAGGGGATGATCTGCAGCATCAGGGTCAAGCCTTCGACGCGCCCGCCGCGATAGATCAGAGGCTCTTCATAACGATTGCTGTCGAGATAGGCCACGAAATCCGGATGACGGATCAGATTGGTCAACGCTTGCCCACGATCTACAGCTGCAGACAACTCAAAATGGGTTTCTGCCTGCTCGTTGATCCAGTCGATGTGGCGGTGGCGATCGAAGGCGATGACGCCATCCGGCAGAGCCTGAAACGCACCCATGAAGCGATCAAGGGTTTCAGACAGCGCCTGCTGCTGCCCGAGACGAATGCGCACCCGGCGATGTATTCCGGCAAAGGCGATTTCCCAGACGCCCCGCCCTCTTGGCAAGGAGCTGTTGAGCGGGCCTTCCAGCCAACGCATCAACTGCCGGAGGTGCAGCAGTTGCCAGCCCAGCATGAGCAACAGAAAGACGATTACGGCAGTCAGCCCCCACTCAAGACCAAAGGCAATGGCTACTGGCGTGAAAATCAGACACAAGATAGCGAACAACAGCCATAGCGTACGACTCCAGATTTGGCTCATGGTCTCACGCTCCGTGCCCAGCGGCTAACGGTCATGGTTTCACGCCACCCCGGAAGATGAAAGATACATCCATGACCGTTTCCCTCACCCCCGCCCCTCTCCCGAAGGGCGAGGGGAAATTCGAGAGTCGCTAACGCGACTTCCACACTATTGCCGTGCGTCATTCCGGCTGTGCCGAAAAACGGTAGCCACTGCCACGCACTGTCTGGATCAGGCGGTCGTGCCCGGTCAACTCCAGCGCGGCACGCAGGCGGCGGATATGGACATCCACCGTTCGCTCTTCAACAAAAACATGATCGCCCCACACCTGATCGAGCAACTTGGCACGGCTGTGCACGCGCTCGGCGTGCGTCATGAAAAAGTGCAGCAATCGAAATTCGGTCGGGCCCAGCTCGAGCGCCTGTCCATTGCCGGAAACCCGGTGCGTGACCGGATCAACGCGCAGCCCGTCAACATCGACGCAGTCCTCGGTCATTTGCGGGGCGCGCCGGCGCAGCACCGCTTTGATGCGTGCCAGCAATTCACGGGGGGAGAACGGTTTAGTCAGGTAATCGTCGGCACCAGCCTCCAGACCGGCCACCTTGTCGTGCTCCTCACTGCGTGCCGTGAGCATGATGATGGGCAGATCGCGGGTACGTTCGTCGCTGCGCAAACGACGGGCATACTGGATGCCGCTCATCCCCGGCAACATCCAGTCGAGCAGCACCACATCGGGCAGGGTCTCGCTCACCAGTCGCACCGCGTCTTCGGCGGTATCGGCCCGCATTACCCTGTGTCCGGCATGTTGCATGCTGGCCGCAATCAACTCCTGAATCGATGGCTCATCTTCAACAACAAGGATGGTGGCAGGCATGGAAGTAGTTCTCTCGGTAATTTATTGCTCCCAGTTTATGAACAAAGGATTACAAATTGATGACAAGCGGCGGTGAGACGGCTCATTTCACGCCAAACTGTTGGATCGGATCGCTACCCTGACTTTGCGCTATGATAGCGCGTCCGCTTATCCAAGAAAGTAGTCATGGCAGGCCTCTCACCCGACACACCCGTTCCGACCGAAATCAAACTGCATCAGAAATCCCGAATTCTTGAGCTGGCCTTTGAAAACGGCGAGCGTTTTGAGCTGACTTTCGAGTATCTGCGTGTTTTCACCCCGTCGGCCGAGGCACGTGGCCACGGCGTTGGTCAGGAAGTCCTGCAAGTCGGCAAGCGCGATGTTGATATTTTGAGCATCGAGCCGGTTGGAAACTACGCCATCAAACCGGTTTTTTCTGACGGGCACGATAGCGGACTGTATTCATGGGATATTCTGCATACCCTTTGCACCCATCATGACGAGTTGTGGCAGGCCTACCTTGAAAAGCTTGACGCCGAAGGCGGCAGCCGAGACCCGGCCGAAAACCCACCGCTTGCCGCCAAACCGCCGCCGTCTTGCGGCCCCAAGCATTGAATTTTTGTCGACTGACCCCATTTACAACGCTACATGAACGACAAAACACATTTTGGCTTTGAACAGGTCGCCGAGGCCGAGAAGGCTAGACGCGTTGCCGAGGTATTCACCTCGGTTGCCCAACGCTACGACCTGATGAATGACCTCATGTCCGGCGGCATGCATCGGCTGTGGAAGTCCTTCACCATCGCCCGCAGCGGCGTTCGTGAGGGCTCGCGCGTACTCGATGTTGCAGGCGGCACAGGCGATCTTTCTCTAGCATTTGCACGCAAGGTCGGCAAGAGCGGGCAAGTCTGGCTGACGGACATCAACAATGCCATGCTGACCAATGGCCGGGACAGACTTTGTGACAAGGGCTTCATGATCCCGGTCGCCCAGTGTGATGCCGAGAAACTGCCCTTTCCGGATGATTATTTTGACTGTGTTACTGTTGCATTCGGTCTGCGCAACATGACGCACAAGGATGCAGCACTTTCCGAGATGAAACGTGTGCTGCGTCCGGGTGGTTGCTTGCTGGTTCTTGAGCGCCCGCGTCACCGTCATGGTGGACATCGCTGATCCCCTGTCGACGACCCCAGCCGAGCCTAGCGCAGCCGCGAAAA
>JANNGP010000098.1:0-13188 GCA_031403915.1 Betaproteobacteria bacterium
GTGCGAAAGTTGAGCGCCCTGACATTACACCTTTCCGTAAGTCAGTCGAGCCTGTTTATGAAAAGGCGCGTGGTGTGTATGGCAAGGAGGTAGATGCCATCCTGGCCGACGCCGAACTGGTGCGCAAACAGTAATAGAAGGCTTTTTGTAGGCTGTCAGAATCAGAAAGCCCCCGCTGTTTGATAAGCAGCGGGGGCATTATTTTCCCAAAAGTTAGATTCTTTAGCGGCCGGAAACTTCAAAGCGGAATGGAACGGCGATTCGTTTGTTTCCTGTCTTGATCAATACGGTGGCTTCCCATTCCATTGGGCCCGAGACGCACACCGAGAGAATGGCTTGGCCAGAGAAGTGTCCATTGCTTCCCGCAAGAGTGACCCGGTTATATCCCATGATCATTTGTGTGCCGTCAAAATTGACTTCGACTTTGCGTACATCGATCCCTTTGATTGTGGCCTGAAGCTTGAGTTGTGCTAGCGCGCGGATGGGGCGTGGTTCAATCAAGAATTCCAGTTCCCCGCCATCGGGAAGCACTGCAGTGCAAACTTTAAAACCCGGATTGCAAGTTGATACGGACAGGGTTACGTCGGCTTGTGGCAGTAAGAAAGGAGCGATTTTGTAGCCTATCCCCCCAAACAGGAGGATGGTCAGCACTATGACGGAATGGATGACTGTTTTTCTTGTCATTGTTTGTCGATAAGGTTGAAGCCTGCGAGCCCGCATTATCTACCGAAAGCGCGCTTTGCGTTTGTCCGGTACTTCCACAAATCCTTTGACCTAAGCCAAAGTATTCCCATAATAGGCAGAGCATGCTTTGCGCGTTGTTTGTTTTGTCGAGTGAACCGAAATGCCGATACTTAACTTTTTCATATTTAGTTTGATACTGGCTCTGGCAGCTTGTTCTACGCCGCAAGTTCGCGGTACGGGCGATCTGGGTCTGATTATCGAACGTGCGACCGGTCATCTGACCCTCGTAGATACCACGGCACGCGCACCTTATGCACGAGTTTCGGGTCTGGGTGATATTTCTCATGCGTCGGCGGTGTATTCGCGCGACGGACGCTATGCCTATGTGTTTGGTCGGGATGGCGGGCTGACCAAGGTTGATCTGCTTGAAGCGCGCATCGTCAAACGGGTCATGCAGTCGGGCAATGCCATTGGCGGATCGATTTCGCAGGATGGTCGTATTGTTGTTGCGCAGAACTACACGCCGGGCGGCATCAAAGCCTTTGATGCCGAGACGTTGGAATTGCTCTCCGAAGTGCCGGCTGAATATGCGCCGGGGCAGTTCTCCAAAGTGGTCGGCCTGGCCGATCTGTCCGGCAATCGTTTTGGCTATGCCCTGTTCGATGGGGGCGAGATCTGGGTCAGCGATTTTTCCGACCCGCGCAAACCAAAGACGCAGCGTTATCCGGCGGGCGTGCAACCCTACGATGGTTTGGTGACGCCCGATGGTCGTTACTATCTGGCCGGCCTGTTCGGTGAGGACGGCCTCGCTTTGCTCGATACCTGGCAGCCTGAAAAAGGTGCACGCAAGATTCTTAAAGGCTACGGGCGGGGTGAAGAAAAACTGCCGGTATTCAAGATGCCGCATCTGCGTGGCTGGTCGATGGCGCAGGGCAAAGCCTATTTGCCGGCGATCGGACGGCACGAGGTATTGGTGGTCGATGCCACGACCTGGCAAGAGACAGGCCGCATCAAAGTCAAGGGACAGCCGGTGTTCGTTATGGCACGTCCGGATGGGCGGCAGGTGTGGGTCAATTATGCTTTTCCCGACAACGCATGGGTGGAGGTGATCGATACCCTGAGCGGGCAATTGGTGAAAACACTCGAACCGGGTAAAGCCATTCTGCACATGGAGTTCACCCCGCGTGGCGAGCATGTGTGGATGTCAGCGCGCGATGACAACAAGGTGGTGATTTACGATACGGCGAGTTTTACAAAAATCGGCGAGTTTGCTGCGCAGGCGCCCAGTGGTATTTTCTTTACAAACCGCGCCGGTCGCATGGGGTTTTAATGGCTATTCTCGAAAACACGGCTGATTCGACACTTAACCCGGCGCTTGATTTTCGTCTGCTAAATGATTTTCAGCGGAACTTCCCGCTGTGCCCGGCACCTTTTGCCGAGCTTGCTGCCAAGCTGGGTGTTGCTGAGAGCGCGGTTTTGCGCATGCTGGAACAACTGCGGCGCGAAGGAAAAATTTCACGGGTTGGCGCTGTTTTTGCGCCCAAGCGGATTGGTGCCAGTACGCTGGTGGCCATGGCGGTGCCGCCCGAAAAACTAGGCGTGGTTGCCGATGCGGTTAACCGCTTTCCGGAGGTCAATCACAACTACGAGCGCGAACACCGTTTCAACTTGTGGTTTGTTGTTACGGCAGGTTCACCAGGCCGTTTGCAGGCCGCGCTCGGCGCGATCGAACAGGCTGCGGGCTATCCGCTGCTGCCGCTGCCACTGGTCAAGGAATATCACATTGATCTCGGGTTTCCGCTCGACGGGTCGAATGGCAAGAATGTGACCGCTCTGGTGCGGTCTGAAACATTCTCTCCGCCAACGGTGCTGGACGAACTGGAACGCCGCCTGGTAATGGCTTTACAGGAAGGCTTGCCGCTTTTCATCCGGCCTTTCTCGGTGCTGGCCAGTCGGGTTGGGTGCGACGAAAGCGAGGTGCTTGAACGTATTCGTCGCTGGTGTGCGGAGGGGGTTATCAAACGCTTTGGCGTTGTTGTTCGCCATCACGAGCTGGGTTATGGCGCCAATGCCATGCTGGTGCACGACATCCCGGATGAGGCGATAGGCCAACTTGGCGAACTGCTCTCTCGTGAGCCGGGTATTACGCTCTGTTACCAGCGCCCGAGAGCTTTGCCGGACTGGCCGTACAACCTCTTTTGCATGATCCATGGCAAGGTTCGGGATGATGTACAGGCAAAGATAGAGGAGCTTCGTCAGCGCCTGAATCTGACGGATTACTCGCACGACATTCTTTTTTCGCTCACGCGTTTTAAGCAAAATGGCGCGCGTTATGCCTGAGCCGGGAGCGGCCCCGGTAATTGACGGGCTTGACCAGGCCATTATCGATTGCTTGCAAGGCGACTTTCCGATCTGTGAACGACCCTATGCTGCAGCCGCTGGCGCGCTGGGTATTGAAGAAGCCGAGTTACTTGCCCGGTTACAGCGCATGCTCGATACGCGCGTGCTGACTCGTTTCGGTCCGATGTTTCAGGTTGAACGCATGGGCGGTGCGTTTGTTCTTGTCGCGATGCGTGTGCCGGACGAGGACTGGGATCGTGTGTTGGCTATTGTCAATGGCTTTCCGGAAGTGGCGCATAACTACCGTCGTGAAAGTGAGAAATCTTGCGATTTCAACATGTGGTTTGTCCTGGCTACCGAGACGCCGGACGGTATCGATGAGGCGCTCAAAAGGATTGAGGCGGCTAGCCGCTTGCCCGTTTATGCCTTTCCCAAGATCAAAGAATACTTCGTGGAAATGAAGCTGCAGGTGCGACGATGAATGTCGAGCTTGACGAGGCAGACCGGCGTCTTGTCCAGGGCACTCAGGCGGGTCTGCCTCTGGTTACGCGCCCCTATCATCAACTGGGTGAGCAGCTAGGCTTGCCTGCTGAAGAAGTCATGCTGCGCCTTCAGCGTATGCTGGAAAGCGGGGCGATTCGACGCATCGGTGCCGTTCCCAACCACTATGCTATTGGCTACACGGCCAACGGCATGAGTGTGTGGGATGTGCCGGATGAGCGCGTCGACGAACTTGGGGCGCGTATCGGCGCTCTGGACTTTGTCACCCATTGCTATCACCGCCCGCGTAGGTTGCCGGAGTGGCCGTATAACCTGTTTGCCATGGCACACGGCAGTTCGCGTGCAGAAGTGCTGGGCAAGGTTGAACAGATTGCTGCACTGCTTGGTGACGACTGTCGTGCCTACGATGTGCTGTTCTCTACACAGATTCTTAAAAAGACGGGCTTGCGGATCGGGGGATAGCGGAAAACAAGGGAAAAGCGTGACTTATTTCCTTATTCCCTTCTGACTTTGGTCATAGAGTCCTTCTTTGGCCTCAGATGCCTGCCGGGTTTAAGCAATGGTGAGTGGCAATACCCAGACACAATCGACAGATGACGGCGAACGATGTGGGTGCTGTCAGCACAGTGTCGACGTTCGCGGCATGGAACAGATCATCTGTCTGGCCTTTCTGGACATGCGTCATCCAAAGCAAGACGGTGATTGCGGTGAATTTGAATGCAAAAGAACCCTGACTGCTGTTCAGGAGATGGGTGCCGGAGGTAGCGCCGGGTAAACGTGAATCAGCCTTCAGCAACCCTTTTTGCAATGTGCTCAAGTGCTTCTTCGATCTGATCGATCAGTATCAGACACAGATCGCCCGGCTTGAGCTCCCCGAGTGCCGTGTCGATTGCAATAAATTCCCCGTGAATTTCCTGAATATCTCTGGCGCGCTTGGCGTTCCTCAAACCCATCTGTAGCAGAGCCAGCACTTCACCGTCTGCGCGTCCGCGTTGACATTGATCCTGATACAGCACCACGCGGTCAAAGGCGTCACCGAGAATCTCGGTTTGCTGGCGAATATCTTCATCGCGCCGGTCGCCGGCACCACTGATGACAACGGTGCGGGTAGTCCCCGCCTGTGCCGGCATGTTGTTGATCGCGTTAACCAGTGCCTGGATGGCATCAGGATTGTGGCCGTAGTCGGCGATCAGGGTGGCACCGCGATAGTTGAAGAGATTGAAGCGTCCGGGAGCCGACTGCGCGTCGTTTACAAACCCCGCCAGCCCGGCGCGGATGACCTCCCAGTCCAGTCCGAGTGCCCAACCCGCGCCGGTAGCCGCCATGGCGTTTTCGATCTGGAAACCAATGGCGCCGTTGGCGGTAACCGGAATGTCGGCGAGCGCGATACGGTGCTCAAAGCCGCCTTCGGAGGCGACGATTGAATCGCCATCCAGATAGATGATGCGTTTGCCCTGAGCGCGATGCATGGCCATGACCGGATGATTGCGATCGCAGGCAAAAAATGTCACTTTGCCGGGGCACGATCCGGCCATGCGCGCAACCATCGGATCGACGGCGTTAAGTACGGCCACGCCGGTGTCTGGCTTGACGTTTTGCACGATGACGCGTTTGACCACTGAAAGGTCTTCTACGGTACTGATGTAGGACAGGCCAAGATGATCGCCGCTGCCGATATTGGTGACCACGGCAACGTCGCAACGATCAAAGCCGAGCCCTTCGCGCAGAACGCCACCACGCGCGGTTTCGAGAACCGCCGCATCCACATCGGGGTGGAAGAGAACATTTTTAGCGCTCTTCGGGCCGCTGCAGTCGCCGGTATCGATGCGCTTGCCTTCGATATACACACCGTCGGTGCTGGTCATGCCGACGCGCAGTCCGTTACTCGCAAGAATGCTGGCGATCAGGCGAACAGTCGTTGTTTTGCCATTGGTGCCGGCAACGGCAACGAGCGGGATGCGGGCATCGTCACCCTCGGCAAACATATTGGCGATAATCGCTTCGCCCACCGCACGGCCCTTGCCAAACGAGGGTTGCAGGTGCATGCGCAGCCCAGGTGCCGCGTTGAGTTCGACGATGCCGCCGCCTTGTTCTTCCAGCGGGCGCAAGACGTTGTTGCAAACGATGTCGACCCCGGCGATGTCCAGTCCCACCATCTGGGCCGCGGCAATCGCGCGTGCGGCAAAGTCGGGATGCACGTCGTCAGTCACGTCGGTGGCGGTGCCGCCGGTCGACAGGTTGGCATTGTTGCGCAGGATGACGCGTGCTGCCTTGGCTGGAATTGATTCGGCGTTCAGCCCATCTTCAGCCAGGCGGGCGAGGGCAATGTCGTCAAAACGGATTTTGGTCAGTGACGTGGCATGACCTACGCCGCGTCGCGGGTCGCTGTTAACGCGTTCGACGAGTTGGCGAACGCTATGCACACCGTCACCGATGACTTGCGGCGGTTCGCGGCGGGCGGCGGCGACCAGTTTGTTGCCGATCACCAGCATGCGATAGTCGTGCCCGGGCAAAAAGCGTTCAACCAGCACTTCTTCGCTGACCTCCGCGGCAATGGCATAGGCCTTCATGACCTGTTCACGCGTTGTCAGATTCACGGCCACACCCTTGCCCTGATTGCCATCCTGGGGTTTAACGACGACTGCGCCGCCAATTTCCTGAGCGGCAAGCCATGCGTCCTCGGCATTGTCGACCGGACGTCCGTTCGGCACCGGAACGCCGGCGGCATGCAGCAACAACTTGGTCAGTTCCTTGTCCTGGGCGATGGATTCGGCAACGGCACTGGTGCGGTCGGTTTCTGCGGCCTGGATACGACGTTGTTTGCTGCCCCAGCCGAACTGCACCATGCTGCCTTCGGTCAGGCGGCGGTATGGGATATTGCGTGCGACGGCCGCATAGACGATGGAACCGGTGCTCGGCCCAAGACGCACGTCTTCGTCGAGCTCACGCAGCCGTCGTAAGGCGCTGGCAAGGTCGAAGGGCTGGTCGTCGACAGCGGCCCGGCACAGTTCCTGTGCCAGTTCAAAGGCCAGTCGTCCAACGGCTTCTTCGCTATATTCGACCACCACCTGATAGATGCCGAATTCCAGCGTTTGTGCTGTACGGCTGAAGGTTACCGGGCAGCCGGCTTGCGCCTGCAGTCCGAGTGCGGCAAATTCAACGGCATGCGCCATGGACACAATTTCATCGCTGACCGTCGGCTGGAGCTCGGCAATTTCCGGGAAGCGCTCGCGTAAACGCGCTTCAAAATCAGGCAGATTTCTGATGTCACACTCGGTTTCGGTGCAGGAGATGATGGCCTCAATCGCTGTATGGCGGCTCCAGAGATTGGGGCCGCGCAGCGCCCGGATGCGTGATACGTCCATAACAAATTTCCTGATGGTATTGTCGTAAAAATTAACAGCGAACCACTAAGTCACCAAGACCACCAAGAAACACCAAGTTAACCCCCTTTGTCTTGGTGAAACTTTGTGCACTTTGTGGCTTGGTGGTGAGGCTTTTAGCCTTGTTTTTCAAAATCATTCGACGAAAAAAGTTTCAATTCCGGTGCGCATGACATCGGGCGAGATGCCCAATGCCCAGGCGGCACCGACAGCAGCCAGCACATTCTCGACCTGATGCTTGGCCTTGCCGCCTTCGCTCAGCGGGATGTCGCTTAATTTGGCCAGCGAGGTTTCATCCAGTCCGCTGGCCAGCATGATTTGTCCGTAGCGCACGATGACGGCACGTTTTCCCAATTCGCGGTGTGCCGTGATGGCTGGCAGCTCCGGGTCAAGCGCGAAGTAGATCACCTCGCCATCGCACAGCAATGCCATATCAACCAGCATCGATTCTTTTGCATTAAGGACGGCTGCACCTTTGGGGAGCACCAGATCAACCTGAGTACGTAGAACATTGAACACCTGTTCCGGCGTTTCAATGTAGAAGCGGCCGGTATGACGTTCAGGATCGGCGTTGGTGATGACACCGACCTGGCAGCGGTCATAGGCCAGCCCTTCACCAAGGATGGCATCGCTGCCGTTCTCGAACACGGCGGCCTCAATGGCGCGATTCATCAGAATGCGATTGGCGGCAGCCCATGTGGCGCGATCGCCTATTTCGGTTTGCCGGCGGTCAAGGTAAAGACCATTGCTACAGGCCAGACCGGTGTATTTCCCGGAGAGCGACAGTAGTCGTGAGATGAGTTGGCAAACGGTTGTTTTGCCATAACTGCCGGTGACGCCAACTACCGGCACGCGACCATCGTCGCCATCCGGGAACAGGTGTTCGACAATGGCGCGTCCGACCGGACGCGCTTCGCCGTTGGCAGGCTTGATGTGCATCAGCAGGCCGGGGCCGGCATTGACTTCAACAATGGCGCCGCGCTGTTCATCAAGCGGACGGGAAATATCTTCACAGACCAGATCAACCCCGGCGATGTCGAGGCCAACAACGCGGGCAGCGAGCGAGACGGCTTCTGCGACACTCGGGTGAACCAGTTCGGTGATGTCGCAGGTGTGATTGCCGGTGCGGATGACCAGCACTTCGCGACCGGCCGGCGGAACAGAATCCGAGGCAAAGCCCTGGCGCATGACTTCATGCAGGGCTACCGGGTTTTCATTCAGGATGACCACGTCGAGAGGGAATTCTTCGGCAGCACCACGGCGCGGATCCGAGTTGATCTGCAGGTCGATCAGTTCGTCGATGGTTGATTTTCCGTCACCGATGACCGCAGCTGTTTCGCCGCGTGCAGCGGCCACCAGTTTGCCGCCGACAACCAGCAAGCGATGTTCCGAGCCGCGTATGAAGCGCTCGACAATGACGCCACTGCCTTCTTCGATGGCCGCGGTATAGGCAGCTTCGACTTCGACACGCGTCATCAGGTTGGTAAATACGCCGCGTCCGTGATTGCCATCATAGGGTTTGACGACCACCGGAACGCCGATGTCTTCTGCTGCATCCCAGGCATCAGCCGGGCTATCGACCATGCGGCCTTCAGGAACTGGTACGCCACAGGACTGGAGCAGTGTCTTGGTCAGATCCTTGTCGCGCGAGATGGTTTCGGCAATGGCACTGGTTCGGTCAGTCTCCGCTGTCCAGATGCGCCGGCTACGAGCGCCGTAACCGAGTTGAACCAGATTGCCGGTGG
Source organism: Betaproteobacteria bacterium (assembly GCA_031403915.1). Taxonomy (GTDB): domain Bacteria; phylum Pseudomonadota; class Gammaproteobacteria; order Burkholderiales; family Rhodocyclaceae; genus Propionivibrio. Next base: position 8,654 of record JANNGP010000098.1, read on the forward strand.
AAAGCAGGCGAATCGCTGGAATGCGGCGTTCTTTCGAGGTAGCCGCCTCGACGATGCAGCCGGTGCTGGGGCCAAGCAACTTGCGTTCGGCCATGTCACGCAGACGTTCAACATTCGCTTCGACATCGAAGGGGGTGTCTTCGATGGCGGCCATGACCAGTTCCCGTCCGGCTTCCAGGCAGGCACGTGTAACTTCTTCATGCCAGGCGCGAATGACGACCTTATACACACCGCGGATCGAAGTCTGACGGGCCTTGCCAAAACCGCCGGGCATACCGGCAAGGTTTTGCAGTTCGAGCGATACATGTTCAAGAATGTGCCCGGGCCAGGTGCCTTCTTCCAGACGGCGAAGAAATCCGCCGCGCTCACCGTAACTGCAGCGGTGCTCGATCAGCGAGGGCAAGAAGGCTTTCAGGCGATCAACAAAGCCGGGGAGGGTGTTGGACGGAAAGTCTTCAAGGTCCCCGATATCAACAATGGCTTCAATGACCGGCCGGTAGGTCCAGATGTTTGGTCCACGCAGATGGCGGATTTCAAGAAACTTGATGTCTTTCGTTTTCATTGGGTCAGTGTTGGCGGAGAAGGGCAAATTATCGTTCGAATAACGCGGCGATTGGGTTTTGGCTTACTCAGGGGTGAGAACTGAGTTTATTCAAAGGAAACGATCCAGAATCTTGCGGCTGGTCAGGTCAAGCGCATAGCGGTCGCGGATCAGGTAGTGAATGCCGTGGCTGTCGGCGATCAACAAGGCAGGTAAAGCCAGGCGGCGAATGTCTTCTTCGCCTTTGAGAACGAGTTCGGTGTCGCCGTGATCGGTACAGACTTTCCAGGTGCTCGGCGTGGCGTAACTCGATACGCTGACAATGCGGTTGATGATGGGCATGAATTCACGGCTGGACAGTTCAGCTTCAACTAGCGCACGCAATTCGTCCGGCAACTCGCTCAAATGGTCTATCCAGGCCAGTTCCTGGCCGTGCGGGTTGACCAGTGCAATGCCTTGGCCTGGTGAGGCAATCGGGAATGCACGTACCGGTACAACGCCGGTATGGGTTTCGCCGTCATTGTTGGTCAGCACCAGACGGCCGAAAGCGTCGCGCCGCAGTTGATAGTCGAGCGTGGCGTTCATTCGCGGTCTCCTTCGTCCTTGCGGGCAATCTCTATTTCGACCGGCTCACCCTCGGTGTCGACGTTGCGCGCCTGTGCCTGATACAGTCGGTAGTAGTGGCCTTCCTGCGCCATCAGTTCGTCGTGGTTGCCAACTTCCACCACGCTGCCGCGATCCAGCACAACCAGACGGTTGGCATCGCGCAGCGTGGACAGGCGGTGCGCGATGGCGATGGTTGTCCGGCCGCGCACCAGGTTGTCGAGCGCTTTCTGGATTTCCTTCTCGGTAGTCGTGTCGACCGACGAGGTGGCTTCGTCGAGGATGAGGATTTTCGGATCGATGAGCAGGGCACGGGCAATCGAAATGCGCTGGCGTTCGCCTCCGGAGAGCGCCTGGCCGCGTTCGCCAACCAGCGAGTCATAACCGTGTGCCAGCCGCAGGATGAACTCATGGGCGTGGGCAGCCCGGGCAGCAGCGACAATTTCTTCGCGAGTGGCCTCGGGTTTGCCGTAGGCGATGTTTTCGGCAATCGTGCCGAAGAATAGGAAGGGCTCCTGCAACACCAGGCCGATGTGCTTGCGGTATTCGGCCACCGGCAGCGAGCGGATATCGACGCCGTCGATCAGGATCGCGCCTTCAGTCACGTCATAGAAACGACAGATCAGGTTGACCATGGTGCTCTTGCCTGAGCCGCTGTGGCCAACCAGGCCAATCATTTCGCCCGGTTCAATCTTGATGTTGATGTCGCGCGTGACGCTGCGTGTGCCGTAACGGAAGCCGACATTACGCAGTTCAATGCGGCCGGTGACCGTTTCCAGATGCACCGGGTTGGCGGGTTCCGGAACGCTGGAAACGTGGTCGAGCACGTCGAAAATCCGTTTCGCGCCGGCAGCAGCCTTTTGTGTGACGGAGACGATACGGCTCATCGAATCGAGGCGCAGATAAAACCGGCTGATATAGGCCAGAAAAGCGGTGAGCACGCCGACGGTGATCTGGTCTTTGGAGACCTGCCAGATACCAAAGGCCCAGACGATGAGCAGGCCGACTTCGGTGAGCAGCGTGACAGTTGGCGTGAACAGCGACCAGACCTTGTTGACCTTGTCGTTGACGTCGAGGTTGTGCGCGTTGGCGGCGCGGAAGCGGGCGGCTTCCCGTTGTTCCTGCGCGAAGGCCTTGACCACGCGGATGCCGGGAATGGTGTCGGCCAGCACGTTGGTGACTTCCGCCCAGATGCGGTCGACCCGCTCGAAGCCGGTACGCAGTTTCTCGCGAACCTTGTGAATCAGCAGGGCAATGATGGGCAAGGGTAACAAGGTCACCAGCGCCAGCCAGGGATTGATCGAAACCAGGATGCTGGTGGTCATGGCGATCATCAGCACGTCGGTAACAAAATCGAGAAAGTGCAATGAGATGAAGATGTTGATGCGGTCGGTTTCCGAGCCGATGCGTGCCATCAGGTCGCCGGTACGCTTACCACCGAAGTATTCCTGCGAGAGTTTCAACAGATGCTCGTAGGTGGTTGTGCGCAGATCGGCCCCGATGCGCTCCGAAACCAGAGCCAGGATGTAAGTGCGCGCCCAGCCCAACACCCAGGCCAGGGCGGCTGCGCCAAGCAGGCCGGAGAGGTAAAGTGTTACCAGCGTGGAGTCAATCGGTTTGCCGTTTTGATAGGGGATCAACACTTTGTCCATCATCGGCATGGTCAGATAGGGCGGAACCAGCGTGGCGGCGGTTGACCCCAATGACAAGAGGAAGCCGGCAAGCAGCCGCCAGCGGTAAGGGCGGGCAAAGCGCCACAGCCGGAAAAGCGTCCACGTCGAAGGCGGTGCATGAATTTCCTTGCTGCACACCGGGCACTCTTCCTGACCGGCCAGCAGTGGCGTTTCGCAGTTCGGGCACAAGGCTTGTGTAGGTGCCGGCGGGATTTCCCCGGTGAGTTTAAAAGCAAGTTGCCGGGTGAAGTGCTCAATTAGCCGACCGGCGGCGATGTCACCGCCCAGCGTATAGCGCCAGATGGCAACACGGGAGTCAGTATCACAGAGTTGGAGGCTGCCCACACCGGAATGGTCGCGGCGTGTCAGTGTGAGTCCGTGACGGAAAGCGTGAGCTTGCCAGTTTTCATCGTCTGCTGATTTGGCAAGCAGTCGCTGATTGGTGAGTGCCACCAGTCCGTGGGCAAAGCGCAGTTGCTTGTTTAGGTCAATTTCCAGCCAGGCCAGAACTTTTTCATCGCCACCCAGCTGTGTTTCGACTTGCGTGAGCCATGCCGTGGGCAGGGGTATCAACGAGATGCCGGTCAAAGTGTCGTTGGCGACGGCAGGAAGAGGGTTGCAGTTTGTCATTATTAGGCGTTTGTTGGGTGGGCAGCAGCAAGCTTCAAAAACGTGTAAGTATACCCGTCTTCGCAGGGCTGCGCTTGAGGCCGGATATTTGGAAAGGTGTGGGCAATGCTCCAAAAAAACTAGAAATTGAGCGATGTTTCCATGCGGTATGGACGTAATTATTTACCTGATTAGCAATGAACGTCAGCCTCGAAGAAAGCGCGTCATTCCGGGCTTGCCCCGGAATCCATGACGGCGTGCGGGACATCCCCTGGATTCCGGGTTCGGCTTCGCCGCCCCGGAATGACGAAGCTGACGTTCATTGCTAATCAGGATTACTTAAACCCGACTTCGATTTTCAATCATGAGGCTTGTTTGTATGAAAACGATTAAACATTCTCTGGTGCAAATGGCCTTGCTGGTGTTTGTCGGTTTTCCACCGTCAGCCTTCGCCTTGCAACCTTTGATTACTGACGATACAGGCACACAAGGTACGGGCGGGAATCAGCTGGAGGCCTCGTACAGCGCGGATCGTGCGCGTTCCGCTGGTCAGGACAGTTGGGTGCGCACCGTGCCTTTGGTTTATACCCGTGGCGTATTGGAGAATCTGGATCTCTTCATCGATACGCGGCATGTTCGTGTAAATCCCGTCGATGCCAAAAAACAGAGTGGTACCGGCAACAGCATCATGGGTGCCAAATGGCGCTTTTACGAGGACGAGGAGCGTGGCTTCAGTCTGGGCGTCAAGCCGGAAATCGTTTTGCCGGTTAGCAGTGGTCGGGAGGACGATGGTTTGGGCTTGGGCAAAACCTCCGGTGCGCTGACTTTTTTGTTCAATCAGGAAGTGCCGTTTGGAACGATCCTTGCCAATGTGGGCATTGCGCGCGAGCGCTATCGCAATTCCGATAACGGTTCAAACGCGACCACGACTTATTTTTCGCTGGCACCGGTGTGGAACGTGAGTGAACAGTGGCGTTTGGCGCTCGACCTTGGCGTTCGTTTCGAGCGGGCAGGAAGCAGCAGCACACAACGGCGCTTCGCCGAAGTTGGAACGGTTTATCAGCCGTCGGAGGATCTTGAATTTGCTTTGGGTGTAATCCGGTTGGTTG
>JANNGP010000099.1:0-1736 GCA_031403915.1 Betaproteobacteria bacterium
CCCATCCAATACTTCGACCAGCTTGGAGTCCCAAGACTCCGTTCCGTTACCTCAACTCCATGAACCGCCTGGTGCGGACCCGCATGCCAGGTGGTGTGGCAGGGGTCTCCGGGGACTTCCCGGAGCCCCTATGCCGATCGAGCAGCGGTCGGCTGCCGCGACGACCTCGTTGCTCACCGCCCGCCAGTACCGCGCGAAACCCACCGCGCTCGCGTGGCGACGCTGCGGCCAACGCACCTCTCGTTCCCTCACACCCCGTCACCTGTTGGGGTAGTTGACATCATACCCATGTGTTGGCATGATGTCCAACATGGGAGCGACCCTGCTTGTGCGGACACGCTTTGTCTATTCAAGCCGGTCGTTCGCTGAGGTGGTCTTGTGGCGTCTTCCGAAATCTGTCCGGGGCTCAGTTCACCGGTTCAAGTATCGATTGGCCTACGTCGTCGACGCGGAATGCGTCGTCCGCTACGACAACGAGGCCGGGAAGGGCGACCATCGCCATTTCGGAACCACGGAGTCCCTCTACCGATTCAAGACGCCAGAGGCGTTGATCGCCGATTTCCAGAACGACATAGCGAGGTGGAACGATGAAAACAGTGGTTCTTGAGGTTCGCTCCGGAGAGGAATCCATGGCGAACTTCGTTCGATCCTGGAAATCAGGGAAGCCGGAGCGTTCCGCACGCATAGCCTTTGCGACCCCAGAGTTGCTTTGGCAGGTTCTGACCGCGAAGCGGTGGGAATTGCTGAAGGCGCTTTGCGGCGCAGGCCCGATCTCCATTCGTGAGGCCGCTCGCCGCGTCGGGCGCGATGTGAAGGCTGTGCACTCCGACGTCATCGCCTTGCTGAACGCAGGCGTCCTTGACCGCGCGAAGAGCGGAGGGGTCGTCTTTCCATTCGACGCGATCAAGGTCGAATTCCTCTTGCAGGCCGCGTAAATGCGGGAGTCGGGATTCGCCGCCGCAAGCCGCAAAGGCCGCGCCTGCTTTACGCGTATCGCGCAGTGGAGAGGTAGCGCCGCGCGAACGCCACCGCGCCTCCATGGTGGCGCTCCGGCCAAAGCACCTTGCGCTCCTTCACATCCGTGGGGCGCAGGTCGTCCTTGATGAATGGAGCGGGGCTGCCGCCCCGCGTTGCCGTAGAGGAGCCTTGCGCCCCACTACGTTCAGGAACGGTGCTTTGGCCTCCGCCCGCGATGTTGCCGCGCCGCCCCACGCCCCAGCAACGCCCCCTCCCTGCTCACACCCCCGCCACCCGAGACCCCAACCAGTTAGGAGATACAAACGTCACCCCCGCGAACCCCCCAGTTCCATCCGCTGGAGGGGGCAAGCGCCGGGGCCTAGTCATGTGTTTCACGCTGTTGGGGTCTTATCCAGGGCGAGGCGCGCGCGACGTACTTTCTCGATGATCGTTTCGGCCTTGGCCTTCCAGACAAATGGTCGAGGGCTGTCGTTGTGTCCGTCGATGTAGTCGGAGATTGCGGCGATCAGGTCGGGCACGCTCTTGAACGCTCCCCGACGAATCCGCTTGTCGGTGAGGTCTCGGAAGAAGCGCTCAACAGAGTGTAGGTGGAACAAGCGGGGTTCCCCCGTCAAGTCCAGATCGGCGCGGTGACCCGGACTTCAAGGGAGACCGTCGTGGGCGTGCGGGCGGGCAGGGTCAGGGTGTACCGCCCCTCGGTGTCCGTGGTGGCGGAGACCTTCAGCGCCTCGACGGAGACGGTGGCGCCCGGCAGCGAC
>JANNGP010000100.1:0-6008 GCA_031403915.1 Betaproteobacteria bacterium
ATTTCCGGCACCGGCGGTGGCTTCAAGAAGTTCTGCCGTGGCGAGATTGATATTTCCGATGCGTCGCGCCCGATTACCAAGAAGGAAATGGAAGACTGCAAGGCGGCCGGCATTGAATACATGGAATTCCCGGTGGCCTACGATGCCCTGACGGTCGTCATTCACCCCAAGAACGATTGGGCCAAAAACATGACCGTGGCCGAACTCAAGGCGATTTGGGAGCCGGCCGCGCAGGGCAAGATCACCAACTGGAAGCAGGTTAATCCCGCCTGGCCGGATCGTCCGCTCAAGCTCTATGGTCCCGGCGCTGATTCGGGCACCTTCGAGTACTTTACCGAGGCCATCAACGGCAAGTCCAAGGCTACCCGCGGCGACTTTACCGCTTCGGAAGACGACAATGTGCTGGTTCAAGGGGTGTCCCGCGATGTCGGTGGTCTGGGCTACTTCGGCTTCGCTTATTTCCTTGAGAACAAGGACAAGCTCGGTGCTGTCTCAGTCGTTGCTGCACCTGGCAAGCCGGCTGTTGCTCCGTCGCTGGAGAGCGTGATCAACGGGTCGTATCAACCGCTTGCGCGTCCGATCTTCATTTATGTGAATGCCAAGTCGGCCGATCGTCCCGAGGTTAAGGAATTCGTCGAGTACTACATGAAACACGGCGAAAAACTGACCAAGGAAGTGAAGTACGTGCCGTTGCCCGCCAAGGCCTATGCCTATAACCTGGATCACTTCGTCAAGCGTGCCAAGGGCACCAAGTTCGGTGGTGAAAACAAGGTTGGCATGACCATCGAAGATTTGATGAAGATTGAAGCCAAGTAAGTCATGATGGCGCGGCTCCGGTTTTACCGGGGTCGCCTGTTTGAGCCCATTTAGAGAGCGACCAGTGAGTTCAATTGAAGCAAGTGCGGTTAATGTGCCAAGCTTATTACGGCCCAGTGACAGGCTAAAGAAAGACTTCACACGCCATACCAAGGAGCGGGTGATTGAGGGCATCCTTTTCCTCGCGGCCTTCGTATCGGTGTTTACGACCACAGCGATTGTTTACATCCTGATCAGGGAATCCTGGATTTTTTTCCAGCATGTACCGCTGACGGATTTTTTGTTTGATACGCAATGGACGCCGCTTTTTGACGATGCCCACTACGGCATCATGGTGCTCCTGTCCGGAACGATCACGAGCTCCGTCGTGGCTTTGCTTGTCGCGATTCCGCTGGGTACGGTCATTGCGCTTTATCTTTCCGAGTTTGCGCCCTTCAGTGTGCGGGAAATTGCCAAACCCTTTCTCGAGTTGCTTGGCGGCATCCCGACCATCATCTACGGTTACTTTGCCTTGCTGTTTCTGACGCCCTTATTGCAAATGCTGATGCCCGGCTTGCCCGGATTCAATCTGCTCTCAGCCGGTATCGTCATGGGCATCATGATTATCCCCTACGTCGCGTCACTTTCCGAGGATGCCATGCGGGCTGTGCCGATGGCCTTGCGTGAGGGCTCCTACGCGATGGGCGCCACACGACTGCAAACGGCGCTACGGGTGGTTTTCCCATCGGCCATTTCCGGTATTGCATCGGCCTATATTCTGGGGGTGTCGCGTGCGGTGGGTGAAACCATGATTCTGGCCGTAGCGGCCGGCATGCAACCCAATCTGACCTTCAATCCGACCGAGCCGGGTGCAACGGTCACCTCGTTCATCGTGCAGGTCGCACTGGGTGATCTGCCACATGGCAGTATCGGCTACCAAACCATTTTTGTGGCAGGTTTGAGCCTGATGTTGATGACGCTGACCTTCAATTTGATCGGGCACTACATGCGCAAGAAGTACCGCGAGGTGTATTGATATGAATCAACAGGAACTGCAATCCCTGCGCGATATGATCGCTGTGCGCAAGCGCTGGGATTTTATCTTCGGAATCATGGGCATTCTGGCCTTGATGGTCGGTTTGTTAACCTTCGTTGCGCTGTTTGCGGATATGGCGGTTAACGGCCTGGGCCGGATAGACATGGAATTCATGACTTCATTTCCTTCGCGGCGTGCTGCGGATGCCGGCATTCTGTCCGCCTGGGTCGGTTCAGTGCTGGTGATGCTGGTGACGGCCTGTGCGGCAGTTCCTTTGGGCGTGGCTGCGGGAGTTTATCTCGAGGAATACGCCCCAAAAAACTGGATCACCGACATCATCGAAATTAATGTCACCAATCTGGCCGGCGTGCCATCGATTATTTACGGCTTGCTGGCGCTCGGTCTGTTTGTTTATACCTTCGGGCTCGGCCAGAGCATTCTGACGGCAGGGCTGACACTGGCGCTACTCATTCTGCCCGTGGTGATCGTGGCGACGCGTGAGGCGATACGTGCCATTCCGCAGATTATCCGCGAAGGTTCCTACGCCTGTGGTGCCACGACGTGGCAGACGGTGCGCGATCACATATTGCCCTATTCCAGCGCGGGGATTCTGACCGGCGTGATTATCGGCATGGCACGTGCGATTGGCGAAACGGCACCGATCATTACGATCGGCGCATTGACCTTCATCGCCTTCCTGCCCACAGCCCCCTTCGCCGGCGACCCGCCGGCCGGCCTGTTCGACTGGGCATTTGCCCCGTTCACCGTCATGCCGATCCAGATGTTCAACTGGACGTCGCGCCCTGAGGCGGCTTTTCTGCAAAACGCGGCGGCTGCCGGTTTCATTCTTGTGCTGATGACGCTGATCATGAACGGGTTGGCCATCTGGCTGCGTTATCGCATTCGTAAGAACATCAAGTGGTAAAGACTTTGAAGAAGGATTGATTCGATGACTGTAACGACCGAAGCCGAAGCATTACACATTGCCTTACCTTTGCCGCCGGTTAAAGCCGAGGCCAGGAATCTGAGTTTCCATTACGGCAGCTTTCAGGCGTTGAAGAATATCAACATGCCGATCTACGAGAATAGGGTAACGTCGCTAATTGGCCCCTCGGGTTGCGGTAAGTCGACTTATCTGCGTTGCTTTAATCGCATGCACGATTTGTACCCGGGTAACCGCTATGACGGCGTTATCGAGTTTTTTCCGGATCGAACCGATCTGTTGTCGTCACAGGTCGACCCTATTGAAGTCCGCATGCGCATCAGCATGGTCTTCCAGAAGCCCAACCCCTTCCCCAAGTCGATCTACGAGAACGTCGCCTATGGCCTGCGCGTGCGGGGCGAAAGCTCGCGATCCGTGCTGGATGGGAAGGTTGAGGCGGCGTTGCGGTCGGCTGCCCTGTGGAACGAGGTCAAGGATCGTCTGGATGAGTTGGGTGCCAATCTGTCCGGCGGTCAACAGCAACGCCTGTGCATTGCCCGTGCTTTGGCGACTGATCCGGAGTTGTTGTTGTTTGATGAGCCGACCTCCGCCCTTGATCCGATCGCTACTGCCAGTATTGAGGAACTCATTACCGAACTGAAGGAAAAGGTGACGATTCTGATTGTTACGCACAATATGCAGCAGGCGGCACGGATATCGGACTACACCGCTTACATGTATATCGGCGAAATGGTTGAATTTGGTGTGACCGATCAGGTTTTCATCAAGCCTAGGCGGAAAGAGACCGAGGACTACATCACCGGACGATTTGGCTAGCCATAATCCCCGTAGTCCCTTGTGTTTTATAGAAGAACGGTCGATTTTACACGGCCGTTTTTTTATGCCCTCTGAAATTCTATTACAGGCCTTTCATTGACCAGAGGGGCTCTCTCTGGCTATAATTCGCCCTTTTTGCACGGGGTGTTATATGCGTCAAAAGCTGGTAGCGGGTAATTGGAAGATGCACGGTGGTCTTAAGACCAATCTGCAGTTGCTTCAGGACGTCCTTGCCGGCGTGGCTGAATTGCGTGGAATGTCGGCAGCCGTTTGTGTGCCTTTCCCCTATCTGGCACAGGCTCAGTCGGTTTTGACCGGTACGCCGCTGGCTTGGGGCGCCCAGAATCTGAGCGAGCAGGCGCAAGGCGCCTTTACTGGTGAAGTCAGTGCCGCCATGCTGCAGGATTTTTCCTGCCGTTATGTTCTCGTTGGGCACTCCGAGCGTCGTGCCATTTACGGCGAGTCCGATACCCTGGTGGCTGAAAAGTTTGCTGCTGCGCTGGCTGCCGGCCTTCGTCCGGTACTTTGTGTCGGTGAAACACTGGCCCAGCGTGAAGCCGGCGAGACGATGGCTGTGGTTTCGGCGCAGATCGATGCCGTTCTCAAGCGCGTTGGTGTGGCTGCTTTCTCCGGTGCTGTCGTTGCCTATGAGCCGGTTTGGGCTATTGGTACCGGTCGTACCGCTACCTCCGAGCAGGCACAGGAAGTGCATGCTGCCATTCGCGCACAGATCGCTAAAGCGGATGCCAAAGTGGCTGTGGGTTTGCAAATTCTCTACGGTGGCAGTGTCAAGCCGTCCAACGCCGTTGAGTTGTTCGGCATGCCCGATATTGACGGTGGCCTGATTGGTGGCGCGTCTTTGGTTGCTGCTGACTTCCTGGCAATTTGTCGCGCAGCAGTTTAAAAAAGAGGCAACATGGAATATTTGTTTTCAACGGTTTTGTTAGTCCACATCCTGGCGGCGATCGGGGTCATCGGTCTGGTGCTGGTTCAACACGGCAAAGGCGCTGATATGGGTGCGGCTTTTGGTAGTGGTGCTTCGGGCAGCCTGTTTGGCGCAACGGGCTCAGCCAACTTCCTGAGCCGGATGACGGCCGTGCTGGCGACTGTGTTTTTTATCACCAGCCTGACCTTGGCCTACATTGCTTCCAACAAGCCAAAAACGACTGGTAGTGTGATGCAGGATACGGTAAACTCGCAGCCTGTTTCAGCGCCTGTCACGGCGCCGGCTGATAAGCCTGTAAGCCCCGTGGATTCTGGTTCGAAGACAAAAGATATTCCGAAGTGATTTGACTGTAATACGGCGGCAGGGGATGTTTTTCCTCATGTTCCCCTGCCGTGTGACTGTTGCAGTGCCGACGTGGTGAAATTGGTAGACACGCTATCTTGAGGGGGTAGTGACTTAGGTCGTATGAGTTCGAGTCTCATCGTCGGCACCAAGTGGAGTTATCCGGTAAGGGTGGCTTCGTCCTGAATATGAGCGATTGCGTGGCGGATCATGCTGGAAAACTATTTCCCGGTATTTGTCTTCATCTTGATTGGCATCGTATTTGGTATTGCGCCGGTCATCACCGGTATGGTAGTCGCCCCCCATCGCCCTGACAGCGAGAAGCTATCGCCCTACGAGTGCGGCTTTGAAGCCTTTGAAGACGCCCGTATGAAGTTTGATGTGCGTTATTACCTGATCGCCATCCTGTTTATTCTGTTTGATCTCGAAGTCGCCTTTCTGGTGCCTTGGGCGACGATTTTCAAAGAGATCGTCAATACCGATTCAGTCAAGTGGTTCGGCTTTATCGAGATGCTTGTTTTTCTCATCATTCTGGTCGTTGGTTATGTTTACGCCTGGGCCAAAGGTGCGCTGGATTGGGAGTGAACGATGGGTATTGATGGCATCTTGCAGGAAGGTTTTATCACCACAACAGCCGACAAGCTGATCAACTACATGCGCACCGGCTCGATGTGGCCGATGTCTTTTGGTCTGGCCTGTTGTGCCATTGAGATGATTCACGCCGGGTGTTCGCGCTACGATCTGGATCGTTTTGGCATCGTTTTTCGTCCCAGCCCCCGGCAATCTGACGTGATGATTGTTGCCGGTACGCTGACCAACAAGATGGCGCCTGCGTTGCGTAAGGTTTACGACCAGATGGCCGAGCCGCGCTGGGTAATTTCCATGGGTTCCTGCGCCAATGGGGGTGGTTATTACCACTATGCCTATTCCGTAGTTCGCGGATGTGACCGTATTGTTCCTGTCGATATCTATGTTCCCGGTTGCCCCCCAACGGCTGAGGCACTGATTTACGGCCTGATCCAGTTGCAGAACAAGATTCGTCGTACCAGCACCATTGCCCGATAAACCAGCCGAGAGTTCGGAGAGTTCGTAATGTCCGCCAAGCTTGAAGTGCTTAGCCAGAACCTGCA
>JANNGP010000101.1:0-2940 GCA_031403915.1 Betaproteobacteria bacterium
ACTAGAAAACTGGCTTGAGCAACGCTCTCTTGCTCAGATCCTTGATTGGTTCGACTGCATTGAAACAACAAAGGTACAAACTGTCATGGGCAGCTATCGATGGTCCACCGAATCAGTGGCCAGAGACCGGTTGCTCTTGAAGTACTTGGGAGTGGACACCAAATAGTGTACGCTTTATCCGACTTTCAGGATACTAAGCAAGAATCCAGCCATTGGGAGTCGCAGCTGATTTGCAGGGGGAACTGTTTGGCCAGTTGAGCGCCAGGCATCATCGCCCCGACTTCGAGGAATTGTTCCGTGCTGACGCTCACGAACGTCCTCAGAAAAAATGTTGCGGCTTGTGCGATGATGTAATGCATTGATGAAAGAACCGGCAATTTGTCACTTTCCAAAGAAGAGTGCATTGACTATTAAGCTGGAGTTACCACAATGTGGCATATGGTCAAGAATAATTCCCTGTCCAGCGACAGTTGAATTACTTTTTGTCCTCAATACAACCAGGTTGATGTGAGGAAAGAACTTTGCCAGGTGATGGATATGAACAAGCGAAAACATCCACGAGTTGCAATGACGGGTATGGTGGCGGATATCTCCGACGGCCGGGGCTTTTTTACAGGAACAGTTCACGATATTTCTCGATTTGGCCTCTCTCTGGAAGATGTTCCAACAAAAATTAATTCTTATGTGGAGCATCTGACAGTCATTGTTGACGGGCAGGGTGGCCATTTCAAGCTGAGGCTCATCCCCAAATGGGAAAATGTGGCGGGACGGCAAAAGTTGATCGGCGGGCTCATCGAACAGTCGAGCATTGACTGGACGGATTTTGTCATGCATTTTGAGCCTGAAGCCGATGATATTTGGGGAAACACGTAAGTTCCGAACAATCAAGCATCTCATTCATTCCAGGAAAAGAGCAGAGCGGCAATGCCCAGGAAAATGATGGTCGAGAGCAAAAGGATGCCGCACTCAAACTGAATATCGGCAAGGGTAGCGGCCTCGTTCATGACCCGGCGGGCGGCTCGCAGCAGGTGAGTTAGGGGAAAGAACTGGGCGAAATCCTGTACCAGCCGAGACGAACCTTCCAGTGAAAACCAGACTTCCGAAAGAAACATCATCGGCCAGGAAATAAAGTTGAGAACGCCGCTGGTGAATTCTTCGCTTGTGCCTCGGGCAGCAAGAACCAGGCCGATGGCGCAGAGATTAAGGCCACCAAGAAAAAAGACCAAGAGGAGAAGGATTCTCGAACCCTGCACCTGGAAATGAAAGATTAAGTCGGCGCCAAACCAGACCACGCACAGAGTGAACATGAGGAGGAAGATGCGCGACAGCATCTGGGCGCTGAGATACTCCAGGGCGGTCAGCGGCGTGGCTTTCAGCCTTTTCAGTGTGCCGTTTTTACGGTAGCGGACAATCACAAAGCCGACCCCCCACAGCGCTGAGAACATCATGTTCATGGCCAGGACGCCCGGCATCAACCAGTCGATATAGCGGATCTGCTGACCGCTGGTAAGCCCTTTTTCCGGGGGAGTTTTTCCGGCCATGAAGGAGGCGAGGAATATCCTCTCGGCCAAAGAACCGTTTGGTGAAGAATCGTTGACCCAATAAGCATTGGTCGGCGAATGGGCATCAAGCAGGAGGTCAATCTTGTGGTGGCTCAGTTTTGCTTCTCCTTCCACGAGGTTTGCCACCGGCACAAAAATGATGTGCCGATCATGCTGAAAGGCTTGCGGCAGGGTGGTGCTGCTAAGATCGGTGCCGGCGGCAGGTGGGAAGATGCCGACCTGGAATTGTTTGAATTCCTTGCCTTCGAAAATCAGACCGAAGCCGAGAATGATCAGGAAAGGGAAGGCAAAATTCCAGCCAAAGGCGGCACGATCGCGGAAAAATTCAGCATTTCTGGCCTTAAAGATGGCCCACATTCTCTGCAGATTCATGGTGTGTTCATCGGCTATACATGGTTGTGGGGGTAATCATTCGCGAAGTTTTTTCCCGGTGAGATTGAGAAAAACATCTTCGAGATTGGCCGAGTGAAGAGAAACTCCCCGCAGATCCTGTTTGTCGACAGTGCCCGGCGGGATAATGGAACTCCCGCCGCCATGTTGAAGGATCAGTTCCTCGGGGCTGCCGCCGGCGATGATCGTGCCCTGATCCATAATGGCGATTTCGTCGCAGAGATACTCTGCCTCTTCCATCGAGTGGGTGGTGAGGATCAGGGTCCGGCCTTCTTCTTTCAGTTGCCTGATGATATCCCAGAGATTGCGACGGGCCTGCGGGTCAAGTCCGGTTGATGGTTCATCGAGAAAAATCAGGCGCGGCTCGTTGATCAGGGCCAGGGCCAGCATCAGGCGCTGGGTTTGGCCACCGGAAAGTCTGTCGTTTCGCTGAGTTCCAAGGTCGGTCAATTGGCAGCGGCGGGCGATTTCTGAGGTGTCGGCGGGTTTACTGAACAGATGGGCAAAAGTCGTCAGGGTTTCTGCTACTGTAAGGAAATTCAGCAGCGAGGTGTGTTGAAACTGGATGCCGATTTCCTCCCGGAATGAAGCTGTTCGGGGACGGCCATTGTAGAGGATCTCGCCGCTTGTGGCTTCGATGATATCTTCGACTATCTCCATGGTGGTGGTCTTTCCGGCACCATTCGGGCCGAGGAGACCAAAGCAGATGCCCGGCCGCACCTGAAAGGAGACATCGCGAACCGCTTCCAGCTTGGAAAAACGTTTGCGGAGATGATGGACTTCAATGATTGGTTGCATGATATTCAGGGGTGGTGGTGGGACGATTGCCGGAAATGGATTACTTGGTAAGGGTGTTGAAAAACGAAATCTAACTTATTGATTCAGCTAGTCGCACACTCTGAATTCAGTTTTTTGCCACTATTCTTTGTATCTGTTAATGAACGTGCGATGCTTACCAGATGTTTTGATGGGTTTTACGACCCTTTAA
>JANNGP010000102.1:0-6088 GCA_031403915.1 Betaproteobacteria bacterium
CTGAAAGCACCTCGGTCTCTGCGGGGAAAATCTGATCGAACATGACCTCCATCAGCCAATCACCAACAGGGTCAGGTCATCATGCAGACGCTCGCCGGGGCGAGCCAGCGCGCCGGCCACACCTGCGAGTTGCTCTGCCGGTGGCAGCAGGGAATACGTGTCAAGCAATGCTTTCAGGCCAAACAGCTCCAGCATGCTACCGTCCTCCGACCAGCCCTCGGTCACGCCATCCGTGAACAGGTAAAGCCGCCCGCCATCCAGTTGCAGATGCTGCTCGGCGTAATCCATGCCAGGCATGATGCCAAGCGGCGGCGACGATTCTTCGAGTTCAAGATAATCGCCTCGCCTGCTGCGATACAGCGGCGGCTGATGTCCGGCATTGGCGAACACCACCTCGCCACTCGCCGGATCGAAAACACCCGCCGCCATGGTGACAAACATGCCGCGACTGGCGGTTTCGGCAATTTCGTTGTTGAGCATGGTCAGCAGGCGCGCCGGCTCATGGACCGTCTTGCACAGGCAGCGGAAGAGACTGATGGTCTTGGCCATCAGCATGGCCGCGTTCATGCCCTTGCCCGACACATCGCCCAGCCCCCAGGCAATGCGCCCGTCGGCGAGTGTGAAGAAATCATAAAAATCGCCGGAAACCTCAAAGGCCGAAAGGTTCAAGCCCTGCACGGGGAAGCCCACTTCCGGCGCAGACGGCAGCAGGTCACGTTGGATCTCCCGCGCCAAATCAAGCTCGCGCCGCATGCGCTCCTGCTCAACCAACTCTTCGGTCATCTGGGCGTTATGTACCGCCAGCGAAACCATGCCGGAAAGCACCTGTAAAAACTGTTTGTCGGCCAGATCAAAAAGGCCGTCACCCTTGCGCTTGTTGATCACTTCCAGCGCCCCCAGCATGTGCCCCTTGACCATCAGTGGAGCGCACAGAATGGAACGGGTTGTGAAGCCCGTGCTATCATCCACGGCGGTGTTGAAGTCACCGTCGGCTGAAACATCGCGCACCATCTGGACACAGCTTTCGGCCAGCGCACGGCCGACAATGCCCTGATTTTTGGCGATGGTCAGGCCTTCGATGGACACCGGTCCGGCACAGGCCAGGCAAGTCAGTTTTTCGTTCGTCGCATCAAGCAGGAAAATGGATGCCGCTTCAGTATCCATGTAGGTCATGATCTGGTGGATCGCGTTATCCAGCGTTTCGCTCATTG
The DNA here is from genome assembly GCA_031403915.1 of Betaproteobacteria bacterium. GTDB lineage: Bacteria > Pseudomonadota > Gammaproteobacteria > Burkholderiales > Rhodocyclaceae > Propionivibrio. The sequence goes on from JANNGP010000102.1 coordinate 1,212, forward strand.
CCGGAGAACCGGCAAAGTCCTGGCTGATGGCGGCGAGCAGTTCCAGATCGCCCGTCATGCGGCGATTGTGACCGTTGTAGGCAAGATGTTTGGCGTGATCAGTCGTCACTTCAGAACGCTCCGATTTATCAGAACCCCAGAGTGTGCATTATCGCAAAGTAATAGAAATTTGTCGGATTGATCATGACCCGTTTTTTGCCCACGCTACTCACCATTTCCCTCGGCCTTGGCCTCGGCTTCCTTTTAGGCATGCTGTTCCGCCGTTACGCCACGAATCAGGACATCCTGCCCCGCCTGCGTATTCTGGTACAAAAGCTGTGCCTGCTGGTACTCAACCCCATCGCCTTTGTCGGTGCCGTGTGGATCCTCCCCATAGAGCGGGGGCCGCTCATTCTGCTGCCGGTAGTCTGTATATTCGGCCAGGCCTCGGGCTTCCTCATCGGCTGCCTGGCCATGCGCATCAAGCCGTTGCCGCCCGCCCAAGCCATCGGCTTCCGCACTTCCTGCTCGTTCACCAACACCGGCAACATGGGCGGCCTGATCGTTTTTCTGCTGCTTGGCGAAATCGCCTTTGCACTGGTTCCACTTTACAAGTTGCTCGAAGAATTCTGGGGCTACGGCGTGCTCTTTCCCTACGCCCGCCAGCAAGCCATCAAAGCCGGGTTGATCGAGGAAGCCGGCAAGCAGATGCACCCCTTGCTGCGCATCGTGAGCGACCCTTTCTTTCTGATCGTCGCGCTCTCTATCCTGCTCGGCCTCACCTTCAACTTGCTCGACCTCGAGCGCCCAACTTTCTACGGCGAACTCAATTCCTGGCTGATCCCAACGAGTTCGTTTCTTTTGCTGGCCGCTGTAGGTTCGCAAATTCGCATCGGACGCATTCCACTGTACTGGAAGCCAGCGCTGGTCATCACCGGGCTGCGCATGTGCCTGATCCCGCTTTGCGTTCTGGCGTTTGCCTTGCTCCTCGGTTTTGGCGCAGGCGACTCGCTGACGCTTAAAACCATCGCCATTCTGGGCATGATGCCGATGGCCTTCATCAGCCTCGTTCCAGCCAGCCTCTACAATCTCGATTCCGATCTTGTCAGCACGGCGTGGATATTCACAACCGGGAGCCTGATTGTTTCGGTGCCGCTGCTGTCGTTTTTGCTGGCCTGAAAATTCGTATTGCCTGCAAGCCTTATGGAATGGCGATCTACAAGCACATAACACCAAACACCGCGTGTTTATTGGCCTGCAGACCAGCAACACTGTGTTACTCGCATTTGCTTGCCAGCCCGCCCGTTTTGCCCGACCATGTCTCCTTTGATTATGCGTGTTGTTTATCGCCAACGACCCATCCATGCTGCCCCTGACTCAACACCCCCTGTTCCGTCGCGCAATGATCGCGCTAGCCATCGTCGCCGCCCTGGCCACCCTCTTCTGGTGGATCGGCCGGCCGAAACCCATCGCCATCGTCGTCAAGGAAATTGACCTCGGCAAGGTGGAGTCGAGCATTGCCAACACCCGAGCCGGAACGATTGAGGCCTGTCAGCGCACCAAGCTGTCAACCATCATGGGTGGCCGCATCGAAGTGCTGGCAGTGAAGGAAGGCGATCGCGTCAAGAAAGGTCAGTTGCTAATGAAGCTGTGGAACGATGATCAGCAGGCGCAGAGCACACTGGCCATGACGCAGGTGGTCACCGCACGACAGCGTGTGAACGAAGCCTGTGCGCAGGCGGCCAATTCCGAGCGCGAGGCGGAACGCCAGACCTCGCTGCGAGAGAAAGGCTTTGTTTCCAGTTCACGCGAGGAATCCGCTCGCACGGAGGCACAAGCCAAGCGCGCCGGTTGTGAGGCGACCAAGGCTGACGTTGCGCAGTTCCAAGCCAAAGTAGCCGCCACTCGTGTTGAGCAAGGACGAACGGCACTCTATGCCCCCTTTGACGGCACCATCGCCAAGATTGTCGGCGAGGTTGGTGAATACTCGACCCCTTCGCCTCCCGGCGTGCCAACCCCCCCCGCAATTGATCTGATCGACGACTCCTGCCTGTACGTCAAGGCGCCGATGGATGAAGTTGATGCGCCGAAGATTCAGGCCGGCCAGTTGGTGCGTATCAGCCTCGACGCGATGCCGAAAAAATCCTTCCCCGGCAAGGTCAAGCGTGTCGCGCCTTACGTTTCGGCCGTCGAGAAACAGGCACGCACCGTCGACATCGAAGCCACCTTCGACAATCCGGAAGAACCCGGCAAGCTACTGGTCGGCTACAGCGCAGACATCGAGGTGATTCTCGCCGTGCGCGACAACGTGGTGCGCGTACCCACCTCGGCACTACTCGAAGGCGGTCGTGTACTGGTCGCCGGCAGCGACGACAAACTCGAGGAGCGCAAGGTCAAAACGGGGCTGTCCAACTGGGAATACACCGAAGTGCTGGAAGGGCTCAAAGCCGGCGAAAAAGTTGTAACTTCTCTGGAGCGTGTTGGGGTCAAGGCCGGCGCAGCTTATGTGGTCGAAACCAAACCCGTTGGCAAGTAGGACATTGAACATCCACCGCAGAGACGCAGAGGCGCAGAGATGACGCAGAGAAAATCGCTTTCTCGGTTAAAGGCCTTGGCAAACTCACGCGGTAAAAAGCATTCTTCATCGCTATCCGGCGCACAAAACAACAGCGCCGTTAAGCAACCGATTCAAACTGGTTTTGACCTTCTCTGCGTTGCCTCTGCGCCTCTGCGTCTCTGCGGTGGATTTTCGGTTTTCTCCCCATGAGTACACTGATCGAACTCTCCGGCATCGAGCGCATCTTCTATCTCGGTGACAGCGAGGTACATGCACTACGCCACCTTGAGTTGCACATCGACGCAGGCGAATACGTCGCTGTGATGGGCCCGTCCGGCTCCGGCAAATCGACGCTGCTCAATCTGCTCGGCCTGCTTGACCACCCCAATACCGGCACCTACCACCTGGAAGGCCGCGACGTCACCACGCTTTCGCCCGAGGAACAAGCACGCGTGCGCAGCGAGCGCATCGGTTTTGTTTTTCAGAGTTTTCATCTGGTCCCGCGCCTTACTGCCGCTGAGAACATTGCGCTACCGATGACACTGGCCGGCATCGACCCGGCGCAGCGCACCAAGCGCGTGGAACAGGCGCTCAAGGATTATGGTCTGGCCGACCGCGCGCATCACCGTCCGAACGAACTCTCCGGCGGCCAGCGTCAGCGCGTGGCCATCGCGCGCGCCACCATCATGCAACCGGCGATGATCCTCGCCGACGAACCGACCGGCAACCTCGACCGTGCCACCGGCGAAGAAGTCATGCGATTACTCGAAGAACTCAACAGCCGTGGCGTCACGCTGATCGTGGTTACTCACGACACCGCACTCGGCGCCCGCGCCAGAAGGCAGTTGCTGATGGAAGACGGGGAATTGAGGCACGATAGTTCAAATGCTTAACCACCAAGTCACCAAGTCACCAAGTTACACCAAGAAAAACCTTGAAAGTTTTTTGCCTTTCTTGGTGCTGCTTTGTGTTCTTGGTGGCTTGGTGGTTCGCTTTTCTGTCCCTCACCCATGCGCACCCCGGATCTGATCCGTTTTGCCCGCGACGCCGCCACCGGCAGCCCGCTGCGCACCTCGCTGCTGGTGCTGGCCATGGCCATCGGCGTGGCCGCTGTGGTGGTGCTCACCGCGCTCGGTGATGGCGCACGGCGCTACGTGATCGGCGAGTTTTCATCACTCGGCACCAACCTCATCATCGTTCTGCCCGGCCGATCGCAGACTGGCGGCTTTAATCCCGGCAATGCCATTACCAGCACACCACGCGACCTGACCATCGACGATGCACAATCGCTGCTGCGCGCCAGTACCGTGCGCCGTGTGGCGCCCATCGCTGTGGGCACCTCGGAGATAAGCTACGGCGGCAAGCTGCGTGAAGTGATGGTGGCCGGCACCAACGCACATTACATGGACGTGCGCAATCTGAAACTCGCCCAGGGGCGTTTTCTGGCCGATGGCGACTGGCGACGCGGCGCTTCCGAAGCAGTCATCGGCGCGAAAATCCGCGATGACCTCTTCGGCCCCGAGCCCGCACTCGGCCAATTGATCCGCGTCGGCGACCGACGCTTCCGCGTCATCGGCGTGATCGCCTCAACCGGCCAGGGGCTGGGTCTGAACACCGACGAACTGGTCATTGTCCCGGTGTCGCTGGCGCAGGCCATGTTCAACAGCAACACCCTCTTCCGCATCATGATCGAGGCCAACAGCCGCGAAGCCATCGAGCCGGCCAAGGCGCAAGTTACCGAGATTCTCAAACTGCGCCATGAAGGCGAAGAAGACGTCACCATCATCACGCAGGATGCGGTACTGGCCACCTTCGACAAACTGCTTGGCACACTGACCCTCGCGGTGGCCGGCATCGCTGCGATCAGCCTGGCCGTCGCCGGTATATTGGTGATGAACGTGATGCTTGTTTCGGTTACCCAGCGCACCTCGGAAATCGGCCTTCTGAAAGCACTCGGCGCAACAGGCAAAACCATTCGCACCGCCTTTCTCGCCGAAGCGGCCATGCTCTCGCTGGCTGGTGCCCTGCTCGGCTACCTGCTCGGTGAAGGCGGCGCGGCGCTCATCCGCCAGCTTTACCCCGTCTTTCCCGCCTACCCGCCCGACTGGGCGGTGCTGGCCGGGTTGGGTACCGCACTGAGTACCGGCATCCTGTTCGGCGTACTGCCGGCACGGCAGGCCGCGCGGCTCGATCCGGTGCAATCCTTGGCGAAGCGGTGAAATGACATATAAACCCACCGCAGAGGCGCAGAGACGCAGAGATTTCGCAGAGAAAAACTTGTTTATAGCAATTGTATTATACGCGTTTACTCTGCGTCTGTGCGCCACTGCGGTGGAGTTTT
>JANNGP010000103.1:0-53176 GCA_031403915.1 Betaproteobacteria bacterium
CGCCAGGCGATTTCCTCCGGGCAAGCCACTTTCAAGCCCTGCCGGTTCTCAATGGTATGAATAAACTGGCTGGCTTCGAGCATCGACTCGTACGTACCGGTATCGAGCCAGGCATAGCCCCGCCCCATGGTCGTAACACTAAGATTGCCCTGCTCCAGATAAAGCCGGTTAAGGTCGGTAATCTCAAGCTCTCCACGCGCCGATGGCTTGACGGTCTTGGCCAGCTCGACCACGTGATTATCGTAAAAGTAGAGGCCCGTCACCGCATAACGGGACTTCGGCGCCTTCGGTTTTTCCTCAAGGCTGACAGCACGTCCCTGCGCATCAAATTCAACGACACCGTAGCGTTCCGGGTCGTTAACGGCGTAAGCGAAGACCGTTGCCCCCTCTTGTTTGGCCGTTGCCTCCTGCAGCAAGCCGGCAAAATCGTGTCCATAAAAAATGTTGTCGCCCAATACTAGGGCGGACGGGTCGTTTCCGACAAATTGCTCGCCGATCAGGAAAGCTTGCGCCAAGCCGTCGGGCGAAGGCTGCACGGCGTAGCTCAACGTAATGCCCCACTGGCTGCCGTCGCCGAGCAGCTGCTCAAAGCGCGGCGTATCCTGCGGCGTGGAGATCACCAGAATGTCGCGAATTCCCGCCAGCAATAATGTGCTCAGCGGATAGTAAATCATCGGCTTGTCGAAGATTGGCAGCAGTTGCTTTGAGACCACCTGCGTTGCCGGATACAGCCGGGTGCCTGACCCGCCAGCGAGGATGATGCCTTTGCGTTTGTTTGTTGGCATTTATTCTCTTTCCCTTAAATCTCGCGCACACGATAAAAACTGGCGAATCTTGGCACGCCTCGACTGGTCAGTTCGCGATAGCGGAAGGTGACAATTGTACCGATTGGCGGCGGGTTGCGGCGATTGGCATCACTCAACCCGGTTCCCAGCATGAACTCAATGCCCTCGCTGGTCCGTACCCGTAGCGCGCCGAGCATACCGGCATATTTTCCCTTACCCGGCTGATGGGCAATCACCGTCGCTTCGGCGTCATTCCACGGCTTCACTTTAAGCAGCGCATCACTGCGGCCGGTGGTGTACAAGGCATCGGCTCGATGCAGCATCAAGCCCTCACCACCGCCTTTAATTATTTCGTCCAGCGTCTTCTTGAGCGCCTTGCGGTTCTTGACTTCGAATTGATCGACCGCCTGCAACCAGGGCACGCCGGTACTGGCAATCACGCCACGGATGGCCTGCGCCCGCTCACGGAAGGTGCCAGGCGCCTGCGGCAGCTCGAAAACCAGATAGCGTACCTGTCGCCACTCGGAATCATCCGGCAGTTGCCGGCGAACAGTTCCGGACAGCCGTTCAAACTGGCCGCGCCCTATCCACAACTCGCCATCGAGTTCACGCGTCGGAAAATTCTCGACAAACCAGGCAGGTGCGTTGATAGCGTTCCCGTTGCGTGTGCGCAACGTCTTGCCGTCCCAAAAAGCACGCACGCCGTCGAACTTTTCACTGATGAGGTAAAAAGTGACATCCGTCTGGCCCTGATCGGTTTCTGCCAGCAACAGAGGTAGCGGGTCGGCAACGGCGACAATCGGCATTATTGCCGCAGTCATGGCAACCAGCAACAGCATTGAAAGGAAGGGACGCCAGCGCATCAATACCTCTCCTTCGCGCAGCAAAGCTGCGCTCCTACAAGAAACATCTCAAGCAGAAGCACAGCTTTGCTGCGCGACTTCAGTCAGCATTCTTTCAACACCAAGCTGCCATTCCGGTAATTTCAAACCAAACGCTGCTTGTATCTTGCGCGTATCCAGGCGGGAGTTAAGCGGGCGTTGCGCCGGCGTCGGGTAATCGCTGGTTGGAATTGCTACGATGGCTTCCGGCGCAACCCGAATCGGCTGACCCGCGCGACGTGCCTGCTCAATGACGAACTTCGCGTAACCATACCAGCTTGTCTCGCCAGCTGCCGCCAGATGATAAAGCCCGGCAAGCTCAGGCTGCGTCTGGACACTACGCAGAGCCAGTGCCGTCACGTCCGCCAACAGTTCGGCACCGGTTGGCGCGCCGATTTGATCGTCAATCACTTTGAGTTGATCGCGCTCTTTTGCCAGACGCAGCATGGTCTTGGCAAAGTTCGCACCGCGCGCCGCATACACCCAACTGGTTCGGAAAATCAGGTGCTTTGTACAGCGCGCAACCGCCTGCTCGCCCTCCAGCTTGGTGCGCCCATAAACACTGAGCGGCCCGGTCGGATCGGTTTCCTGCCACGGCTTGCTGCCGCTGCCGTCGAACACATAGTCGGTCGAATAGTGCACCAGCCAGGCGCCCAATTTCTGCGCCTCGTCGGCGAGCACACCGGGAGCCGTTGCATTGATAGCGCGCGCCAGCTCGGGTTCGGATTCGGCTTTGTCGACCGCCGTATGGGCCGCCGCATTAACGATGATTCCCGGTTTCACCTTGCGCACCGTCTCTGCCAATCCGTCCAAATTGGTGAAATCGCCACACAGTTCGGTGCTGTCAAAGTCAACCGCGATCAATTGCCCGAGCGGCGCGAGACTGCGTTGCAATTCCCAGCCGACCTGACCCCCTTTACCGAACAGCAGAATCTTCATTGGGCGCGCCCGGCATAATTCTTCTCGACCCACTCGCGGTAGGCGCCCGACTGCACATTGCTGATCCACGGCTGGTTATCAAGATACCACTGCACCGTCTTGCGGATGCCGGTTTCAAAGGTCTCGGCGGGCTTCCAGCCCAGTTCGCGCTCGATCCTGGTCGCATCAATAGCGTAACGGCGGTCATGGCCCGGGCGATCCGTGACGTAGGTGATCTGCTCGCGATACGGTTTGCCATCGGCGCGCGGACGCAATTCGTCAAGCAAGCCGCAGATGGCATGCACAATATCGAGATTGGGCTTTTCGTTCCAGCCACCAATGTTGTAAACCTCGCCCAGCCGCCCGGCGGCCAGCACGCGCCGGATCGCCGAACAATGGTCGGTCACGTACAGCCAGTCGCGAATCTGCTGACCATCGCCGTACACGGGCAGCGGCTTGCCGGCCAGTGCGTTGACGATCATCAGCGGGATCAGTTTTTCGGGAAACTGATAGGGGCCGTAGTTGTTGGAGCAGTTAGTGGTCACTACCGGCAAGCCGTAGGTGTGATGGTAGGCACGCACCAGATGGTCGGACGCCGCCTTGGATGCCGAGTAGGGACTGTTCGGTTCGTAACGATTGGTTTCAGTGAAGGCCGGGTCGGTTTTGCTGAGCGAGCCGTACACCTCGTCGGTCGATACATGCAAGAAACGGAACGCCGTCTTCTCCACGTCGCTCATCGTGGCAAAGTAGGCGCGCACGCTTTCGAGCAGACTGAAGGTGCCGACGATATTTGTTTGGATGAATTCGCCGGGGCCGTGTATCGAGCGGTCGACGTGACTCTCCGCCGCGAAATTGACCACGGCGCGCGGACGGTGCTTGAGCAACAAGCCGTCGATCAGGCTCTGATCTCCGAAATCGCCCTGCACGAAAGCATAGCGCGGGTCACCCGCCAGATCGGCCAGGTTCTCAAGGTTGCCCGCATAGGTTAGCTTGTCGACATTGAACACCGGCTCGTCGCTTTCACGCAGCCAGTCAAGAATGAAGTTGGCGCCAATAAAGCCTGCGCCGCCAGTGACTAGAATCAATTCATTTCCTTTCGCAACTTGAACGCGAGGCGCGGCACCATCTCTTATAATGCTTCTTTTCGCCAAACCGTTATTTTACCCGTCGATGCGCATTCTGTTGGTCAAAACCTCCTCTCTGGGTGACGTTATCCATAACCTGCCGGTCGTCAGTGATCTTCGTCGATCGCTACCTGAGGTGACGATAGACTGGTGCGTCGAGGAATCCTTCGCCGACATCCCGCGTCTGCACCCGGAAGTGAGTGAAGTCATCCCGGTCGCCCTGCGGCGCTGGCGAAAAAAATTACACTGCCCCGCAACATGGCGTGAAATAAGGAACGCACAGCAGAGCATCCGGAGAGCCAAGTACGATGCGGTTCTTGACACACAAGGCCTGATAAAGAGCGCCCTGATTGCCTCCCAGGCCAACGGTCTCCATCTCGGCTATGCCGCTGAAGTCGCGCGCGAACCGCTGGCCGCCCGCTTTTACGATGAAACCTTTGTCATCCCGCCCAACGCCCATGCCGTTGAACGTAACCGCTGGCTGGGAGCAGCCGCATTCAATTACCCCGTCGACTTGCCGCTCGATTACGGCATCGCCGTCCCAACCGTCGATTTGCCCTGGCTTGCTGGCAACCGTCATGCGGTACTGCTCACCGCCACCAGCCGAGATGACAAGCTGTGGGATGAATCAAGCTGGATTACCACCGCGCAATCCCTGATAAATCGTGGTCTGACCCCTATTCTTCCTTCGGGCAATGCACTGGAACGGCAACGTGCGGAACGCATCGCCACAGCCGTGCCAGGCGCCATCGTCGCCCCCCCATTAACCCTGCGCGAGTTGGCCGGACTGATCGGCAAGGCCGCACTGGCGATTGGCGTTGATACCGGCCTGGTGCATCTGGCCACAGCACTGCGCGTACCAACCATTGCGCTTTACATCACCACCGATCCGGTGCTCACCGGGGTGTATGGCACGGGCTTCTTCCGCAATCTCGGCGCGCCTGGCCGACAGCCAACAACGCCCGAAGTGCTCGCTGTCGTCGAACAGGCTATTCGTTAATGCCGCGTTTCATCTATTCACTGCTCTTCTACCTTGCTCAGCCGCTCGTCTGGCTGCGTCTGCTGTGGCGCGTACGCAAGCAACCCGAATATCTCCAGCACCTCGGCGAACGTTACGGCTTCTATTCACAAGCCACAAAGACCCCGTTGATCTGGCTGCATGCTGTATCGGTGGGCGAAACCCGTGCGGCTGAACCGCTGATCAAGGCGCTGCTTAAAGAATTTCCCGATCATGCGCTTTTGCTTACGCACATGACACCGACCGGCCGTGCAACCGGTACGGAATTGATCACAAAATTCGGCACCCGTTTGATGCAGGCGTATTTACCCTACGACCTGCCCGATGCCTGCGCTCGTTTTCTCGATCACTTCAAACCGCAACTTGGCCTCTTGATGGAAACCGAGCTGTGGCCCAACCTGATCGCCGCCGCCAAGGCGCGCAGCATGCCCTTGTCGCTGATTAATGCGCGCTTGTCGCAACGCTCGCAGCGCGGCTACCTGCGCCTCTCGCTACTGGTTCGCCCGGCGCTTGAATCATTACGCGCCGTGGCCGCGCAAACACCTGTCGACGCGGAACGTCTGCTCGCCATAGGCGCCCGCCGGGTCAGCGTCTATGGCAATCTCAAGTTTGATGTCGCACCATCGCCAGAGAAACTTCAACTGGGGATGCAGTGGCGGGAAGCACTCGGCAACCGGCCGGTCTGGCTGGCTGCCAGCTCACGCGAAGGGGAAGAAGCTCTCATTCTCGATGCTTTTGTTCACCTCAATCTGCCCGACCTCCTACTGCTGCTTGTCCCGCGCCATCCACAACGGTTTGACGAAATTGCAGCGCTGGTTGAAGCCAAAGGATTGGTGCAGTTACGACGCAGTGCGGGCACACTGCCCACGGCCTCAACGCAGGTCTGGCTGGGCGACAGCATGGGCGAAATGCCGGCCTATTTTGCGGTGGCGGATGTGGCGCTGATTGGTGGCACGCTGCTGCCCTTCGGCGGGCAGAATTTGATTGAAGCGGCTGCTTGCGGTTGCCCGGTGCTGGTCGGGCCGCATAGCTTCAATTTTGCACAAGCCACGGAAGACGCCATAGCTTGCGGCGCAGCACGCAAAATTGCCGATGCCGACGGGGCCGCCAGCGATGTGCAAAAACTATTGATGGATACAGAAGCGCTGCAAGCAATGCGTGATGCGGCGATAAATTTCAGTCAGGCGCATCGTGGCGCAACGGACAAAACTGTCGCTTTGATCCGCGAGATAATTTCATTGCCAGACCCATCCTGACTTTGTCGACTTCGCCTTGTCGTGCTACTTGCACTGTCTACGGCTTGTCTTCGTGCCATCATTCGCCTGGCAATAAAATTACGGTGCCTCTAGTAGCGGATTGATCTGCTCCAGATCCGCCTCACCCAGCGAACCCACCGCCGACTTCAGCTTGAGCTGTGAGAGCAGCGTATCGAAACGCGCCTTGGCCAAGTCGCGCTTGGCGTTGTAAACCAGTTGCTCGGCATTGAGTACGTCAATCCCTGTCACCACACCCACGTCATAACCCAGCTTGTTCGAGTCCAGCGAGCTCGTTGTCGACACCAGCGCCGCCTCGTACGCCCGCACCTGAGCCAGACCATTGACTACACCAAGAAATGATTCCTGAGCGCTCAGCGCAGCATTCCGTTTGGCGCTTTCCAGCGCTGCATCGGCCGCAACACGGTTCGCTACGGCCTCACGGGTTTTGGAGTTGACGTAACCGCCCTGAAAAATCGGGATGTTGAGCTGCAAACCGACATTGCGCGCATTGGTTTCGAGGCTGTCATTGCCCAGGAAAGACAGTGCTTGATTGTTCTTGCCGTAGTTGGCTACAACGTCGATGGTTGGATAGTGCCCTGCGCGCACGCGTTCGACTTCCTTGGCCGCCACCTCAGTGGCCATTTGCTGCGCCTGAACAACAAAGCTGTCCCTCTCTGCCGCATCAACCCACTTGTCCATGCTGGCTGGTTGTGGCGGCTTCAACTCGGCTTTCGGTTTCAGTCGGTTCAGTTCGCCAACGTTCTTGCCAACAATCACGCGCAGTTTGTAGCGCTTCACATCAAGATCGCCGGCAGCGGCTATCTCATTGGCACTGACCAGATCAAAGCGTGACTGGGCGTCGTTGACATCAATCACGGTCACGGTGCCCACTTCAAAACTCTTTTTGGCGCGTTCAAGTTGCTGAACGATAGAGTCCTTGTTGGCATGCACCGCCTTGAGATTCTCCTGCGCATAAAGCACGTCAAAATACGCCTGTGCCACGCGTACGATCAGATCCTGAGCGGCTTGCGCAAAATTGGCTTCGGCCTGCACCACCTGTAATTTGCCCTGACTGTATTGCACAAAGTTCTGCCAGCGGAACAAAGGCTGCGTCAGATTGACGTTATAGGCATTGGTGTTGAAATCCCTGTTCACCTTATTAGCCAGATTCGACGCTTCGTACTTGTTCTCATTCCATACGGTATTTGCCGTACCGCTCACTGTCGGCAACAGACCGGACAATCCCTGCGGCCCTTTTTCGCGCAGGGCGTCTGCGTTGGCGCGTGCTGCCAGATACGTCTGGTCGTTGCTCAGTGCTTCACGATACACCTGCATGAGATCAGCCGGGAACGCAGGCGCCGCAAAAAACAGAGCTCCCAACAGGAGCGACAGGCGGTTCGCCGATGGCTTGAAACGCATGGTGCTGACCTTTATAAAAAACTAGAATACAAATTTGTCACGCTGTGTGGCGTTAACCAACGGCGCGACGACGGTTTCAAGAACATTGATCGTGCTGAAGGCATCCTCTGTGGTGCGTATCACCAGTTGCAATTGCATTGCCGGCAACTCGCCAACAACGGCCACCAAGCGGCCGCCAATCTTGAGCTGTTGGAGAATCGCCTCGGGCAGTACGGGTGTCGACCCGGACAACACGATCACATCATAGGGCGCATTTTCAGCCCAGCCCAGTGCGCCGTCACCGGTCACGACAGTGACATTGGCCACGCCCGACGTCTGAAGATTGTTTCTCGCCGTGTCGGCCAATGCCGGATCAATTTCAATGCTATAAACGAACTCGGCTTTCGCGGCCAGAAGCGCCGCCATGTAGCCGCTACCGGTACCGATTTCGAGCACCGTATCCGTATGTTTGACGCCCAGCTCCTGCAGAATTCGTGCCTCCATTCTTGGCACCAGCATCGACTGGCTGGAACTGATCGGTATTTCGACGTCGGCAAAGGCCAGATCGTTGTAGGCCGCAGGCACAAAATCCTCGCGCTTGACGACCGATAGCAAACTCAGCACTGTCGGATCCAGAACCTCCCAGGGGCGGATCTGCTGCTCGATCATGTTGAAGCGTGCTTGTTCAGTGTTCATTGTCACCGTTGCCATAAGAATCCTCGCCAGCAAGTGTATTAGTCCAATTGATCCTTAAAACCTCAATTAACCACGAAGTTCACGAAGAGCACGAAGATAAACAATAGGCTGCAATGCTTTTCTTGCTCACTCGTTGGGTGATGCGACTTAACATCGTAAGCTCACGATTCTCTTCGTGTTCTTCGTGGTTCAACTGCTTTTTTCTAGGTTGATTCAGTATTATACCTTCACGTCATCCTTGACCCTATACCACGCCGCATAAAGCGCCGGCAGGAAAAACACCGTCAGCAGTGTGGCTACGATCAAACCACCCATAATCGTGACGGCCATCGGCCCCCAGAACACACTGCGCGTCAATGGAATCATCGCCAGAATCGCCGCCGCTGCGGTCAGCATGATCGGCCTAAAACGGCGCACCGTTGAACCGACAATGGCTTCCCAGGCCGGCTTGCCGGATTTCTCGTCCTGCTCGATCTGGTCCACCAGAATCACCGAGTTGCGCATAATCATTCCCGATAGCGCAATCACACCCAGGTTGGCCACGAAGCCAAAGGGTACGTTGAACAGCAGCAAGGCGATCGCCACACCGATCAGCCCGAGTGGTGCCGTGAGCAGAACCAGAACCGTTCGCCCGATATTCTGCAATTGGATCATGAGCAAGGTAACCACCGCCATCAACATCATCGGCATCACGGCCTTGATCGACTCTTCGCCCTTCGCCGATTCCTCGGTGACGCCACCCAGTTCGATGCGGAATCCGGGCGGCAGTTTGGCGCGCACCACATCCAGTTGCGGATCGATTTGCGCCGACACGACCGGCGCCTGTACATTATCTCGTGTATCAGCACGCACGGTTACCGTCGGCAGCCGATTGCGACGGCTGATCAAGCCATCCTCAAGTTCATAGTGAATCTTCGCTACCTGGGCAAGTGGCACGTAGCGTCCGCTGGAAGTACGGACAGTCATGTCGGCCAGCGCCGAAATGCGCGCACGCTCGTCACCTCTGGCGCGTACCACGACATCAACTAACTGATCGCCTTCGCGCATTTGCGTGATGCTGCTTCCGTTCAACAGCAGGTTGATCGAATTCGACAGATCCAGAGAACTGACCCCCAGTGCCCGCGCCCTATCCTGATCGATTTCCAGGCGCACCGACTTGGCCATCTCGTTCCAGTCGAAGTTCACGTCCTTCACGTGCGGATTGGCGCGCATAAGGGTCGCCACGTCTTCCGCCACACGGCGCAACTCGCCAAGGTCTTCACCTGAAACGCGGAACTGGATCGGGAAGCCAACCGGCGGGCCGTTCTCCAGACGCAGAACACGCGTACGCGTATTGGCCAACCCGGCATGCCACTCGGCATTTTCAGCCGAAAAATGCGCCTCAAGTCGTTGTTTCAGATCCTCGCGCGCCTTGATGTCGTTTGTCACCACGACAAACTGCGCAAAGTTGTCATTGAATAACTGCTGGTCAAGCGGCAGATAAAAGCGCGGACTGCCATTGCCGATATAACTGGCAAAGTGCTTTACCGATTTCTTCATTTCCGGCTCATTGAGCAACAGTTGCTCTATCCGCTTCGCCTGCGTTTCGGTGGCCTTGAGCGACGCGCCTTGCGGCAGCCACAAATCGACCAGCAATTCGGGTCGGGCAGAGGCCGGGAAGAACTGCTTTTGCACCCCGGTATTGAGCACCACCAAAGACAGGACAAACGCCGCCAGCGTGCTACCGATCACCAGCCAGCGCCGCCGAACGCACCAATCGACACTGGCCCGTACGCGGCGATAGAACGTCGTCTCGTAGATATCGTGACCATGCGCCAGCGCATGCGACTGCAGCTTTTTAGCATCGAGAATCTTGTAGCCAAGATAGGGCGTAAACACCACCGCCACCACCCACGACACCACCAGCGCAATACTCACCACGGCAAATATCGAGAAGGTGTATTCGCCAGCAGCGGACTTGGCAAATCCGACTGGCGTGAACCCCGCCGCTGTAATCAGCGTACCGGTCAGCATCGGGAAAGCCGTCGAGGTATACGCAAAGGTTGCCGCACGAAAGCGATCCCAACCTTGCTCCATTTTTACCACCATCATCTCGACGGCAATGATCGCATCGTCCACCAGCAAACCCAGTGCAATGATCAAGGCACCGAGCGAGATGCGTTGCAAATCGATGCCGAATACGTCCATCAGCAAAAAAGTGATCGCCAGCACCAATGGAATCGACAGGGCCACCACTGTCCCCGTGCGCAAGCCGAGGCTCAGGAAAGACACGGCCAGCACGATGACCACCGCTTCGGTCAGCGAGGACATGAACAGACTGATCGATTGGCGCACGATTTCCGGCTGATCGGCAACCACGTGGATATCAATCCCCGTCGGCAAATCGCGTTGCAGACGCGCCACCTCGCTGCGCAAATGCTCGCCCAGCTTGATCACGTCACCGCCTTTGTTCATGGCAATGGCAATCCCCACAGCGTGCTGTCCCTGCACGCGCATGCGCGGTGCCGGCGGATCGACATAGCCGCGTTTGACCGTAGCGATATCACCCAGGCGCAAAAGCTTGCCGCCCGCCTGTACACCAATGGCACGCACGCTTTCCACGGAACCAAAATCACCGGTCACTCTCAGGCGTACGCGATCCGATGCTGTTTCAAAAAAACCGGCGGACGCCATCGCATTCTGCTTTTGCAGCGCATCGAAAATCAGCAGCGGGTCGAGGCCCAGTGTAGCCAGTCGGGCATGCGAGATTTCAACAAAAATCTTTTCGTCCTGCACACCAATCAACTCAATCTTTTTGACGTCCGGCACCTGGCGCAACTCGCGCGCCACGCGATCCGCTTCCTGGCGCAGCCGGGCCATGTCAAAGCCGTCACCAGTCAGCGCAAAGAGATTGATGAAGGTATCGCCGAACTCGTCGTTGATGAACGGCCCTTGCACACCCGCCGGAAAAGTGTGTTTGATGTCACCGATCTTCTTGCGCACCTGATACCAGGCTTCCGGCACATCCTTCTTCGGGGTGTAATCCTTGAGGAGGATGAACACCAGCGACTCACCGGCTTTCGAATTGGAGCGGATGACGTCAACCCACGGCACCTCCTGCAATTTTTTTTCGATGCGCTCGGTCACCTGTAACTCGACCTCATGCGCTGTCGCGCCCGGCCACAACGTACGCACCACCATGGCCTTGAAGGTAAAATCCGGATCTTCGGCGCGTCCCAGTTTGAAATAGGAAAACACGCCGCCCAGCATCAGCACGATGATCAGATAGGCCACCATCGAGCGATGGTTCAACGCCCATTCGGAAAGATTGACCGGCTTCATCGGGCTGGCTTGGCTGGCAGTTGATCAACCGCCTTGATCTTCTCGCCGGCACTCAGCTTGTGCACGCCGGCAACAACAATCCGCTCACCGGCTTTGACGCCACTAGTTAATACCGCAGTGGTTTCGCCATAGGTTGTTACCGCGACCGGGCGCAGGGAAACCGTCTGATCTCCACCAACAATCCATAGCGCCGGCTTCCCGTCTTGCTGGAAAATCGCACTCAGCGGCACACTGAGCGGTGCCGTGATTTGCATCTGCGACGCAGTGGGCGGCACTGCGCGCAAGAACTTTACATTGGCCGTCATGCCCAGCAAAACCCGGGCATCCGGATTAATTATCGACACGCGTGCGGCATAAGTTCGCGTCAGCGGATCAGCCACTGTGCTCAGTTCGCGCAAGACCCCCTGGTAGCGCGCCTGATCGTCGGCCCACAGGCTGATTTCCGCTGTTTCCAGAAGACGCACCTCCGGCATTCGCGTTTCGGGGATGGCCACCGCCACCTCCAGCGTATCGGTGCGCGCCACACGCAGCACGGTCTGGCCGGCGGCCACTACCTGCCCAACTTCGCCCAGCACCGCGGCCACCACGCCGGCATGATCAGCTTTAAGCACCGCGTACGAACTCTGGTTACGCGCCAGATCGGCCTGCGCCTGCGTCGCCTTGAATGATGTTTCCTTGGCATCCAGTGCCGACTGACTGACGAAATTCTTTTCGCGCAACTCGCGGTAACGCTTCACATCGGCGACGGCCAGTTCATATTGCGCATTGGCGGCGGCGGCTGAAAGCGCCGTGTCGGCCGGATCGAGGCGCGCCAACACCTCACCGGCCTTGACCAGCGCACCGGCATCGACCAGACGGGCAGAGATCTTGCCGGGGATACGGAAACCCAGCGGCGTCTCGTAACGCGAGCGCACCTCGCCTGAATATGTTGTTACCTCGCCTGCACTGGTGGCACCAAGCACTATCGTCAATACCGGGCGTAGCGGCTCGGCTGGGGGTGGCGTTTTTCCGCACGCGCCAACGATCAGTAGCACACCCAGGAGAAAAACGATGCGCAGGTTTATGGCTTTCATGACGCCTCTTTCTGCGGGCACAAGCCGTTAACCAGCAAATCCAGATGGGTTTGCAGATAGGTTTCCGGGTCATTGTCATGACCGCAAACGCATAGCGAATGACGCCAGACAATGAGCATCAGCAGCGGTGCAAAAATCACATCGATGGTGGTTTCAACGTCCAGCGGCCGGAACTCCCCGCTTGCTATGCCGCGTTCGAGCACCCGGCGCAACAAGGCACTGCCGCGAACAATCACCGTATCGTGATAGTACTGCGCTACTTCAGGGAAATTACGTGATTCGGCAATGATCAGTTTGGGCACCCCGGCCAGCCGGGTGGCGCCAATCTGCTCCCACCAACCTAAAAGCAGGCGACGAAGAAGCTCAACTGAAGAACCCTCATAGCCGGCCATCTGCTGCTCGGCTGCGGCCAGCAGCGGTATGATGCCCTCTTCAACCACCGCCTTGAACAAGGCCACCTTGCTGTCGAAATACAGGTAAAGCGTGCCTTTTGACACCCCGGCACGCGCCGCCACATCATCCAGCCGCGTGGCCGCAAAACCTTTTTCAACAAAGAGGTCTAGCGCCGCCGCGGTCAGCTCCGAAGGGCGCGCCTCCTTGCGCCGGCGGCGTGGCGTGCGAGTGACGGGTTGAGGGGCAGAAACAGAGAAGGAGGGTGGAAACGTTTTCATCAACACACATTAATGACTGACAAGTCATTAATGTAGCCGGTGGACGGCTTCGAGTCAATCAAAGACGCTGTTTTGTTGCGGCGCATTGAAGCCAATAGCCTGAGACCAGCATCCAGAGATCATCTCAGTCGACCGGGCAGTCCAGAATGCCATTCAAGGCGCCCTGAGCGATACCCCGGTATCGGGAAGAAGTACTCCCTGGGGTGCGCCCTGAGCGATACCCCGGTATCGCGAAAAAGAATTCTGGGGCGCGCCTTGCCGGCCGACCCTAGGCGATACCGTTATTCAGTTTCAAACAAGCCAACGCTATCAGAATCGACGCCTGATGATCGGGGTCTTAGTGGTAATGGAACCGCCTCTGATCAAATTTGTTGGTTGATACACGGGCTGGAAAGCCGGACGAAGCGCAACATAATTATTGACCATCTGCTGATTAAGCGTCTGCCCCCCCACTATCGTCGTCCGGTCGGTTGTCCCCGGCCCAACAAAGGTATTGCCCAATCCACCAGCCAACGCGGGTGCTCTCCCACCCGAATAACTATCCAGACCGGGCTGCGGCTCGCCAGTTCTCAGGCCGCCAAGCTGCCCGCCGACCACGAGTGTATTCAGCGTTGGCGGCAGTACGGCGAGTGTATTGGGCAGCACATCGAGGCGAGGCACAAAGCCGTTCTGAAACCTCAGCAGTGGCAGTTCGCCAATGTTCGTGCGCATAACCGCGTTACCTATCAGAAGCCGGTTATAGGTACCCCCTTCGACCCCCGCACGAGTACCCGGACGGACGTGCACACTCTCGCCATCCCCGTTCTCCAGCATCAGTCTGGAAACCGGTGTGACGATATCCGTGGGCAGAAGCCTCTGCCCGGTCAACGAATCGGTATTGATAACCCGGACGTTGCCAAAATTGAGTGCAATGATGTTGCGACCGCTCGCCGGATCAATCTGATCAAGACGGATCTCGGAGTCGTTGCGCATGCCGATCAGCGTGCCATCCGGCAGTTTCAATTGGGAAAGGACGCCCGGCGGCGACACGACGCGCTCGCCCGGTTGCAGGAGATCCCCTTGCTTGACCAGCCGCTCGATACCCTTGGCATCAATTACCTTGAGTTGCCCGTTGGAAAACAGAACCTGTGCGGCTTGTGGCGCAGCAATGACCGGAGATACCCACATCAGCAGGGTCGCGATGGCACTCGAAATCAATAGGCGTTTTTTCATGATGCAAGCTCCTGAAGCGTTTTACCTCAACAAAATCGTTTTGGGTTGAATGATCGTTTTGGGCTGAATGACCGTTTTGGGTTGAATGACCGTGGTAGTCGGCTGAATGACCGTCGTGGTCGGTTGAACAACAAGACCGGGTTGAATAGTCTCAATAGTCTGAATCGGCTGAACAACCAGATTGGGCTGAATAGTCTCAATAGTCTGAATCGGCCGGAGGTTTTGAATCAAGTCTGTGTTCAGCTCAAGGTTGGGACGGAAAGTCTGCACCATGCCCGGCGCAAGTGCCCCGCCCGGACGCATTGGCCTTTCACCGGGCATCCGCCCGCCGTCCCTGTTACCCAAGCTCTCGCCGCGTTTCAGATCCAGCTTGCGGAAAAATTCCGGCATCTCCGGCAGCACCTTGGGCGCAACGCCCGGCACTGGCGGAACGAAACCGACCTGCCCCGGCTGAATATGGATCACTCCCGAATGCGTCTCAATGAAGGTTGCCCCCGAATTCACCTTGTCGTAGGTACCGGGTTGTCCTATCGGCACTTCGCCCGGCTTGGGTACGGGGATAAAAACCGGCTCGTGATCCGTCCCGCGGATGCCAATCGTTGCACCCGGGGTAACCACCTTGTAGGCGTCCGGGCTGCGGCTGCCAATCAAGCCGGTAATGGAACGCAATGCGCCGCGCGCCAGTTTGAGCAGCAGGCTCGATTCACCCGCCGACTTTTCGTCGTAGTTGTATTTGTCGAGTACGACATCGGTGTTCGTACGCACTGAGAGATAGGTGCCATCGCTCAACCTGACTTGAACCAGCGCGTTTTCACCCGTAACGATCCGGTCGCCGGCATTGATCTGGCCGCCCTGTGCCAACTCGCGTTCTTTCCCGCCGGCATCCATCAACTGAGCCGGGCCGACGACGACCTGAACCTGCCCGGCCGGCTGCGCCATGAGTGGTGTGGAGAGCAGCGCCCCCACGACAGTAACAAGGTATGCGAGTTTTTTCATGGACGGCATCAAAAACTCCTGGTCAAGCGCTAGAAATCCCTGCGGATCGACACGGTCACGTCGGTACGATCGTACTGGTAGGCATCCTGATTACTGCGGTTACGCGTGTAGGCAATCTGGGGCCTCACCGTCCAGCGATCCGGCAGCGTCCACACCAGACCCAAGGTCACATCCTGCAAGTTGTCATTGCGCACGCTTCCGTAGGTCGAACTAAACTGAGTATAGTCGCCCGGCAGATAACCTGCCATGAGAAAGCCGCCAAGGCTATCGTTGAAGGCATGCTGCAGCGTGCCGCGAACACCCCAGAACTTCTTGTCACCGTGCTCCCATGCACCGCTCTCCTTGGCGAAATCACGCCCCCAGGTCAGATTGAGGATGCCGATTGTGGTCGGCGCAAAGGCGTGAACCCACCCCAGAATGGCCAAAGCCGAGTTATTGTCGTAGTCCTTCAGAGCAGACGGGTTATACCGGAACTGGTTGTACAACAAGCCGACCGACACCTGGTCGCTTTCGTCAATCAAATAGCGCGCGTCTAGATTGACGCCCTGATTGTCACGTGTGCTGGTATTGTCCAGCCAGTAGCGACCCAGCAGCGCGCCACCCCGAATCAGGAATTTACCGCTACGGTACTGCAGCCCCACACGACCGTCGAGCGTGTCGTTGCTGGCTTCGTCGACCTGCCGGTAGGCACGGCCGCGCAGATCCCCGCCGACATAGGCACCCAGATTTTCGTCAAACGAATAGAGTGCCTCGGCTCCGCCGGCATAGCCCAGATAACTGCTCCCCTGAAGCTTGGTCCCGTTTTGCCGGGCAATGATTTTGTTCGATGCGACGGTATTGGCGTTGCTGTCGTAGCCCAGCCCGGCTTCAAGATAGCCGGTGATCAGCACTTTGGGGTGGCGCTCAAGCTGCTCGGCGGCTGACTTGTAGGCCAGAACGGCAGAACGCAAATCCGGCGGCAGATTAGGGATGGCGAGAATGGTCTCGAATTCAAGCTTGGCGCGCGCCAGATCGCCCATCTGGTAATAGGCACGTCCCATATCGGCTCGAACCCCCGCGTAGTCGGGGTTGATGGCCAGAATCCGCTCGTAGATGAAGGTGGCACGACTCGGATTCCCGGCATTCAGCGCCGCCGTCGCCAACAGATAGTCGTACGCCGGATCGCCGGCCAGCTTGGCTTCCAGCGGCTCGAGCACGGCATAGG
Source organism: Betaproteobacteria bacterium (assembly GCA_031403915.1). GTDB lineage: Bacteria > Pseudomonadota > Gammaproteobacteria > Burkholderiales > Rhodocyclaceae > Propionivibrio. The sequence continues at coordinate 16,554 of JANNGP010000103.1, forward strand.
CCTCGGCCGGCTTGCCCTCCTTGATCAAGGCATCTGCCTTGATCATTTCAGGGGTAGCGGCCAGCGCAAGGTTCGCCAATCCGATCAGGCAGAGGGTGCAAAATGAGATGAGTATCTTTTTCATTGTAAACAACGCACAGTTGGCAATAGAAAAACAAGATAAATCATATACCCGGATGCCGGTTTTGGTGACATATTTCTTTTGCAAAAACAGACGAAAACAAATAATTATGACCAGCGCAACAATCAGAAGAGTACTTGATCTTCCTTCCGGTTCCAAAATCATTTCAGATCAAGGTGAACATAGCGTCTGATCTTTAACGGATCCCTTGTGATGTGCTAACTGTCTTGCATGAGCATCGCCCAATTGCCCCCGTTGTTATTCGCTTCGCCTAAGTATTATCGTAGGGGTTTTTCAATGGACAAGTTACCAAAGTTGCAAAGGCACAAAGTCGGGAATACGAGGGCAGTAAACCAAAAATCCGCCTGAGATTCATAGAAATGCACGACATTTTTTGTAGCAGGGCCAAAAGCCTGAGGAATTTCCAATCAAAATATTTTGCATTCCGATGTTCCGGGATAAGATTCTGCTAATGACAAATTCTGTACGTTTAAGCATGAGTCGTATATATAAGTCTAGACATTTTTTGTGAGGTGTTGCATTTGAACTCTAGTTTGCCTTAGGAACTGCAGATGCTTAAATCGTTCACCCAGGTTAACGTCTTCTCAGCAGATTCATTTGGTGGGAATGCTCTTGCAGTGGTACATGACGCCGTTGGTCTAAGTGATACGCAGATGGCTTCTCTCGCGCGTTGGACAAACCTATCTGAGACAGCGTTTCTTTTGCCCCCGACAAATCCAGGTGCGGACTACTACTTGCGCATATTCACCCCTGACAAGGAGCTACCTTTCGCTGGGTATCCGACACTTGGCTCATGCCACGCTTGGCTCGCGGCGGGTGGGAAACCGCACATACCAAGCCATGTCGTGCAGCAGTGTGGTGTGGGGCTCGTTCGAGTGCGCTGCGACGGTCCACGTTTGGAATTTGCTGCACCTCCTCTAAATCGTACCGATGAACTCACACCGGATCTTCTGGCGAAGATCTCCAATGCGCTCGATCTGCTGCCATCAGATATTGTTCAACACCAATGGGTAGATAATGGCTCGGGTTGGTGTGCGGTGATGTTACGTTCTGCGCATCAGGTGCTTTCGCTTAGTCCCCACTGGGCATTACTCGATCCGCTCAAGATTGGCGTATTCGGTCCTCATGCTCTTGGGAACGACACGGCCTACGAGGTGCGGGCATTCATCGGCGCTGGCGGGTACGAAGATCCGGTCACCGGGAGTCTCCACGCCGGCATCGCGCAGTGGCTATTCAGCATGAAGCTTGCAAAGTCTCCCTATATTGCTGCACAAGGCACAACACTCCAGCGTGAGGGGCGAGTTTATCTGCGCAAAGAGGGCGAAGACGTTTGGGTCGGTGGAGAGGTAGTTGACGTTATTGTTGGAAATATCAATCTGTAGATGCAGGTCGTAATAGAGGCAATAATTGGTAATTGTTTAAGGCAAAATGATTAAATTCACAAGGGTACGCAAATGCATAGGCCGGTCAGGAAAACTGAAAGAGAAATTGGCATTGATGAAACAAGCAAATTATTGGCAAGTTGCCCATACGGTGTTCTGGCAACGGTCGGAAATGATGGCCAGCCCTACGGCGTACCCTTGAGTTATGTTTTTCATGATAAATGCATTTATTTTCATTGTGCACTTGAAGGACATGCGCTCGACAACATCAGATCAAATTCTGCAGTGTCATTCTGCGTTGTCGGCAAGACAAAAACGCTTCCAAATCAATTTTCGACAGAATATGAAAGCGCAGTTGCATTTGGAGTTGCAACAGAAATTTTCGACGACGAGAAAAATGAAGCCCTGCTAATGATTCTTGAGAAATATTCGCCAGCGTTTATTAACGAAGGGGGAAAATATATTGCCGGCAAGTTTGAAAGAACCACGGTGATCAAGATCGATATCAAGCAGCTGACCGGCAAGGCCAGGAAATAGTTTTCCCGTAAAAATAGCCGCCGCCCTTGATAGGGCAAGCAATCGATCACCGATCAAGCTTCGCCCGGAGATTGATTTTCAGCATGATTTATTGCTTGTATCCGTGGGGATGAGGGGAATATACTGGCGCGCTAGTCTGAGACTGCGCTGTGGGGGGGGGGGATTCCCTGTGCAGTTCTCGTGCCTTAATAAAAACTTTTGTCAGGGATAGGGTGATTTTTGATGGATGCAGGAGAAGTTGAAATTCTGGACTCTGAGGTAAAGAATCGCGTGTATCGCGGCCCAGCCAACGTCATTATGGGCATCCTCTGTGTTGCCTTTATCGGCTGGTCGATCTATGGCGCCATCGTACCGATTGAAACCTATGTTTTCCGGATGGTGCACCTTGGCTTTATTTTGCTGCTGGCCTTCCTGATGTTCCCGTATAAGAATAACGCGCCGGAAGGCAGCAAGTGGCTGGATCTGTTTCTGGGGCTTTTGGGCGTGGCCACGATTGCCTGGGCGATGTTCGATTCCGATTCGTTCATTCGCCGCTCGACCATTCCCGAGACGACTGATCAGGTCATGGGCATCATTGCCATTCTGTTGATGCTGGAAGTGTCACGACGCACGGCTGGCAACGTATTCACCGCCGTGGTGGCCTGTTTTCTGTTGTACACACTGTACGGCAACTACTTCCCGAATTTCTTGAGTCACAAGGGTTATGACCTGGATCGCACGGTCGGGCACATGTACATGACGCTGGAGGGGCTGTTCGGCGTGCCGCTGGAAGTCAGCGTTTCCTTCGTCGCTCTGTTTGTCACCTATGGTGTCTTCATGGACGCGGCGGGCGCGGAAAAATTCTGGCTCGAGCTGGCCCTGGCCGTTATGGGACGCAAACCCTCCAGTGCCGGGCGAGGCGCCATCATCACGACCGCTTTGCTGGGCGGGCCGCAAGGCAGCGGCGTGGCGACGACCATGTCCGTGACGCCCTTCATGTGGCCCATTCTGAAGAAGGCCGGTTATGATCCCAACCGCGCGGCCGGCTTGATCGCCACCGGCGGCATTGGCGCCGTTATCTCGCCGCCCATGATGGGCGCAGCAGCCTTCCTGATCATGCAGTTCCTGAATGTCTCGTTCTGGACTGTCGTGGTGATGGTGACCATCCCCACCCTGCTCTACTACGTCGGAACCTTCTTCATGGTCGAGGCGGAAGCCAACCGCGACCAATTCATTCCGCCCGAGGGTACAGGACTGACGGCCTGGCAGGTGATGCGTACCCATGGCTACCACCTGATTTCCATCGTTGTCCTGACCGTCTTGCTGGCGCTCAACATTCCGCCGGCTACCGGCGCGCTGTGGGCCATCGTGACCGTTATCGTGACCAGCTTCATGGGCAAGAATCGCGAATACTGGCTGACGCCCAAAAACATCATCATGGCAACGATTGCCGGCGCCAAGAACATGATGCCCGTAGCCATTCTTTTGGCGGCCGCCGGGTTGATTGTCGGCACGTTTTCCCTGACCGGAATCGGCCTCAGAGTCTCGGGAATCATCATGGCCGTCAGCAACGGCTCGGTGATCATTGCCCTGATCATGGCGCTGTTCACCTCAATGATCATCGGCTTGAGCCTGCCGATCACGGCCACCTACATCATGACCGTGATCATGATTGCACCGGCGCTGGTCGAGGTCGGCGTGCCGATGCACGTGGCTCACTTGCTGGCTTTCTACTTTGCCGTGCTGTCCGAAGTCTCACCACCCGTCGGCATGTCACCGGCGGCGGCGGCGGCGATTACAGGAGGCAAACCCTTCCCCGCCATGATGCAGGCCTGGAAGTATTCGGTTCCAGCGTTCCTGGTGCCTTTCTTCTTTGCCGCGTCCAAGGAAGGCAACAGCCTGCTCTTGGTGGGTGCCAATATGACGGATCTTGTTCTGGCGCTCATCACTTCCGTCGGCGCGCTCTACTTTCTGGCGCCGGGCATCGTGGGTTTCTATGCAAAATCGGTGAGCCTCGTCGAGCGCATCATCTTGATCGTTCTTGCGCTGGTGATGGTCATTGATCCGCTCGATGCCGAATCGGCATGGACCTTTACAACGGGACTCGTCCCGCTGATACTGGGTGGTGCGTTGTTGATACGTAACCGATACGCTGCCCGGAGGGCAGTGCCGACGGCCTACTGATTGACAGCATCCTGATCATTTTAGATGTTTCTTTATTTCAAGGAGATAGCGATGAGATTGAAAATGCATTCAAGCGTGTTTCTGGCTTTGTCCGTTTTGGCTCTTGGTTATATTCAGCCGGCCCTATCGGCTGAACCAAAGATGGCCTTTAGTATCGCCACCGGTGGTACGGGCGGCGTTTGGTACCCGTTGGGCGGTTCGATCAGCAGCGTGGTGGGCAAGAAGGTTCCGGACACCGTCATGACGGCCGAGTCCACAACCGCAGCGGTTGATAATCTTAAACTGCTGGTCAACAACAAGGTCGGCATGGCGTTTTGCGATGACTATCAGGTTGCCCTGACTGACGCTGGCACACTGCCTGCTGTCTCGGACAAAAAGCAGCCCGTGCGGATTGTCATGCCGTTTTACGACCAACCCCTCCAACTCGTCACCAAGGAAGGCAGTGGCATCAAAACGCTGTCCGACCTCAAAGGCAAGCGCGTCTCCACCGGTGCGCCCAACAGCGGTACCGAAGTGTTGGCTGGCGCCATACTCACGGGTCTGGGTCTGGACTGGAACAAGGATATTACGCGCGAAAAACTGGGCGCCAAAGAATCCGTGGATGCCTTGAAAGATGGCAAGATTGCAGCGGCTTTCTGGAGCGGTGCTGTGCCGACGTCATCAATTATCGATCTGGCCGCAACACCTGGTCTCAAGCTGGTTATTCTGCCCATCACTGGTGCAGAAGCTGAAAAGATCATGAAAGCCAACCCATCCGTCTTCCACAAGTCCCTGATCAAGAAGGGTGCTTATGAGGGTATAACGGCGGATGTTGAAACACTGGGTACGGCGACTGTTCTGGCTGCGATGGAAAGCTTCCCGGCCGAGCGCGTTGAAAAAATCCTTGCCGCAATTTTCGATAGCAAGGCCGAAATCTCAGCGATCTGGAAGGGCATGACCGATTTGACGCCGGCTAGCTCGGTAGCACAGATCAGCCCGGATGTAGCCAAGCTTCTGCACCCCGGTGCACAGAAATTCTTCAAGGACAAAGGCGCGATCAAGTAACACCAATCCGTCTTGTAAATTATGAATTGCCAAGGCCTGTGGCCTTGGCAATTTTTTTAGGTTGAATTTATGCGGCACAAAATCTTGATAGTCGCGATTGTTCTCGGCTTTCTGGCCACTGTACTGTGGGTATTGCTATCCCCGGCAGCGGAGTACACCCGGCTCAAGCTGACCGATCCTGAAACCGGAAAGGAATTTGCCTCGTTTGTCTTGCGTGACGATGAGCCGGTAGTGCTAACCTGGCGCAACTCGATCTGGGGGCTGGATGTTACCGAAGCCTTTGTTGCCAAGAGCGGCCTGCTGATTCAGACCGAGGTTACCTTTGCGCAACCGGACGGCACGCCTCCTCCGCGTGTAACCGCTCGAGACGTCGATGATTTATACCATACGGGGGGAGCGTTTTCGGCGAAAGGGCTGGCCAGACCCCTGCATCAGGTAGTCTACCGCGTCGGTGAAATCGGCAAGCCCAAGATGAGAATTCAAGATCAGCTGATCGAATTCAAACCACTGGTGGGCTTCGGCGGTCGAGTGCTTCTGACAACCACCACAGTTCGTCTGTACGAAACCATTTCAGCACTCCGCTGGATTCCGTCCTCTTCCGAACGTCGTTCGCCCTGACCATTGCCAAGCGGGAGTGCACACATGATGACGGCTTCCCCAGGGGTGCTGGAAGACAAGGCAATCCTTCTGCGCCCACTCAAGATCGACGACATCGTGGCATTGCGTGCGGCGGCTGCCGACGGCGAGTTGTGGACAATTTCGACGACAACGATACCGCGCCCGGAAGAAGCTGAATCGTATGTCAAACGAGCTCTGGAGCTACGTGCTGCCGGTAGCGCTCTGCCATTCGCGATTATTGTTAAGGAACGCAATCAGCTTGTCGGTACGACACGTTATATGAATATCGACACGGCACATCATCGTCTCGAGATCGGATCAACGTGGCTGGCAAGCTCGTGGCAACGGACTTTCGTCAATAGCCGTGCCAAATATCTTCTGCTCCAACACGCTTTCGACGAACTCGGCTGTAACGCCGTTGAATTTCGAACCGATATTCTGAACAGCCAATCGCGCGTCGCGATTGAACGCCTCGGGGCTCGCCTGGACGGTGTTTTGCGCGCGCACATGATCATGCGTGATGGCCGCGTGCGCGATACGGTCGTCTATAGCATCATCAAGGCTGAGTGGCATGGCATCCGGATTTCACTCCAACACCGAATAAGCAACGCATAAAGCAAAGGGGGTTGGCACCTGCCCCAACATCCCCATGATAAAGTTTGACGTGGCCAGCAGGTAATGAAAATCCTGCTGGCCACGCACAAGGAGAAACCAATGAGTAAGCAGACCGTTGATGAATTGCGAGCCGCCATCGCGCGCGGAGAGTGGAGAAAACCCACCTCCGGATTGGCTCCTGGCTTCACGCAGGCCAACGTGGTGATTCTGCCCAAACAGTATGCTTTTGATTTTCTCCTGTTCTGTGAGCGCAACGCCAAACCCTGCCCGGTCATCGACGTCTGCGAGCCCGGCCTGACGGCGCCCCCGGTCGCCGGCCCCGGCGCGGACATCCGCACCCAGATTCCCCGTTACCGCATTTACCGCCACGGCGAGCTTGAGCGGGAAGTCGATCATATCCGCGATCACTTCACCGATGATCTGGTCACCTTCCTTCTTGGCTGCAGCTTCACCTTCGAACCGGATCTGCTGGATAACGGCATCCCGGTTCGGCACATCGAGCTGGATTGTAACGTCCCGATGTACATCACCAATCGCGAATGCCGGCCAGCCGGAATATTTTCCGGCCCCATGGTGGTCAGCATGCGCCCCATCCCGCAAGGCCTTGTGGACAAAGCCACGGCGATCACCGCCAAGTACCGCAAGGCGCACGGTGCACCGGTTCATGTCGGCGACCCAGATGCACTCGGCATCAAGGATCTGCAAAAACCGGATTTTGGCGACCCGCCCGAAATTCGCGCCGGCGAAGTGCCTGTCTTCTGGGCCTGCGGCGTGACGCCACAGATGGCACTCAAACGTGCCAAACCGGATCTGGTGATTACCCATGCGCCGGGCTATATGTTCATTACCGATATTCGCGACAAGGATCTGGCGCAGTGGTAAATCACACGGCGGCCATTGGCCGCATTGACGCACTGGCGCGCCGCGATATCGGCGGGCGCGGGCTTTCCTCTTATGCTCCCCTTGGCCAACTGGAGGCCGCCGCCACCGAATTACTGAACGGCAAACGCGTAATCCTGGTAACCGGCTTCTGCATCCGTGCCGCCATGATCGGGGAAAACGATGGCCTGTCGGGCACGCTGGCGCTGGCTGATGCCCTGCGTCAGTTAGGCAAAGAGGTCATGCTGGTAACCGACGAACACAGCACTGCCCTGCTCAATGCAGGCGCAACAGTCTTCGGCGAGCCTTTTCCAAGCCTTACCCTGAGCCTTGTGCAAGAAGAGGCCAACCGGGAAATTGATGCGTTGCTCGCGGCATTCCTGCCGACGCACGTGGTGGCGATTGAGCGCCCGGGCAGCGCCATCGACGGACACCGCTACTCCATGTACGGCCAGATGCTGGATGATCTGGTTCCGGCGGCAGATCGCCTTCTGGTGCCCACCTTCCCGCGCAACTACACAACAATCGCTATCGGCGACGGCGGCAACGAACTGGGGCTCGGCACGCTGCGCGATGCGCTGAAAGAGCGGGTGACGCATGGCGAACTTATTTTTTGCGCCACGCCCGCCGACTACGTCATCACGGCGGGCATCTCCAACTGGGGCGCTTTCGCGCTGGTCGCCACCTTGTCGCTGGTGGCGGGTAAAACCTTGATGCGGCCACCGGAGCATGAATTCGCCGTGCTCGACGCGCTGCGTATCGCCGGTGCCGTGGACGGCTGCACGAAAAAAAACGAGGTTACGGTGGACGGCATCGGCTGGGACGACTACGCCAGTACGCTCAGTGCCATCTATGCAGAGACTCAGGCAATGCTTGCCTAGAGGCAAAAACCTTCACCACCAAGCCACAAAGCACACCAAGTTGCACCAAGAAGAGCGTAAATCAGGTTTTCTTGGTGAATTTTTGTGCCCTTGGTGACTTGGTGGTTCGCAGTTGAACTTTATACAACTGCTAACGTGATTCCTTGATAATGCGCCCCCACCCCGGCTGCACCGGTCTGGCATTGGGCGCATAAAGGCGCTGAAAAATCGTCAGTTGCTGGGGGGAAATCTGTTGTGGCTGTTTGAGCACCAGCCACAGCACGTCTTCCGAGCACGGCGGTGTAGTCAGCGACCCCATGAAGGTAAAGTAGCCCTTGTTCTCCGGCAACAAGCGCATCATGTCGATGTTCTGCCCCGGGGGCGCCACATCCCCGCCCTTCTCAAGCGGCAGGTTATTCAACGCCATCTGGACTACCGGATTCTCCGCGCCATTTTCCAGCAGCACCACGACGATGGCCAGCTTGCCGTCCTCCGCCTTGTGCACCAGTTGCACATCCATGTCGTAGACCTTGCCATTAACCGTCATCTCGGACGGGCGATGGAACTGCATCCGGATCAGCTCGTAGTTCTTGCCGAGCAGGCCGAGGCTGCCGCCATACACAGCCACCTGCAGGCTGCGCCCGCTATCGGACACCCGGAACGATGCCGGCCGGTAGCCAAACTGGATGGGCTCAAGATCAAGCGCGATGCCGTCACGAATATCGATGGGCGACTGCAAACGCCCGGACGCGCAAATCGCGTACTCTGGCTTCAGCTTGCTCCAGTTGTCCGGCCCGCCATCGCCGGCATAGCTCCACGTAATGTTTGACAGCAGGGCTGAGGGTGTATTTTTACCGCCCCCCGCGCCCTTGCCACGCTTGCCGCCCAGCATCGCCGCGGCGCGCGCCGAGGTCTTCTGCAGATCCTTGCCGACTTCCTTCTCGACAAGTGCCTCATTCGCCTTGCGCAACTCACCCGAGGCTTCGCCAACTTTATCAACCGTTCGACTTGCCGCAGCCACCGCCTCCGATCCGGATTTCGGCCGGCAGACTTCACGCAACAACTTGTCGTCGGGTGTGCCCGAACGCACCGGCATGTCATAAGGCGTCTTGACCTCCTCCTGCCGTATCATTTCGCCTTCGTCCTTGAAGTAGCTGCGCTTAACCGTGGCATAGGTACGTTCCGTGCAATCGTAACGATTGACTACTTCGATAATGCGGTAAGACGCCGAGGTTTTCGGATCAACAATCGGCTTGTCAAGCACGATGCGTCCCTTGGCCATGGCTTCACCACTGGCATCAACGACGATGCTGGCACGGTCAATTTCAACGCGCTTGCCCTGTTCGGTGGCCACCAACTGCCAGGCGGCTGATGTCGTTGCCGGAAGCGCTACCAGTGTTATGGCGGCAAGGGTGGGGAAAAACCTGAGGCGCATGACCAGACTCCCGCTATTCGTTTTTTTACTCATCTTCCATTTCACGGAAATTCCACGGAAAACCTGAGGAATACTTTAGCCGAATTTCCAGAAACAACGGGAACAAACATCGGCGCAAAGACTCCAAAGCGAGTAAGTCTTGCTTAAAGTCTGTATTTTTAGTAACTTACGCAGTCACGTTAGGGGTGCCGCGCCAATACCGGCGTAGCTGAGACAGTCCCTTTGAACCTGTACGGGTAATGCCGTCGTAGGGAAGCGGAAAGAAGCCGAATCTATTCCGTCACTGCCTGCTTCGCCATCCCTTGCTACGTTGTACTACGTTTTTGCCCTTGCGCAAGGAAATGCCATGAATGCCAACGAAAAGTTTATCGCCGCCGACGCACACGTCGACGCAGCCGCCATCCAGCCGCTTCCCAATTCCCGCAAGATCTATGTCGAAGGCAGCCGCCCGGACATTCAGGTGCCGATGCGCGAAATCTCGCAGGCCGACACGCCAACCGGCATGGGCGGCGAAAAGAACCCGCCGATTTATGTTTACGACTGCTCCGGCCCCTACTCCGACCCGCAAGCCCGGATCGACATCCGCAACGGCCTGCCCGCTCTGCGCGCCGGCTGGATTGCCGAGCGTAACGACACCGAATCGCTGGGCGATCTTTCCTCCGAATTCGGTCGCATCCGCGCCGCCGACAAGGCGCTCGACGAACTGCGCTTCCCCGGCCTGCACCGCAAACCGCTGCGCGCCAAGCCCGGCAAGAATGTCACGCAGATTCACTATGCCCGGCAAGGCATCATCACCCCGGAGATGGAGTTCATTGCCATCCGCGAGAACAACAATCGCGACGCCTACATTGAATCGCTGAATAAATCCGGCCCGCAGGGTACCAAGCTGGCTGCGCTGATGACCCGCCAGCATCCCGGACAAAACTTTGGCGCCTCGATCCCGAACGAGATCACGCCCGAATTCGTGCGCTCCGAAGTTGCGCGCGGCCGCGCCGTCATCCCGAACAACATCAATCACCCGGAAGCCGAGCCGATGATCATCGGCCGTAATTTCCTGACCAAGATCAACGCTAACATCGGCAACTCGGCGCTCGGTTCCAGCATTCAGGAAGAAGTTGAAAAGATGACCTGGTCGATCCGCTGGGGCGGCGACACGGTGATGGATCTGTCGACCGGCAAGAACATCCACGAAACACGTGAATGGATCATCCGCAACTCGCCGGTGCCGATCGGCACCGTGCCAATCTATCAGGCGCTGGAAAAGGTCAACGGCAAGGCCGAGGATCTGACCTGGGAAATCTTCCGCGACACGCTGATCGAACAGGCCGAACAAGGCGTCGACTACTTCACCATCCATGCCGGCGTGTTGCTGCGCTACGTGCCGATGACGGCCAATCGGATGACCGGCATTGTCAGCCGAGGCGGCTCGATCATGGCCAAGTGGTGCCTCGCGCACCACAAGGAAAGCTTCCTCTACACGCACTTTGAGGAAACCTGCGAAATCATGAAGGCCTACGACGTCGCCTTCTCGCTCGGCGACGGCCTGCGTCCCGGTTCCATTTACGACGCCAACGACGAAGCACAACTTGCCGAACTCAAGACGCTGGGCGAACTCACGGACATCGCGTGGAAGCACGACTGCCAGGTCTTCATCGAAGGCCCCGGCCACGTGCCGATGCACATGATCAAAGAGAACATGGATCTGCAACTGGAGCACTGCAAGGAAGCGCCGTTCTACACGCTCGGCCCGCTAACCACTGACATCGCCCCCGGCTACGACCACATCACCAGCGGCATCGGCGCCGCCATGATCGGCTGGTTCGGCACCGCCATGCTATGCTACGTCACGCCGAAAGAGCACCTCGGCCTGCCGGACAAGAACGACGTCAAGGAAGGCATCATCACCTACAAATTGGCTGCGCACGCTGCCGACCTCGGCAAGGGTCACCCCGGTGCGCAGATCCGCGATAATGCGCTGTCGAAAGCACGTTTCGAATTCCGCTGGGACGACCAGTTCAACCTCGGTCTCGACCCCGACAAAGCCAAGAGCTTCCACGACGAAACCCTGCCCAAGGAATCGGCCAAAGTCGCCCACTTCTGCTCGATGTGCGGCCCACAGTTCTGCTCGATGAAAATCTCGCAGGACGTGCGCGACTTCGCTGCCGCGCAGGGCATCGACGAGAAGGCTGCGCTGGAGAAGGGTATGGAGATTAAATCGGTGGAATTCGTGAAGTCGGGGGCGGAGGTTTATCGGCGAGTTTGAGCGCAAGTCTTCAAACAATTCGCAAAGGCCACGACGATAATTCGTCGTGGCCTTTTTTCTAGAGGGTTTCCTGAGTCGACCGCAGCAGATTCCTCGCAATCGTATAGCAGTGAAGGCTGGTCGGCACAAAGTCGATTTCCATGTCACCGTCTTTACCTCGTCCTGAGGCGGTCAAGGTCGTTACCAACGGTCGACGCACCAGCGGATGGCTCGCGGCCAACGCCCGGATCCCGCGCAATTCGCTCCAGTCGCTGTAGCACCGATCACTCCATTTGATTTCAACGACAAAACGCGGTGCCTGCGTGCGCGCATCGACCGATACCAGATCGACTTCCAGATCACTTCGTCCCTGTTTCCAGCGGGCATAGTGCAGCGACTGAATCGTGCTGGTGCTGTGTAGCCATTGACTCCAGATCGCCGTTTCGGCCAATGAACCGATAGCCGGATCGTGCGCATCGACATAGCCGAACAGTGCGGCACGGATTGAAGGATTGGTCAGATAGACCTTGAACGTGGTGACCCGCTGCATGCGCCGTGCGTTGTCGTCAATGCGATGCACGCGGCGGATAAGAAATGCCGCTTCAAGGTATTCGAGGTAATCAAATAGCTTCTGCTTGCCGATACCAGTGTGCTTTGACAATGTTTCCGGACTCACTTCATCACCGGTGTTGTAGGCCAATACATTGAAAAAGCGGTTCAGTTCCTGCGTATCGGCAATCCCATACAGACTGGGCAAATCCTTGAGCAAAACCTTCTCCACGATGTCCTGCCGCAGATAGCGTGTCGGTTGCTCGCGGACGACAGGATTCATCACGGCTTCGGGAAACCCCCCGTAGTTCAGGTAATCAATGAACGCCGCATTCAAGGCATCAATGGAGGGTGTGAAATACGCGGGCATACCTCCCTCGGCATTCGCTTCCTCACTGATCAGCGAATTCGTCAGCCCCGCGAAATCCAGATACTCGGCAAAAGTCAGCGGCGGGAGCACAAAGTCTGAAAAACGCCCCGCCCCGGATTCGCGACTCTTCATACGCAGTGCGGCAGCTGCCGAGCCACTGGAAACAAAGCGGACATGGCGGAAAGAGTCGACCAAGGACTTCAGATGCACTTCCCAATCCTTGACGTACTGGATTTCGTCGAAAAATACCCACAGTTGCCGTTCCACCGGGTGCCGGTGCATTTCGATGAACAGGCGAACCAGACCCTCCAACGACCGCCCCGAATACAAGGGCGTATCGAGCGAAAGCTGCAAAATATGGGTTCCCGGAACGCCATCGTCGAGTAAGGCCTGAATGGTTTGCGCCAGCATCACCGTTTTGCCGACGCGACGCGGCCCGATCAAAACCACCGCCCGATGCACGCCCAGTTCGCGCACCAATTCGGCAAACGGCTCGAAGTACGCACGCCGAGGCCAGTCACGGCGCTCAGGCTCAATGCCGTTGCCCGCAATCCACCATGGATTCTCGAAGGACAGGCGCTTCTGCACCTCTGGAAGCGGTATCTCAAACGCTTTCATGTTTGCCACCATGCTTAAAACGTCAAATTAAGAGTAAATTATATTGCTTAATTCGACAATTGCAAATATTCCCTTTTTGATCAAGCTATTAAGGCGTAACCATAGTTACCTGATACAGATCATGCAGAACGTTCGCGACTTCGCGGCAGCACAGGACATCGACGGGAACGCCGCGCCGTTTCCGGCCGAGAACAAATTTAATCTAAATACCGGAAACAACATTGCAACACATTGTAATATTGTTATGTTTCCGGTATTGTCTTTATAAGTTTATTCCGGCCGGAAACACAATATGAAACCACTCAGTCACCAGCAGCGACTGCATCTCGTCAACAGCGAACAGCTCTTTGATAACTACCGCGTCGCCCTGCGACACGCGGCAGCCCACCGGTACGGCATGCGCTGGAAGAGCGTGCGCGGCGTCGAGTATCTCTTCCGCGATCAGGATGCACGCGGCAACGGCAAATCGCTCGGCCCGCGCAGTGCCGAAACCGAAGCCACCCTCGCCGCCTTTCTGCAGGGGCGAGAAGCCGCAAACGAACGGCTTGCCGGCATCCGCGCCGCACTCGACGAGCAGGCGCGGCTCAACAAGGCACTGCGTCTTGCGCGCGTCCCGCGCGTGATTGCCCGCATCCTGCGTGAAATCGACGCCGCCGGCCTCAACAAATCCTTCACCGTGCTCGGCACGCAGGCGCTTTTTGGCTACGAATCCGCCGGTGGCGTGCAGTTTTTGCTCGAACTGCTTGCCTCGGGCGACATCGATCTGCTCTACGACAACCGTCAGAAAATCACACTCGTCTCCAGCAAGCTCGACGGACAGGGGCTGCTCGGTCTGCTCAAGCGCGCCGACCGCAGCTTCGAATGCATCCGCAAGCGCGGTTTCCGTGCCGCCAACGCCGGCCAGTTCATGGTCGACCTCATCATGCCGCCGCGCGGCATGCACGAAGCCGACCCGGTCAGCTTTGCGGCAGACGATCTCGTGGCTGCCGAAGTCCCCGGCCTGCAATGGCTGCTCAACGCACCGAAAATCGACACCGTCGCCATCGATGAGGAAGGCTGGCCGACCCCGCTGCGCGTACCCGATCCGCGCGCTTTCGCCCTGCACAAGGCATGGCTGGCCAACCGCCCGGACCGCGACCCCATAAAGAAGCCGCGCGACCTCGCACAAGCCCAGGCTGTTGCCGTCCTCGTGCGCGAACACATGCCACACCTGCCGTTTGATGAAGCAATCCGTTCACTGCATGGCGATGTGCGGGCGCTGGTGGATGTGCTGTAGCGGGCTGCCGGTGATTCGGGCAGGATGTGCGTGACTTTGCAGCGGCACAGGGAAGGTCTCACCCCCCCCCCGCAAGCCCACCGTGGATGTCGCAATCTCTGCAGGTTTTGTGGATAATGGCCGGCGTGCAATGAACGTCAGCTTTTCATTCCGGCGAAAGCCGGAATGACAAATCAAGGAGAGCGGCCCTTCTTGGTGTAGCTGACGTTTGTTGCTAATCAGGTAATTAAATGAGAGAACAGCAGACATGCGAATCGGACCCATCGAAATAACCCCCTTGTCAGCCATGCTGGTTTTTATCCCGCTATGCGTTGTGCTGAAACTGACCCAAACCGACCCGGCCTGGATATTCATCACTGCAGGACTGGCAATCATTCCTCTGGCGGGATTAATGGGAACAGCGACCGAGCACCTGGCCGAGCATTACGGTGCCGGCATCGGCGGCCTGCTTAATGCCACTTTTGGCAACGCTGCCGAACTCATCATCGGACTGGTCGCCTTGCACGCCGGCCTGCTTGACGTGGTCAAAGCCTCGATTACCGGGTCGATCATCGGCAATGTCCTGCTGGTGCTGGGTGCCAGCCTCACGCTTGGCGGACTGAAATTCGAGACCCAGCGTTTTAATCGCACGGCGGCCTCTGTGGGTACAACACTGCTGGTGCTGTCCACCATCGGCCTGATCATTCCAGCCATTTTTCACATGATGATTTCCGATCATCCGGAAGTTCATGAACAGGAATTGAGCCTGGAAATCGCCATCGTTCTCTTCGTTTGCTACATCTTCAGCTTGATCTTCAGCCTGCGCACTCATTCCCACCTCTACGTCGGTGAAACTTCGGCGGAGAGCGAAGACGCGATCGAAGAAGCGCTGGGTGTCGAATCCTGGAGTCAGAAAAAGTCGATGCTGGTTCTGCTCGTGGCAACCGTCCTGGTCGCGGTGATGAGCGAATTTCTGGTGGGCGCCGTCGAGCATACCGCTAAAGTCTGGGGGCTGAGCGATGTGTTCATCGGCGTCATCCTGGTCGCCATCGTCGGCAACGCCGCTGAACACAGTACGGCAGTATTGATGGCAATGAAAAACAAGGTGGACCTGGCAATCAACATCGCTATTGGTTCGAGCATCCAGATCGCGTTGTTCGTTGCTCCGTTGCTGGTGTTCTGCGGATACCTGTTCGGTCAGCCGATGGATCTGCTGTTTACCCACTTTGAAGTTCTTGCTGTCGCCACCTCAGCCTGGATTGTGGTACTGATCACTGCAGACGGCGAGTCGAACTGGCTGGAGGGAGTGATGCTGCTTGCGGTCTATCTGATCCTCGGGCTGGCGTTTTTCTACCTGCCCGCATAAGTACTGATCACTGACCGGGATCATGACCTTGATCCGTCATTTTCATAACCAGCCAGAGCGCTTGAAGCGGACATAAAGAAATCCGCAGGCCGAAGCGATGGTCAGAAGCGCCATGGGGTAACCATACTCCCATTCCAATTCAGGCATGGCTTTGAAGTTCATTCCCCAGATGCCGGCAAACGCTGTGGCCACGGCGAAGATTCCGGCCCAGGCCGCCAGTTTCTTGTTAACCTCGCTCTCCTCGATGGTCACCATGGAAAGATTGACCTGGATGGCGGTGCCGATGGTATCCCGGATGTTCTCGATTGAGGCGCTGATGCGGGTCAGATGGTCATGGACGTCGCGGAAATAATGCCGACTGTTGGCGCACACCTCTGGCCCGCGGTTGCCGGAAAGCTTGCCGGCCGCCTCCATCAGCGGGACAACGGCATGCCTGAGTAAGGTAATCTTGCGCTTCAGGTTGTAAAGCCGTTCGATGCTGGCTTGTGCTACGCCCTTGTCGAAAATCTGCTCCTCGATCTCGTCCAGTTCTGTTTCCAGCCTGTCCATGATCGGGAAATAGCGATCGACGACCGCATCCATCAGGGCATAGAAGACGAAACTGGCGCCGTGCTGGAGCAATTGTGGCTCCCGTTCGCAGCGTTCGCGAACCGCGAGGAAATTTTGTTCGCTATGGTTCCTGATTGACAAAACGAAGTTGCGACCGACAAAGACGTTGACTTCGCTCACGCTGAATTCGCCCTGATTCAGCTCAATCTGGTGCATGACCGCAAATAACGAGTCACCATAGTCCTCGATCTTGGGTCGCTGGTGACCATGGCGGGCATCTTCCACAGCCAGTTCATGCAGATCGAATTCGATCTGCATCTGATCCAGCTCCTGCGGCGTAGCATCGCTCAGCGCCACCCAGACGAAGCAATCCGGCCTCTCAAGGTAGTCGCTGATTTCCTCCACCTGCAAGTCCGCCAGGCGGGTTCCGTTTTCGTAGGCAACACAATTAATCAGCACAATTCATTCCTTGATTTTTCGACAGGCTCTATCCTGCACGCTTTGCGAAATTTCGGTGAGCAACCTAAGGCTTATTTCGCTACAGGATGACCTGTGACCCCAACTCTACCACCCGATTCGACGGGATCTTGAAAAATGCTGTAAGGCTGCTGGCATTGCGGAACATGAGGGCAAAGAGCAATACACGCCAGTAGGCCATTTCCTTGCCGAAACGGGGAATTAACGTTTCCCGGCCAAGGAAGAAGGATGTTTCCATCATCTCGAATTCCAGCCCGAAATGAGCACACATCGCGAGCGCTGCCGGCAGATCCGGCTCGTCCTTGAAGCCATACTGGACGGTGACCTGCCAGAAACTCTCATCCAGTGCGGCGACTTCCACACGGTCGATCTCCGGCACATAGGGCACATCGAAAATGCGCATGGTCACGATCACCATGCGCTCATGCAGCACCTTGTAATGCTTGAGGCTGTGCAGCATGGCGCGCGGCACACCTTGCGGCCTGCCGGTCAGAAAAATGGCGGTGCCGGGCACCCGCGTGGCACCGCCCAGCGCCAGACTTTCGATAAAGGGAGCGAGATCAATCGAATCCTGCCCCAGTTTCTGGTGCAGCACTTCCCGTCCTCGCTTCCACGTCGTCAGCACGGCAAAAACGGCGAGACCAAAGACCAGCGGGAACCAGCCGCCGTCGAGAATCTTGGTCGAGTTGGCGGAAAAGAAAGCGATGTCGATCAACACAAAAGGCAGGATGCAGAAAAGTGCCGGCCATGTTTTCCAGCCCCACTGATTGCGGGCAACGACAAAAACCAGCAGGTTGGTAATCAACATGGTGCCGGTAACGGCAATGCCGTACGCCGCCGCGAGATTGCTTGAAGACCCGAAGCCGAGCACCAGTGCAATAACGGCTGCGAGCAACAGCCAGTTGATTCCCGGCAGATAGATCTGCCCCATTTCGCTCTCCGAGGTATGGCGTACCTGAAAGCGTGGCAAGTAGCCCAACTGCATGACCTGCAGCGTCATCGAGAACGCGCCGGAAATGACCGCCTGCGAGGCAATAACCGTGGCCACAGTGGACAGCAGTACCAGTGGCAGAAGCGCCCAGCCAGGCGCCAGCAGGTAGAAGGGGTTCTCTACGGCAGCGGGATTTTCCAGGAGCAGTGCGCCTTGCCCGAAGTAGTTCAGCAATAGTGCGGGCAGTACCATGCCATACCAGGCCAGTTGAATTGGCTTGCGTCCAAAATGTCCCATGTCGGCATATAAAGCTTCGGCTCCGGTCAGGCACAGCACGACAGCGCCCAGCGAGAAAAACCCGAGCAAAGGATTGGCCATGAGGAACGACACCCCCCACAGCGGATTGACTGCGCGCAGCACACCGGGGCTGGCGGCAATGCTAAGTGATCCGAGCACGGCCAGCGCGACAAACCAGAGGATCATGACCGGGCCGAACAACTTGCCGACGCTGGCCGTACCGTGTCGCTGAATAAGGAACAGGAAAACCAGCACCACCAGCGCCAGCGGGATGACGTACGGCTTGAACGCCGGGGTGATGATTTCCAACCCTTCGACCGCGGAAAGGATCGAAATAGCGGGTGTAATGACGCCATCGCCATAGAACAAAGCCGCGCCGAAGAGGCCGAGCGTGACAATGATATTGCGCCGCCGCGTGCCTTCCTTCTCATTACGCAGCGCTAGCGCCATCAGCGCCATGATGCCGCCTTCACCCCGGTTGTCGGCACGCATGACGAAAAACACATACTTGACCGTAACGACCAACATCAAGGCCCAGAACACCAGCGACAGGATGCCGAGCACGTTATCCGGAGTGATCGGCACCGGATGGTGCGGGCTGCCGAAGACTTCCTTCAACGCGTAGAGCGGACTGGTACCGATGTCGCCGTACACAACACCCAGCGCGGCAAGGGCAAGGGTGTTAAATCGCGATTTGTCAGACGGGGTTTGATTGCTCATTAAATGCTCTCGTAAAAATCTTTAACTACTTCACCACCAAGTCACCAAGAACACAAAGTTTCACCAAGATAATCAAAAAGCTTTCTTTGTGTGTCTTGGTGTCCTTGGTGACTTGGTGGTGAAGCTTTTGAATTTCGGCGACGCCAAGCCTTACGGCTGAAAGCGGTAGCCTACGCCGGTTTCGGTCAATATGTATTTTGGTTGCGTCGGGTCGTCTTCCAGCTTCTGCCTGAGATGGCCGACGTAAACCCGCAGGTAATGATTGCTCTCGACACTGGACGGCCCCCACACTTCACGCAGGAGATGGCGCTGAGTCATGACCTTGCCCGTATTGGCGATCAACACGCAGAGCAATTGGTATTCGATGGGCGTCAGATGCACCGGATCGTTGTTCCGGGTAACCATGCGTCGAGAGAAATCGACCGTTACGTCACCGAATTCGATGACCGGCGTGGCCGCTTCGCCCCCCCGGCTCTGCCGGCGCAACAAGGCTCGCGCCCGGGCACGCAGTTCGCCGACACCAAACGGCTTGGTCAGGTAATCATCAGCGCCGGCATCAAGCGCCTGAATCTTATCCTTCTCGTGCGAACGCGCCGAGAGCACCAGGATTGGCACATCGGACCAGCCGCGCAGATCACGAATGAAGTCAATGCCGTTGCCATCGGGCAAACCCAAATCGAGGATGACCAGATCGGGCTTCTGGTTGCCCGATTCGATCAATCCTTGTGCTGAGGTGCCGGCCTCAAACACGCGGCAACCCTCTTCTTCCAGCGACGTGCGTACGAATCGGCGAATCAGTTTTTCGTCTTCGACAACGAGAACCTTGGGTGAATGTTCACTCACTGTCTCAGCCACGATTGACACTCATCTTCTGTGGAAGAACTTCTTCTTCGATGGCCGGCGGATTACCCAGGGGCAAGGTGAAGGTGACGCAAGCGCCGCCAGGCGTACGATTGGCCGCCGAGATCGTCCCGGCATGCGCTTCAATGATGGCGCTGCAAATCGCCAAGCCCAGCCCGACACCCGGCGTAGACGATTCGGGGTTGCCACGAACGAACATTTTAAACAGAGCCGTACCTTTCGCCTGAACAAAACCCTGTCCATCATCGGAAACGGCGACAGCAACGAATCCATCCCGTTTTTTCACATCAATTTCGATTGTGGTATCTGGCGGAGAGTACTTGGCGGCATTCTCCAGCAAATTGCAGAACACCCGCTCGATCAGCACGGCGTCAAACTCGACCAGTGGGAAGTCCTTCGCCAGAGACACCTTGACCGGATGTTCGGCCAGCGCACGACCCAGCAACTTGATGCTCGAACCGATCACTTCCTCGATCGGTTGCCACTCCTTCTGCAGCGTCACTTCGCCCGCATGCAGGCGTGCCATGTCGAGCAAATTGCCGACCAGTCCGGCCAGCCGTTCGGCCTGCTCGCGAATGGCTACGGCGGTCTCAAGAGCAACATCGCCGAGCGGCGGCTTGCTGACAGTCAAGGAATCGGCCAGCCCGACCAGAGCCGTCAGCGGAGTACGCAGGTCATGCGACAGAGCAGAAAGTATCGAGCTACGCAGGCGTTCCGATACCACTTGCACCTGCGTGCTCTGAGCGACATCAACGTAATGCAAACGCTCGACGGCAATGGCCGCCAGCGAGGCCATTGTTTCCAGCCGTTCCCGTTGCTCGAGAAGCTGCGCTGTCTTGCCGTCAGCTGAAATAACTGCGGGCCCAACTGCAATGACACCACGAATTCGCATGGGCGATTTCAACGGCAGATAGAGTAATGCAAAGCCACTATCGGCCAATTGTTTGCACTCAACGGGTGTGCCCCGTTCGAACGCAATGAGGGCAAAGCGCGGCTCGATCTGAAGTCGCGCGTCGTCCTGTCCGGCGCAGGCTTTCAGATTGCCCGTGCCGTCCGGCAGAAGAATGGTGGCGTTGGCATTCAACACGTCACGCAGGAAACTGCGCGTGATTTCGGCGACCTGTTCCACCATCAACGCACCGGATAGATCACGAGCCATTTCATAGAGCGCACGGGTTCGCAGCGCTTCGGTGTCGGATTCATCCGCCTGCCTTCGCAGCCCGGCAGTCAACTGACCGGTGATGATGGCTACAGCCAACATCACGGCAAAGGTGACAAGATACTGGCCGTCGTGCACTTCAAAGGAAAAGCGCGGCGGCACGAAGAAAAAATCGAACAAGCCCACGCTAACGAATGCGGCAAACAGGGCAGGTTTCAGGCCAAGGCTCACGGCGATGAGCAAGACCGTGAGCAGGAAAAGCATCACGATGTTGGCCAGATCCAGATAGGCCAGCAGTGGCGTGGCTATCAGCGTCGTTGTTGCGCAGACCAGCATGGCCAGCGCGATACGCTGCCAACCGGCAAGGGAGGAAAGCCAATCATTCTGTTCTCTGGAAAGAATCCACATGTTCTTTATGCCTGTGAAATAAGCCGGAAACCTGACTTGTGGCAATTGTCCTGCGCTGAGCATAAAAATGGTGTAAAGATTTGGCAGGATGTGCCCCGGCTCGTTCGTTCACTGTTGTTGCAATTTCCGACGAACCCTTGACGGCAGCTTCGTGTTCCTTCAATAATCCACGGCGCAGCCTTGCCGCACCGGGGCGCCCCTAACCCAGATAAGGACTATCCAATGAGCAAACGTATTTTGTCGCTGGCCGTAATCATCGCCGGAATTGCCCTTGCAGCGCCCGTGCAAGCAGAATCATCCTTGAACCACATCAAGCAGTCCGGCGTGATCAAGATGGGATACCGGGAAAATTCCCCCCCGTTTTCCTTTCTGAACCAGAACAAGTTTCCGGACGGTTATACGGTGGAACTGTGTCAGATCTTCGCGGATGAACTGGCACCGCAACTGGGGCTGGGCAAACTGGACGTGAAATGGGTTCCGGTAACGGCGCAGAATCGCTTTCAGTCGCTCAAGAACGGCGATATCGATCTTGAGTGTGGCAACTCGACGCAAACCCTTGCGCGTCGTGCCGACTTTGATTTCAGTCTGATGACTTTTGTTGATGGTGCCAGCCTGCTCTATCGTGGCGGCGAAGCGCCAAAATCACTCGATGACTTGAAGGGGCAGCGCGTTGCCGTCGTGTCTGGCACCACCACCGAAAGCACACTTGAAGAACTGATCAAGCTTGCCAAGCTTCAAGTGATTCTCCTCAAGGTCAAGGATCATGATGCAGCGATGAACGCGCTGAAAGACAAATCGGCAACTGCCTACGCAGCGGATCGTACGGTGCTGATCACGGCGGTCATGATTCGCGGCGGCGAAGGCAAAGCCTACCAGCTTGGTGACGCGCAACTGAGCTATGAGCCCTACGGCATCGTCATGCGCCGTGATGATGGCATGCGTCTGGCGGTGGACCGGACGCTGGCCCGCCTGTACCGCACCGGAACCATCGGTCCTGTGCTGCAGCGCTGGTTTGGACCGCTCGGCGCCCCGTCTGAAGGTTTGAAGTCGATGGTGCTGTTGAACGGCCTGCCAGAATAATAATCCGGCAAGCCGCCGGCCATCCTGAAAAACCGGGCGCTCTGCTAGACTTCGTTTTCGTACAAGTTCAAGGGAGCGCCCCATGTATCGCACTACTTTCTTGCCTGTTTTTTTTCTGCTCATTGTTCTTCTTGCGCCTGCCGTGCAGGCACAAAGCAATCTGATTCTGCCCAAGAACCCGGACGATATCCGCGCGCTAACGAAGCCGGCTGCTGAGAGTGGGCCATGTACCACCTGTGGCGTGGTCACCAACGTGCGTAGCGAGCAGGTGGATATCGGCAAGAAGGCGCCTCAGGCCACACCCGGTGGCGCGGTTCTGCAGGGCGCACCGGTCATTGGCACCGGAACGGCGGTGCAGGACGCCCGCAAATCATCGAAACAAACCCGCTGGAAGGTAACCGTTCGCTACGACAACGGCCAGTACGCCGCCTTCGATCAGGATGACGAACCGGCAGTGCGCAAAGGGGACAAAATCCGCGTGCCTGAAGGACGCGTCGAGCCGCGTTAATCCTAAAAACTTTAGTTCAAACCACGGAGAACAGCGCGAAGCCTCCCTGAAGAGGGACGGAGGGCACGGAGAAAGGCCAAAGATTGGCGGATTATTTCCATCACCCATTGGGCGAGTGATCTTCCCATCCTATTTCTTCGTTTTTCCTCCGTGTTCTCTGTGCCCTCCGCGGTTAACTGCTTTTTCCAGGTCAATCGAAGTAGCTGCGCGCCGCCTCATAGCGCTGCGCATAATAACGGGCACTCATCTGGTCGATTCGCACCCGCCCGTTAGTTGATGGTGCATGGACGAAACGTTCATCGCCGATGTAAATGCCCACGTGTGAAAACGCCGCGTTACGGGTGTTGAAAAAAACCAGATCACCGGGGCGCAGGTTGTTGCGTTCGACAGGCCGCCCTTTACGGGCAATGTCAGCCGCGCTCCCACTGACTTTTAAACCCGCCGCCTTGCCAAAGATGTAGGCCACCATGCCGCTGCAATCCAGCCCCGCCTCGGGATTCTTGCCGCCAAAACGGTAACCGGTATCAATTAGCCCCATGGAAAAGATGGCGACTTCCTGACCTTTTTCGGAATGACTGGCACGCTGTGGCGGTGGCGTTGAACCCGTATCGGGCACAGGTGGCGCGCTGCTGCACGCGGCAAGCAACAACGCAAGACAACAGGCAACGAGACGGTAGACAGGCATGGGGTGAAGTATAAACTGATGTATGTTCCCATGAAGGATAGACACATGCGCCTTTCCAACCCCAAACTTCTGCGCAGCCTTGGCTACATCAACGGCCTCTGGTTGCCCGCCGACAACGGTGCGGCGATGGTTGTACGTAACCCGGCCAATGGCGAGCCCCTTGGCACCGTACCCGACATGCGGGAAGCCGAGACTTTACGTGCCATTGACGCCGCCAATCAGGCCTGGGTCGGCTGGCGCAAAACGCCGGCGCAGTCGCGTGCTGCCGTTCTTAAACGCTGGTTCACGCTGGTGCTGGCCAACGCAGACGATCTGGCACGACTGATCACCGCCGAGTGTGGCAGACCACTGGCCGAAGCGCGTGGCGAAGTCGCTTACGGCGCTTCTTTCATCGAGTGGTTCGCCGAGGAAGCCAAGCGTGCCTACGGCGAAACGATCCCCAGCCCGACCACCGACAAGCGCCTGATGACCATCCGCCAACCGGTCGGGGTGTGCGCGGCGATCACGCCGTGGAATTTCCCGCTGGCCATGATCACGCGCAAGGTCGCACCGGCACTGGCGGCGGGCTGCACGCTGATTGTCAAACCGGCCGAGCAGACGCCGCTGTGTGCGCTGGCGCTTGCCGTGCTGGGCGAAGAAGCCGGCATTCCGCCGGGCGTACTCAACGTGGTAACCGGCGATCCAGTGGCTATTGGCGGCGCGCTTACCGCCAGCACTATCGTACGCAAGCTCTCATTCACCGGTTCGACCGAAGTCGGGCGTCTGCTCATGGCGCAGTGTGCGCTCACTATCAAAAAACTGTCGCTGGAACTTGGCGGCAATGCGCCCTTCATCGTTTTTGATGATGCGGATATCGACGCCGCGGTTGAAGGCGCGTTGCAATCCAAGTTCCGCAATACCGGGCAGACCTGCGTGTGTGCCAACAGATTGCTTGTGCAAGACGGTATTTACGACGCCTTTGCCGACAAACTTGCCGCTCGCGTTGCATCGCTCAAGGTGGGCGACGGCAGCGAGGACGGCGTCACACAAGGGCCGTTGATCGATAGCGCGGCTTTGAGCAAAGTCGAGGAACACATCGCCGACGCCGTCGGCAAGGGTGCGAAAATTCTCTCTGGCGGCAAGCGTCACGCGCACGGCGGCAATTTTTTTGAGCCGACAATTCTGGCCGGCGTCACCCCAGGAATGCGCATCGCACGCGAAGAAACCTTCGGCCCTGTTGCCCCGCTTTTCCGCTTCTCGAGCGAAGCCGAGGCCATTGAACTGGCCAACGACACCGAGTTCGGTCTCGCTGCCTACTTCTATTCCACAGATGTGGCGCGCTGTTTTCGCGTCGGCGAAGCGCTGGAGTACGGCATGGTCGGCGTGAACGTCGGCATTCTCTCCAACGAAGTCGCACCCTTTGGCGGCATCAAGCAGTCCGGCCTCGGGCGTGAAGGTTCAAGACACGGACTGGAGGAATTTCTGGAAATCAAATACCTGTGCTTCGGGGTTTGAAATAAGCGAAAACCAGAAATCCACCGCAAAGGCGCAAAGAGGCAAAGGTTCGCAAAGAAAAGCGTTTCAACCACAACGGACACAAGGAACAGATTTAGTTTTTCTCCGTGATCTCTGTGTCTCTGTGGTGAAAGCGGTTTTGCCTTTCGCCGTGTTCGCCATGGTTAAAACCTTTCTTAAACCCCGTTCGCCTTGAACCACGCCAACAGGCGCTTCCAGCCGTCCTCCGCCTCTTCTTTGCGATAGCTCGGCCGGTAATCCGCATGAAACGCGTGCGGAGCGTTGTCATACACCTGAATACTTGACGCCTTGCTGGCGGCATTACCCTCGGCCAGCGCCTTGCGCATCCGGCACCTTGCTCACCAGATTGGTGATCAACTCCTGCGTGTTCGTATACTGCCGGGGGTCACCCTGCCGCGCGTAAAGCTCCGGAGCAATGGCCAGATAACCCTGCTTGGCAAGACGCCGGCACGTGTCCTTGATGTATTCGTGGACGCCAAATATTTCCTGCACCACAAGGACAACCGGGAAATTGCTACCCGTCGCAGGTTGTGCACGATAGGCCGGCATGTCGCCAACCTTGATCTCGCTTGCGGTCAGCCCGCTGGCATCGGTCGTAATAGCGGTTTGCGCCTTTACAGGTTGTACCGACAGAGCAAAAACGGCTGCCAGTGAAGTCACAATGAAACTGCGACGGCTAAAGGGAACCGGGGGAACAAGGCTATCAAACTCAAGGCTTGGTTTAGGAGGTTGTGTCATCTCGATCCACTCTGTATCAATTGGTCTTGTGTATCATGGACAACTCTGTACCCCATAGACATGGAGAAAAGCAATGAATTCCCACGGTGGCTACAATATTGAAGATTTGCAACCCGGCATGAGCGCCAGCATCGCCAAAACGGTGACTGAAGCGGATATCGTCCTGTTTTCAGGCATTTCGACCGACATCAACCCGGTTCATCTGGACGAGGACTATGCCAAAACCACCCAGTTTGGCGGGCGCATCGCTCAGGGCATGCTGTCGGCGGGCTTCATCTCGGCCGTTCTGGGCAACAAGTTGCCGGGGGCAGGTACGGTGTATCTGGGGCAGACGCTGAAATTCAAGGCACCGGTTCGCATCGGCGACACCGTTACCGCCACGGTGACAGTGCGCGAAGTCCTTGTCAGCAAACGTCGTTGCATTCTTGACGCCGTGTGCACTGTCAACGGCAAGACAGTGATTGAAGGCGAGTCGACGATGTATTGCACGACATCGGCCTGAAAGAAACCCGGCGCTTGCTAACAAAATCGTAGCGGGCGCTGGAGATTCTTGCGGATAATCAGGCCAGGCAGACCCTGTTACGCCCCTGCTGCTTCGCCGCATACAGCGCTTGATCGGCCGCCGCCACAGCCTGATCCGCGGTCGAGTTCCGATCCGGCAGGATCGAGGCAACACCAACGCTCACCGTTACATGCTTGGCCACTGACGATTTTGCGTGCGGAATGTTCAGTGCAGCGACCGCCTCGCAGATACTGAGCGCAAACTTGTAGGCACCCTGAATCGCCGTATTGGGCAAAACCACGACAAACTCCTCCCCGCCATAACGCGCCAGCAAATCGATTGCGCGCACCATCTTGCTTGCTGCGGCTTTGGCCACCGCCTGCAGGCAGGCATCTCCGGCTTGGTGACCGTAGTGATCGTTGTAGTTCTTGAAAAAATCAACATCGATCATCAACAGGCCGATCGGATTTTGTTCGCGGATAGCGCGATTCCATTCGTCGTGCAACCGGGCGTCAAAAAACTTGCGGTTGGCAATATTCAACAAACCGTCGGTCTGGGAAAAGACTTCAAGCCTCTGGTTGGCCGCCACCAGCGCTTTGTTGGCCTGCTCCAGTTCCGTAGTGCGCGCCACCACCCGTTCTTCCAGAAAACGGTTGGCCGTCATCAACTCCACGCTGAGTCTGGAAACGATCTGGTAGGTGTTACGCAATGCCTTGATCATGGCCTCCGCGCTCTTGTCCCTCGGCCTGAGCAGTTCCGTCTCGAAGGCATGCTCCGGTGTTTCACCGAGTTTGATCAGCGCAATCTGGCGCGTCAGCGCCTGATCAACGCCAAGCACATGCAAACAAAGCCAGGCGGTCAGAAAAGACAGAAACACTTGGGCAGGATTGCTTAATGCGCCCCGGGCACTCCACATGGCGCGCACCTGCTCGACAAATTCGTCATGCAGTTTCAGGTGCAGCGCAATGTGCCGCTGATCCACATTTTCCGACCGCATCAGGGCTTCTTCGGCAGAAAAGTGAAACTTCGTGTACTCCATCAGCTGCGCAAACACGAGTTGAATAGCCGCCTCACTCGAGCTTTCTGTTGCCGTCAGAGATTCGCTGAGCTTGTTGAACAGATCAACCAGCCCGTGATGCTGCTCATCGATGTTGCCGATGCCGGTATAAAACTCTTCGCCCCAAACAAAGGTTTGCATGGCTCGGCTCCAGATAACCCTTTAGCGCATCGATTAGCGGATGAAACGGAAGTAGGCAATTAACTGCCGCAATTGTGCAACACTTCCTTTCATGCGGACAGTTTTATCGGTCACTTCGGAAATTGCCGAGGAGGTCGAGTCGATCCCGCTTACGATACCCTCAACCTGACTCGCAATTTCATTACCCGCCGCCGCCTGTTGGCGCGTTCCGTCAGCAATATGCCGGGAAATGGCGGCCACTTCTTCACCGTGCCGCGCCACCGAATCCAGCCCGTCACGTGCCGCATTCATGGCGCTATCGGTGCTGGCGACGTGTGTCCCCGCCGCTTCCATGGAGTCAAGTGCCAGCTGGGTAACCCGTTGAATTTCCTGCACGCTGTCAGCAATTTCCGTCGTTTGCTTGCTCGACTGTTCTGCCAGCTTTCTCACTTCATCGGCCACCACGGCAAAGCCTCGGCCGGCTTCGCCTGCGCGTGCCGCTTCGATGGCAGCATTCAGCGCCAGCAGGTTGGTCTGATCGGCAATGCCGCGAATGACCTGGCTGACACGATCAATGGCCAGAATGGATTGCGACAGTTCAGTCATCGTTCTGCCGGCGCCTTCCACGGCGCTCACCACATTGGCTGTTGCTGTCTGGCTGTCCCCCATGCTCGTTGACGCCTGTCCGAGCAGTGCGTGCGAAGCCTCCACCGACTGCGTCGCTTGTTGCGCGCTGTCGGCAATCTCGTTAACCGAGGCCACCAGTTGTTCAACCGCTGAGGCGATGCGGGTTACGGCGTCCGACTGGGCATGCGTGACACTGCGTGTCTGCTCCATTTCAACACTGAGCGCGTCCGCGCTGTCTCCCATCAGATCGGCCGATTCGGCAATCTCGGCCATCATGGCCTTGAGGTGCGTCTGCATGGTGACCAGCGAATCATTGAGTTTGCCCAATTCATCTTCCCGACTGAGCGGGATCTCATCGGTCAGATCACCCTGCGCGATATTGTCGAGGCGGCCAACAATGCGGTTGATGATGGTCAGCATCTGACTATGGGTCACCAGCAAAGCTGCGCTGGCCGCAATACCGGCAATGCCGAAAGCTTGCAGAATCAGACTGGTTGTTTCAAGCGAAATTCCAAGCGACGCCCCGAACTGATGCACAATTCCGCCCGCGACCTGCAAGCCAAGCAGAAATGCCACCATGCTTTTGAGCTTGACCTTCAGCGAGATGCGCTTCCAAAGTTCCGTCTTCGGAATCGAGGCTTTGCCTTCCTTGAGTTTCTGATAAAAACTCTCGGCATCGGTAATCTGCTGCCGTGTCGGCTCGGTACGTACCGACATGTAACCGATCACCTCGTTATTCTTGAAGACCGGCACCACCAGCGCATCGACCCAGTAGTAATCGCCGTTCTTGCAGCGATTCTTGACGATGCCGCGCCATGGCCGCCCTTGCTTGATGGTATCCCACAACCAGGCGAATGCGCCTTCCAGCATGTCCGGGTGGCGCACCACATTATGGTTTTTGCCAACCAGCTCTTCGCGCGAAAACCCGCTGACCTTTACGAAGGTGTCGTTAACGTAGGTGGTTATCCCTTTGAGATCGGTACGCGAAACGATGTAGCGACCGTGGGGGAATGCCGCTGCTCTTTGAGTCACGGGCAGATTGGTTTTCATCAGGTGGTTCCTTTTTTCCTATAGCGTTGATTCTATATTCTCGTCAATTTCAATAGTTGAAAACTGTAAAAAACCACGGTCGTCCACGCACAGTGTCACAGGCTTAATCACATCAAGACAATGTCGTATTGCTCCTGCGCATAACTGGGTTCAGCCTGCAGCGAAATCGGCTTGCCGATAAAGTCGGAGAGCATAGCCAGCCCCTGTGATTCTTCATCGAGAAACACATCGATAACCGAGACGCTGCCAAGCACACGAAACTCCCGGGCGTTGAACTGACGGGCTTCGCGCAGCAGTTCGCGCAATATTTCGTAGCACACCGTCCGTGCCGTCTTGACCTCGCCGCGCCCGCCACAGGTGGGACACTCTTCACACAACACATGGGCCAATGATTCGCGCGTCCGTTTGCGCGTCATCTCGACCAGTCCGAGCGCGGTAAACCCATTGACCGTCAGGCGGGAGTGGTCACGCGACAAGGCCTTGTTAAATTCGGCCAGCACGGCGATCCTGTGTTCATCGCTTTCCATGTCGATGAAGTCGGTAATGATGATGCCGCCGAGATTGCGTAAACGCAGTTGTCGGGCGATGGTTTGTGCCGCCTCCAGATTGGTCTTGAATACCGTATCATCAAAATTGCGCACGCCGACGAAACCGCCGGTATTGACGTCGATCGTCGTCATGGCTTCGGTCTGGTCGATGATCAGATAACCGCCCGACTTGAGGTCAACGCGCCGTGCCAGCGCCTTCTGGATTTCGTCCTCGACTCCGTACAAGTCAAACAGCGGACGTTCGCCAAGATAATGATTGAGCAGTGGCGCAACGGTCGGGGTGTACTCGGCGGCAAAGGCTGTCAGCTTCTGGAAATTCTCGCGCGAGTCGATGACGATGCGTGTGGTTTCCGGGTTAACGAAGTCACGCAGCACGCGCTGACCCAGCGATAACTCTTGATACAGCATTCCGGGCGGAGCAATGGTTTTTGACTGCGTCTGAATGTCTCGCCAGATTTTGCGCAAATACTCAATATCGTTGGCCAGCTCTTCTTCTGTTGCACTCTCGGCCATGGTGCGCACGATGAACCCGCCCGGCTCGTCGTCCGGCACCAGCCGGGAAATTTTTTCACGCAGTGCCTCACGCTCGGCTTCACTCTCAATGCGCTGTGAGATACCGATATGTTTATCCTGCGGCAGATAGACCAGCATGCGCCCGGCCACCGACATCTGTGTTGTCAGTCGCGCACCCTTGGTGCCGATCGGGTCTTTGACCACCTGCACGACCACACTCTGCCCTTCAAACAGAATGCGCTCAATGGGGCGTATTGGATCGCCGTTGTTGCGCGGCTCCCAGATATCGGCCACATGTAGAAACGCGGTGCGTTCCAGGCCGACATCGATGAATGCGGACTGCATGCCGGGCAGAATGCGCACGACGCGTCCGACATACACATTACCGACCAAGCCGCGACTGGCGGTGCGTTCGATGTGCAGTTCCTGCGCGGCGCCCTGATACATCACGGCGACGCGCGTTTCCTGCGGCGTAAA
This sequence comes from Betaproteobacteria bacterium, assembly GCA_031403915.1. Classification (GTDB taxonomy): domain Bacteria; phylum Pseudomonadota; class Gammaproteobacteria; order Burkholderiales; family Rhodocyclaceae; genus Propionivibrio. Next base: position 47,451 of record JANNGP010000103.1, read on the forward strand.
GTTGATCAGGATATCTTCTGGCATGGGAGGTGATCCGGGGAATGCGGGTAAAATGAGACTCTTGCCTCATTCTACCTCGACTTCCCTGTTCCCCGACAAAGCTTCCATGCCAGATTTTTCTGCCTTGCCCAACGACGCCCTGCGCCGCCCCGAGTTGCTCGCGCCGGCCGGTTCACTGGCCATGATGCGTACTGCCTTCGCTTTTGGCGCCGACGCCGTCTATGCCGGACAACCGCGCTACAGCTTGCGCGTGCGCAACAATGAATTCGGCAACATCGAGACGCTAGGCGGCGCCATCGCGCAAGCCCACACCGGCGGCAAGCAGTTCTACGTGGTCAGCAATGTACTGCCGCATAACGTCAAGGTGCGCACCTATCTGGCTGACATGGCGCCGGTCATCGCGCTCAAGCCGGATGCGCTGATCATGGCCGACCCCGGCCTGATCGACATGGTGCGTGATGGCTGGCCGGAGATGCCCGTCCACCTTTCGGTACAGGCCAACACCGTCAACTTCGCGACGGTACGTTTCTGGCAGAAACTCGGCGTTTCGCGCATCATCCTTTCGCGTGAACTCTCGCTCGATGAAGTGGCCGAGATCCGTCAGGAATGCCCGGACATCGAGCTTGAAGTCTTTGTGCATGGCGCGCTGTGCATCGCTTACTCCGGACGCTGCCTACTCTCCGGCTACTTCAATCACCGCGACCCGAATCAGGGCTCGTGCACCAACTCCTGCCGCTGGGACTACAAGGTCAAGGCTGGCGAAGAAGATGCCGGCGGTGATGTGCATTCCGCCAGCAAGGTGTGGCTGCTTGAAGAGAAGGAACGCCCCGGCGAGCTAATGCCCATCGAAGAAGACGAACACGGCACCTACATCATGAACTCGAAGGATCTGCGCGCCATCGAACACGTGCAGCGCCTGATCGAGATCGGCGTCGACTCACTCAAGATCGAAGGTAGAACAAAGTCTGCTTACTACGTGGCACGCAGCGCACAGGCCTATCGCAAAGCCATCGATGATGCCTTGGCCGGCCGGCCGTTCGACCCTGCCCTGCTTGGCCAGTTGGAAGGATTAGCGAACCGGGGTTATACCGACGGTTTTTACCAGCGCCACCACGAACACGAGATGCAGAACTACCTGCGCGGCCATTCCGAATCCGGGCGCAGCCTGTATGTCGGCGATTTTGTCTCCTTCGATGCCGCGCGCGGCATGGCTGAGATCGACGTTAAAAACCGGTTCTCGGTCGGTGACCGCATCGAAATCATTCATCCTTCGGGCAACCGCGAACTCACGCTGGAACGCATGGAAAACGCCGATGGCGCTGCCCTAACCGTCGCCCCCGGCAACGGGCATCGCGTCTGGATACCGCTGCCTGCTGAAATGCAAGGGGCGCTGCTCGCACGTTTTATATAGGATCGATTAACCACGAAGAGCACGAAGGTCACAAAGAAAGATTCCAAAAATGCACAATCCGGCAACTTTCACTTATTGCCTCTCTCCGTGATCTTCGTGTTCTTCGTGGTACCAATCCATAAACCATGACGCATCTCTTCGTCGACATCTCCTCGCACGGCTTCGGGCATTTGGCGCAGGCCGCGCCCATCCTCAATGAGCTTGCACGCCGGCTGCCTGATTTGCGCCTGACCGTGCGTAGCGGCCTGTTGCCTGAAAAACTACGCGCCCGGATCAGAGTCGATTTTCTGCACGTTCCCGGAACAAGCGACTTCGGTTTTGTCATGCAGGACGCAGTACGTATCGACTATGCCGCAACCGCGCTAGCCTATCGCCAGCAGCATGCAGACTGGGTGCAGCGTGTTGCCGAAGAGGCCTCTTTTCTCGGCGACCTGAAACCCGATCTGGTACTCACCGATGTCGCCTACCTGCCGCTCGCCGGCGCGGCACAAGCCGGCATTCCTTCGCTTTCAATGTGCTCGCTTAACTGGGCCGATTTGTTTGTCCACTTCTTTACCGACGAACCCTGGGCCGCCGAGATTCACCGACAGATTCTTTCCGCCTACCGCAGTGCCGAGTGCTTTCTGCGCCTGACCCCCGCCATGCCGATGATCGATCTGCCACGACTGCGCACACTTGCCCCGGTCGCCGCTCTCGGACAAAACCGCCGGGACGAGTTGCGCAAGAAGCTGGCCTGCTCTCCCGGCGAACGGATCGTCCTGATTGCCTTTGGCGGGATCGAAAAACAGTTGCCCGTAGACTGTTGGCCGCGCAGCAAAGGCGTGCGCTGGCTGATTCCGCTAAGTTGGAACATCGAGCGTGATGATTTTTCCGCCTTCGAGCCGCTTGGTCTGCACTTCAGCGATCTGCTGTGCAGCGTCGATGCTGTGCTTACCAAACCCGGTTACGGCACCTTCACCGAAGCTGCGTGCAACGGCACGCCGGTGCTCTACCTGCGGCGCGACGACTGGCCTGAGCAGGACTGCCTGATCGACTGGCTGGAAAGAAACGCCCGTTGCCGCGAGGTTAGCGATACGGAATTAACGACGGGATGCCTGAGCAATACGCTTGACGAAGTATGGCAACAGCCGGCGCGACCGGTACCCGATCCCAGCGGCGCACAAGAGGCGGCGGAATTTATCTTGACCCGTCTTAAAAGGGAGTAGGTCGGAAAAGCCGAAGGCGCATTCCGACGCATGGCCATGGCAGGCTAACGCTCCCCCGCCAGAAAATCCAGCGGTTCCATAGCCCAATCCACTGGATAAAGCCCCCTCGCCACATCCCGGTGGAATGACGAATCCCGCCAATCGGCCACACGCTCCACAAGTCCGTGTTTCAGCGGATTTATGTTCACATAATCGACATGCGCCACATAATCGGCATCATCTCGAATCGTGTGCTCCCAAAAACGTCGTTGCCAGATACCGCGCTCACCCTTGGCGAGGCGGATGGCTGAGCGCCGTTCTGTTTTCGGCAAACCTTTGGCAAAAGCAATTTTGATCAATCTCCACCGCCCGGAGTAATCGGAATCACCCTCAGGCAAGGTCCAGACAGCATGAAGATGATCTGGCAATACCACCCATGCGTCGATATGGAACGGACGGCGCATCTTAACGGCTCGTACTGACTCCCGCAAAAGGGCAATATGATCGACAAGCAAGCGACTCTTGCGTTCCAGCAGGTTGACCGTGAAGAAATAGGTGCCACCGGGGATCCGGTTACGACGGTAATCACTCATGGTGGAAGTATGCCGAAAAACATCAAACGTCGGAAGACGCTTCGCTTTTCCGACCTACTCCCTCGACTTACTACTCAGCATTATCTGGCTTACAGCGGAAAACCAAAGCGCCTGAGCAATCCCCCCGTCTCGAACAACGGCAACCCCATCACGCCGGTATAACTGCCACTCAGTTGCTCGACAAACAGTCCGGCATGGCCTTGAATTCCATAGGCACCGGCCTTGTCCATTGATTCGCCGCTGGCCACGTAGCGCCTGATCTCGGCTTCGTCGAGCACGCCGAAGCGCACCTCACTGACCGACAGCACCGATTCAACGTGTCCTTCAAATGCCACGGCAACCGCTGTCAGCACACGGTGCGTGTGGCCTGAAAGACGTTGCAGAATGGCACAAGCATCGTTTGTGTCGAGCGGCTTACCGATAATTTCGCCTGCAAACTCCAGCGTGGTATCTGCGGAAAGTACCGGCTGCGGCAGCAGCTTGCGCCACTCGACAATGCGCCAGCCGTGTTCGGCCTTGACAATCGCCACACGCTGCACGTAGTCAATCGGCGTTTCGCCGGCATGCGGCGTCTCATCGAGCTCCTTGTCTGCTCGCGGCGGGTCGCGAAAAACGATGGTGTCGAAGCCGACACCGATCTGCGTTAGCAACTCACGCCGACGCGGGCTGCGCGAGGCGAGGTGGATGCGTGGGTTGCGCAAATTTGGCGGCATCATCCCTCGCGGTGATAGGGATGGTTTTTGACCACGCTGATGGCGCGATACAGCTGCTCACACAGCACCAGTCTGGCCATGGCGTGCGGCAGGGTCAGACTGGAAAGGCGGATGGTATCGTCGGCACGCTGTTTCAATTCCTCGTCGATGCCGTCGGCACCGCCAATGATGAAGGCGGTATCGCCGCCTTCACGCATCCACTCTTCCAGACGGGCGGCCAATCTCACGGTGGTCAGATCCTCACCTCGCTCATCGAGCACCACCAAACGGCTGTAGCCTTGCAACGCCCCCTGCAATCGGGTTTTCTCGGCGGCCAGGAGTTGCTCACGGGCTTTCGAGCCGCGTGGCTCGGGCTTGATTTCGACCACACTGACCGGCAACTCGCGCGGCATGCGCTTGATGTACTCGGCGCAGCCCTTGGCCACCCACTCGGGAAGCTTGTGGCCAACGGCAAGGATGGTGAGCTTCATGATTTAAGAGATAACCACGGCGGGCACGGCGAACACGGCGAAAAACAAATGCCCACGAAATCATACGAAGTGCGGTGGCACGACAAATCCGGCGATATTATGCCTTTCCGTCTTTCGCTGTGCACGCTGTGCTTGCCGTGGTTAATGTCGTTTAGCCTTACGCCGCAGCGGCAGCCGCCTTGCGCACACGAGCCGGGCCTTTGCCGTTCCACAGTTCTTCCAGATTGTAGTAGCTACGAATAGCCGGCTGCATGACGTGAACGACGATATCCCCCAGATCGACCAGCACCCATTCGCCACCATCTTCGCCTTCGGTCGACAGAATTTCACCGCCGGCTTCGCGCACCTTGTCTTCGACATTACTGGCCAGCGACCGGACCTGACGATTCGAATCGCCGCTGGCAATAACGATGCGCTCGAACAACGGAGTGAGTTTGGCGGTATTGATGATTTCAATATCCTTGCCCTTGATATCCTCAAGGGCATTGACAACAATCTTCTCAAGCTGGGTAAGTTTCATTGGGCGATCAGTTCTCCGGGTAAAGGTGGTGGTCTTGAATATACGTAATAAGTGAATCCGGCATCAGATACCGTGCACTCCTGGAGTTGGACAGCAAAGCGCGTATCCGGGTTGCAGAAATATCGAGCGGCGTCATGGCGAAGGGAATGATGCGGCCGGCCGGCGTCCCGGCCAGTTCTGCCGGGTTGGCGCAAAACCTTTCCCGATAGGCACGGGCCAGTGGCGCAGGCAAACTGGCGGCATCGAGCGGAAAACCCGGACGATGCGCCACAGCGATGTGTGCCAGATCAAACAGGTCTGCCCAGCGATGCCACTCCGCCATGGCAGCAAAGGCATCGGCGCCGACCAGCAAGACCAGCGGACGATGCGTACCGCACAAGCCGGGCTGACGCAGTCTTTCCAGCGTGGGCACCGTGTAGCTTGGCTGACCGGACTCAACTTCAGCCGCATCAAGTTCGAAACGCGGATTTCCGGCGATGGCCAGACGCACCATCTCAAGGCGCTGCACAGCACTGACCTGCGGCGAGTCGCGCAATGCCGGCCGGCCGGCGGGAATCCAGCGCACACGCGCCAGCCCCAAGGCACCTGCGGCCTCTTCAGCCAGCCGCAGGTGGCCGAAATGCAGCGGATCGAAGGTGCCACCGAAAACACCCAGCAGCGTACCCAAAGGCGCACCCAGCAGCTTGTTTTCCGTGCTTTCAGGCATCTTCATCGACGGCAACAAAGACGTCGCGATAGCTTGCAAAGAAGCTGCCTGCTGTACGACTCGGTCCGGCTGACGGAAATCGTTCGGGCGCAGGGGGCCATGCCCTACCACTGGGGCGTTTTCAGCGTG
>JANNGP010000104.1:0-3019 GCA_031403915.1 Betaproteobacteria bacterium
GGCTGTGCGGTGGCGGCGGGCAGTGTCAGCACGCGCGTGACGATGCGAAAGTCGTCGTAGCGCAGCTTGATGCCGATAGTGCGTGCCTCCAGTTGGTGACGCTGCAGATCGGCCGCGAGTTGCTCGCACAAACGGGTGAACAGCGGTGTCAGCAGCGCCTGGTCGCGCTTGGCGTGCAGGTCACGCTCGAAGGTGGTCTCGCGGCTGATGCTGGTGGTTTCTTGTTCGGTCACCACCGGGCGCTCGTCGCGGCCATGCGCGGCGGCGTGCAGCCAGGCGCCATAGCTGCGGCCAAAACGTTCGATCAGCATCTGCGGGTCGGCCGCTGCGAGTTCGCCGATGGTGTTGATTGCGCACTCGGCGGTCAGGCGCGCTGCCGCCTTGGGGCCGATGCCGTTGATGCGCTGTGCCGGCAGCGGCCACAGACGGGCTGCGATGTCGGTCGCGCGCAGGATCGTCAGGCCGTCGGGCTTGTCGAGCTCTGACGCCAGCTTGGACAGCAGTTTGTTGGGCGTCACGCCGATCGAGCAGTTCAGGCCGGTGGCGGCCTTGACGCGAGCCTTGATCGCCGCGGCGATGGCCGCGCCGTGGTCGGCTCCGACGCCGGGCAGGGCCGAGAGGTCGATGTAGGCGTCGTCTGCTGAATATATATTGTAAAAACTCCTTGCAAATTTTCTAAATCGTCATATTTATCAATAACTTGGTAGATGAAGTACCGATCGCAAATTTACAGAACAGTGCTGGACGTCGTAAAAAAGGTCCCAATTTACGAATTCCCGGGTCTTTTTTTACATTTCGGATCGCCCGTCGGAGACGGGCGATGCCGCACTCGCTTTTTCAACTCTCTAGATTTTTTGAGTTGATCAATTTTTTTACTGCTTTGAGGGGGTGCAGGGGGCGGGACCGGCTGTGGATAAGTGAGCCATTCGAGGTTCTGGGTCTGCCCGCTGGAGTCAGCGCAGGACTGCGCCACCGACTGACCCTGAGAGGCGTCAATTAAGGTTTGGGCTCACCGTCCTGGGACGGCCGACCGGCGCTAGAGCGAAAAGAGGTCCGAAGACAGCAGGGCGCCACAAGCCGCGTTGAGTGGTTTGGCCCTCTTCATTGCGGCTTGAAAACATCGAGGTGTTTCAGCAATGGAGTCTTCTTTGCCGCTTGCTTGACCCCCAAGAAGACCTTGAAGTCCTTGCAGTGCCCGTAAAGGGTAAAGCGGCTTGTATAGGTTGCACGGACTACCGGATCAATGTATTTGTACTTTGCCGTGATGTAGCCATTGAGACTGTTGGCACGCAGAAAGTAGCAAATCCAGGCGATCAAGTATCGATTTTCCGCTTCACGCGTAGATAGTTGAGCCAAGTGATCGCCAAGGTGCTCAGCGATCTCTGCCGAATGCTTCCTGCCAAACGGGGACTGGAGGATTGATTCGATAGTTGCGAGGACCTTGGGAAATGCTTTGGTGCGTAGTGCGCCAAGCATAAGCAAAAGACTGAGCACCTTAGGTAAGGTTCTCTTGTCGAGTTTAACTCGTAGTCGATACTTCTTGGTGACGATGTCGGCGAGGAACCGATCAATGACGCCACATCCTGCGTTTGCCCTATCGATGGCAACAACGGATAGGTAAGTCTCCTTGAAGCGTCGGAAGGGATAGTACGCCTTGGGTGTGCGATTAGCAGCGTGGTACTGTGAAACCCAGTCCCTAAATATTCCGTTGGGCAGGCTGTGAAACTGAGTCTTCTCGTCGTTCAATTCCAGTCTATAGTCCTTGAGTGCTGCCTGAAGCGCCTTGATAATTGTACGGCCTTCTGCTTCATTTCGTACCAAGATGCGATAGTCGTCCTTGAACCTAACTACGACGGCGCCTTCAGGAATAGAACCTGACAGTTGCCGATCCACGGCGGACATGACAACCTCCGCAGCGATGTCGGATACGGCGGGGCCAATGGGCAAGCCGTTGGTGCATCCGTCATTCGAGTTCTGGAACAGTTTGTCGAGCCGATTGCCTACAAACGAATAGTTCATCCGGTTTGCGGCTTGGCGGATTCGTTTCTTCCCATGTAGGGCCCACGGAATGCTGTGAGTATAGATAGATGGGTAGAAGTTCTTTACGTCCGACTTGATCAAGAACTTGAAGCGGTGCGCGATGGCGGCGATGTCGTTCTCGGCCATTTCGATGAACTCGTAGATCATCCGGCCACTCCGAATCTGCCCGACTGATCCCAGATTCTTCGAGTCCAGCGGTACTGGAAAACTATAGGAACACACCTTGTTTTTTGGGTGGAAGATCGCTCCGAGGATGGTGTTCCAGTTGCCAGCGAAGGCGTGCGCAATATCAGAATGAAGTTCGGGATCGATGACCCCGAACGTCCTGTCCGTGTAGTCTGTCTTCGGAAAATGAACTTGCTGATACTCAGTCACTCGAGGTGTGAACTTCTTCGATGTGTGCGTGAAGTAGACCTTTCCGTACGCTGGATGCTTCGTGACAGTGAAGCATGGCGGGAGAACGTAAGCCTCAGGGAAGTAGCCGCGCGTCACGAGCCATTCGTAGACCTGTTTCTTATCCAGAGCGCGAGCGAGCTTCGCGGTCTGATTGCGATGGACAAACGGTGCGAGTGCCATATGTGGAAGTTACGATGCCGATCGCCTGAAGGTTGAAGCCGGCGCCGATTTCGCGTTGAATGGTGAAGTTGAACGACTGGATGTAGCCACGGTTAAACTTCTGGGGGAAGGTGGTGGTGCCGACGGCGAGAGGAAGGTCGATGACGCCTTGATTGAGCGCGGGACCGACGACTTCGGGGATGCCGATGCGCAAGGTTCCGGCGTTTTGAAAGGTGGATGCGCCGGTGAATTGGGAGGAGATTGTGGCGGGGTAAGAATCGCGCATGCGGCGGAAGGAATCGGGGTCGACGCTGATGCCGTAGCCGGCGCGGAAGACGGTCTTTTCGTTGGCGCGATAGGCGATGCCGAGACGCGGGGCGAGTTGGCCGATGCCGACATCGACACCGGTATCGGTGGGGGTAGT
>JANNGP010000105.1:0-12618 GCA_031403915.1 Betaproteobacteria bacterium
CCCCTGCTGGCCGCCTTGTTCTCGGCCGTCGGCGTTTTTGGCGGCTACTTGATCGGCGTGGTTTTTATCGGGGTCGACGAAGGCGCTTTCTGGTCGCAGATGCAGGGGTCGGTAGACTTCCGCTTTGACATCTGGAACGGCATCGTCAAGAGTTTTGTGTTCGGGGTGGCTGTTTCCCTGATTGCTGTTTTCGAGGGCTACGATGCGGAACCAACTGCAGAGGGCGTCTCGGGGGCGATCAAAAGAACGGTGGTGTATTCAGCGCTGGCCATACTGGCGCTGGATTTTATTTTGACCTCCTTCATGTTCCGGGGGCTGTGATGAGTCGCAAGCTGATAGATATCTGGGTGGGCTTCTTTGTGGTGCTGGGTTTTGCCGCACTGTTGTTTTTAGCACTAAGAGTGGGCAACCTTTCAGCCGCCAATTTCGTTGAGACGTACCAGCTAACCGCCAAGTTTGATAACATCGGAGGCCTGAAGGTGCGTGGTCCGGTGAAAAGTGCGGGTGTTGTGGTCGGGCGGGTAACGGAGATTTCTTTTGATCCCCAAGCCTACGAAGCGGTGGTGCTGATGACTATTGACAGCCGCTATCGTTTCCCGAAAGATACATTCGCATCGATCCTGACAGCCGGTTTGCTGGGGGAACAGTACATCGGGCTGGATGCGGGCGGTGATGAGAAGATGTTGAAGGCCGGGGATGTGCTTGCTAAAACGCAGTCTGCGGTAGTGCTGGAAAAATTGATCAGTCAGTTTATGTTCAACAAGGCGTCCGAAGGGTCGGACAAAAAATAACAGGAAGGGTCGGCTCGTGAAAATTCAACTGGCAAAGCGCGTATGTACTGTGGCATTCGCTGCCGTCGTCATGGGCGGCCTGGCAGGCTGCGCAACAACGGCAAACAATCCCAAGGATCCCTACGAAGGCTTCAACCGTGCCATGTTTACGGTCAATGAAGGCCTTGACGTGGTGATCAAGCCAATCGCCCAGGGCTATGACGCGGCGGCTCCGCTGCCCGTGAAGGCCGGCATCGGCAACTTCTTTGGCAATATTTGGGATGTCCTGACGGCCGTTAACAACTTGCTGCAAGGCAAGGGTCAGCAGGGTATGTCCGATATTGGCCGCGTCCTGATCAATTCGACTATCGGCATTGGTGGTGTGTTCGACATAGCCAGCGAAATGGGGCTTGAGAAGCACACCGAAGATTTTGGCCAGACCCTGGGTGTTTGGGGTGTGGGTGACGGCCCGTACTTCTACTGGCCGCTGATCGGGCCGCGCACCACGCGTGATACCTTCGGCTGGATGGTTGATTCCGCCATGGATCCGGTCTGGTATGTCTCCGACGTTCCTTTGCGTAATTCACTGGTCGGCGTGCGCTTTATCGATCTGCGCGCCAGCCTGTTGCCGACCGACAAGATTGTCGAGCAGGCAGCCTTTGACAAATACAACTATATCCGCGACGCGTATCTGCAAAATCGCCAGAGCGAGATTCGCGATGGCAAGGGTGATGATTGCAAGCTGAGCCGTTGTTACTGATTAATTCGGGGGAGTGAGTTTTCTTGCTCCCCTTGTTTTTTTAAGAGATCGTGATGAGATTGTTGTTTTCGTTGGTATTGGGTCTGTTGGTGTCATGTGGTTCGGCGTTGGCGCAGGAAGATGCGCCGGGCGCCATGATCAAGAAGGTGACTGAAGACGTTTTGACCATCGTGCGTCAGGACAAAGATATTCAGAACGGCAATACCGCCAAGGCCATCGCCCTTGTCGATGCCAAAGTACTGCCCTACTTCAATTTCCAGCGTATGACTGCACTGGCTGTGGGCAAGGATTGGAGCAAGGCCACCCCGGAACAAAAGAAGAAGCTTTCCGAGGAGTTCAAAACACTGCTCGTACGCACTTACTCCAATGCGCTGACCGGTTATCGTGACCAGACGGTTCGCTACAAGCCGACCAGGATGCAGGCGGCCGATGATGAGGCTCTGGTCAGAACCGAGATCGTACAGCCGGGCAGCAAGCCGATTCCGTTGGAATATGCGGTCGAAAAGACGGAAAGCGGCTGGAAGGTTTTTGACGTCATCGTTGCCGGCGTCAGTCTGGTGAGCAACTATCGAGACACCTTCAATCAGGAAGTGCGCGCCAATGGGGTTGATGGTCTCATCCAGATGCTGGCGAACAAGAACAAACAGATGGAACCCGGTAAAAAATGATCGAACAGAGCGGCAGCGGGCTGCGCGTCAGCGGGCCCATGTTGATCACCAATGCCAGCGCCCTGCTTGATGCGGGGCGTGGTCTTTTGCGTTCAGCTTCCGGCGAGCTTGTTCTGGATCTGTCGGCGGCCGAAGAAACCGATTCCTCCGCCCTGAGCGTTGTCTTTGGCCTGTTGCGTACGGCGCGTGAGCGTGGGGTGACGATGCGAGTGGCTAATCCACCGGCCAGCATGATCAGTCAGGCGACGCTGTACGGCGTCGCCGAATCCCTTCCGCTCGCCTGACCGGCGAGAGTGACCGTGTTTTTGCCTTGAGATGCCATGGGCGTCGCCGTTTCCATTCAGCACGTTGTTAAAAACTTCGGTAGCCTGCGTGCGCTCGATGGCGTTTCGCTTGAAATCGCCGAAGGAGAATTTTTCGGCCTGCTCGGCCCCAACGGTGCTGGCAAGACCACTCTGATTTCCTGTCTGGCCGGCCTGGTTCGCCCGAGCGAAGGGCAAGTCAGTGTCATGGGGCACGACGTGCTCACCGATTACCGCGAGGCGCGCCGCCGCTTGGGTGTGGTTCCGCAGGAACTGGTTTTCGATCCCTTTTTCTCGGTGCGCGAGACGCTACGCATTCAGTCCGGCTATTTCGGCATCCGCAATAACGATGACTGGATCGACGAGATTCTGGCCAACCTTGATCTCACCGCCAAGGCGGATACCAATATGCGCCGCCTGTCCGGTGGCATGAAGCGTCGCGTGCTGGTGGCGCAGGCGTTGGTGCACAAGCCGCCGGTCATCGTGCTCGATGAGCCGACTGCCGGCGTCGATGTCGAACTGCGGCAGGGCCTGTGGCAATTTGTCCAACGCCTCAACCGCGAGGGGCACACCGTCATCCTCACCACGCATTATCTCGAAGAAGCTGAAGCTTTGTGCGGGCGCGTCGCCATGCTCAAGCAGGGCCGGGTTGTCGCCCTCGATACCACCAGCAATTTGCTGGCGCGCCTGTCGGGGCATACGCTCAACCTGCGTCTGCGCGACGACACGACGCTGCCGGCCGCGCTGCGTGAGCGTGCGACGCAAACCAACGGACTGTGGGTGTTCCGTCTGGCCGGGTTCGACGATGTTGAGCCGCTGCTTGCAGAGATTCGCCAAGCGGGCTGCCAGATCGACGACATGCGCTTGACGCAGACCGACCTCGAAGATGTTTTCGTCAACGTAATGCAGGACAAGGTCGCGCCATGAGCGGTTTCGGCACCCTGCTCTACAAGGAAGTGCTGCGCTTCTGGAAAGTGGGCTTCCAGACGGTCGCTGCGCCGGTGCTCACGGCGCTGCTCTACCTGCTGATCTTCTCGCATGTGCTCGATGCTCATGTGCAGATCAACGGCGTGCGCTACACCGCCTTCCTGATTCCCGGCCTGATCATGATGTCGGTGCTACAGAACGCCTTCGCCAACAGCTCGTCCAGCCTCATCCAGTCCAAGATTACGGGCAGCGTTGTTTTTGTCCTGCTGCCGCCCATTTCCTACGTCGAGTTTTTCCTGGCCTACGTGGTGGCGGCCCTGTTGCGTGGCCTGATGGTCGGCATTGGCGTGCTGGCGGTCACGGCGTGGTTCGCGCCGCTGCAGTTTGTCTCGCCGCTGTGGATTCTGGCGTTTGCCGTGCTCGGCGGCGGCATCATGGGTTCGTTTGGCATGATTGCCGGCATCTGGGCCGACAAGTTCGATCAGCTCGCCGGCTTCCAGAACTTCCTGATCATGCCGCTCACCATGCTCTCCGGCGTGTTTTACTCGATCCACTCGCTGCCGCCCTTCTGGCAACAGGTGTCCCATTTGAATCCCGTGTTCTATATGATCGACGGGTTTCGCTACGGCTTTTTCGGGGTATCCGACATATCGCCAGTCATCAGCCTGACTGTTGCGGCGGCTTGTTTTGTCGTAGTTGGGTTAATTACGCTGGCCATGCTGCGCAGCGGTTACAAACTGAGGTATTGAAGCTAATGAGCATGATGGAATCCGAGACAATCAAGAGAATCATCGCCGAAGGGCTGGACTGCGAAGGCATTCATGTTGACGGCGACGGGCAACACTTCGAAGCCATTCTGGTGAGCATGGCGTTCGCCGGCAAAAGCCGCGTGGCGCGCCAGCAGATGGTCAATGCGATTCTGAAACCCTATTTTGACAGTGGCGAACTGCACGCCCTGTCGATGAAGACCCTCACCCCCGATGAAGTCAAAGCACTGAAAGCCACCCGTGGATAAGTTGTTGATTACCGGCGGTACGCCACTTGCCGGCGAAGTCGCCATGTCCGGCGCCAAGAACGCCGCGCTCCCCATTATTTGCGCCTGTCTGCTTTCCTCCGAGCCGCTGCGCCTGACCAATGTCCCCAAGCTCAACGATATCGGGACTATGCTGCGCCTCATCGAACAGATGGGTGTGCGCGTCGAGCGCGGCGACGGCACGCTAGTGCTCGATTCCAGCGGTCTGAACAACCCGACTGCGCCCTACGAACTCGTCAAGACCATGCGCGCCTCAATCCTCGTGCTCGGCCCGCTGGTTGCGCGCTGTGGCGAAGCCAAGGTGTCCTTGCCCGGCGGCTGCGCCATCGGCGCACGTCCGGTCGATCAGCACATCAAAGGCTTGCAGGCCATGGGTGCCGAGATTCACGTCGAGCAAGGGTATGTGCTGGCCAAGGCCGCGCGCCTCAAGGGTGCGCGCATGGTGACTGACATGGTCACCGTGACCGGCACCGAAAACCTGATGATGGCCGCCGTGCTAGCCGACGGCGAAACCGTCATCGAGAACGCCGCACGCGAGCCGGAAGTCGTTGATCTGGCCAACTGCCTGATCGCCATGGGCGCGCAGATTTCGGGTGCGGGCACCGACCACATCGTCATCCGCGGCGTCGAACGCCTGCACGGGGCAACGCACGCCATCATGCCCGACCGCATCGAGACCGGCACCTACCTGTGTGCCGCAGCGGCCACCGGCGGCAACGTGCGCCTGACCAACACCTCGGCCGACTACCTTGACGCGGTGATCCACAAACTGCTTGAGACCGGTTGCGATGTCTCGGCCGAGGGTCATACGATTTCGCTCAAGGCGCCGCAACGGCTCAAAGCCGTAGGGATTCGTACCGAGCCGTATCCGGCCTTCCCGACCGACATGCAGGCGCAATTCATGGCCATCAACGCCGTGGCCGACGGCTCGGCAGTGATCCGCGAAACGATTTTCGAGAACCGCTTCATGCACGCCGTCGAACTCATCCGTCTCGGCGCCGACATCAAGATCGATGGCAACAACGCGCTGGTCACCGGCGTGCCTAAGCTTGATGGCGCGACGGTTATGGCCACCGACCTGCGCGCCTCGGCCAGCCTCGTCATCGCCGGCCTCGTCGCACAGGGCGAAACGCTGATCGAGCGCATCTACCACCTCGACCGCGGCTACGAGGATATTGGCGAGAAGCTTTCCGCGCTGGGGGCTTCGGTCAAGCGCGTCAAGTAATTCTTGTAGTCTTAATTCCTGACTGCTGAGTAACTCGCCGAAACTCCGCTGCACCTCGTGCAGTGCGGCATCAATCGCTAGCCCTGCTTTTCGCCGAAGAGGATTGCCATAGTTACCCCGCTGATTGGAAGAATCAATCCGCAGGCGATCACGCCGCCCTTGCGGTAAAATCACACTTTTATCACGCTGCATATAAGGAACAACGCCGTGGACGGCATTACCATCGCCCTCTCGAAGGGTCGCATTTTTGAAGAAACGCTGCCGTTGCTGGCCGCGGCCGGCATCGAGCCGCTGGAAAACCCGGAAACCTCGCGCAAGCTGATCATCCCGACCAACCGCGCGGATGTGCGCGTGGTGATCGTGCGCGCCACCGATGCGCCGACCTACGTGCAATACGGCGCGGCGGACATCGGCGTGGCCGGCAAGGACGTGCTGATCGAGCATGGCGGCGAGGGGCTCTATCAGCCGCTGGATCTGAAGATCGCCAAATGCCGCATGATGGTCGCCATTCCCGTCGGGTTCGACTACGAGAACGCCGTGCGCCAGGGTGCGCGCCTGAAGGTGGCGACCAAATACATCAACATTGCCCGCGAGCACTTTGCCGCCAAGGGCGTGCACGTTGATCTGATCAAGCTCTACGGTTCGATGGAGCTCGCGCCGCTGGCCGGGCTGGCCGATGCCATCGTCGACCTCGTGTCGACCGGGGGAACGCTGAAAGCCAACAATTTGGTGGCTGTCGAGCACATCGTCGATATTTCCTCGCGCCTGATCGTCAATCAGGCGGCCTTGAAGCTCAAACGCGAGAAAATCGTGCCCATCCTCGACGCGATTGCCGGAGTCGTCGGCTCGTGAGCGTAGCGATCAAGCGCTTCTCAAGCCACGATGCCGACTTCAAGCTGCGCTTGGATGCGCTGTTGGCGTTTGAAAGTGCGCAGGACGAATCGGTTGATCGTACCGTTGCTGCGATCCTGGCGGACGTGAAAGCGCGCGGCGATGCGGCCGTGATTGAGTACACCAACCGTTTCGATCGGCTGGCCGTCAAGTCGATGGCCGAACTCGAACTCTCGCGTGACGAGCTCGACAAGGCGCTCGCCGGTCTGCCGCAGGAACAGCGCACGGCGCTGGAAGCGGCCGCTGAACGTGTGCGCAGCTATCACGAGCGCCAGCCGCTGCAAAGCTGGCAGTATGAAGAAGTAGATGGCACGCTGCTCGGCCAGAAGGTAACGCCGCTCGACCGCGTCGGACTCTATGTGCCGGGTGGCAAAGCCTCCTACCCTTCGTCGGTGCTGATGAACGCGATTCCGGCCAAGGTGGCGGGCGTCAAGGAACTGATCATGGCCGTGCCGACGCCGGGTGGCGAACGCAACGCGCTGGTGTTGGCGGCTGCAGCGCTGGCTGGTGTTGATCGCGTGTTCTGCATCGGTGGTGCACAGGCAGTGGGCGCGCTGGCCTACGGCACGCAGACCGTACCCAAGGTGGACAAGATTGTCGGCCCCGGCAACGCCTACGTGGCGGCCGCCAAGCGCCGCGTGTTTGGCGTCGTGGGCATCGACATGGTGGCCGGTCCCTCCGAAATTCTGGTGATCTGCGACGGCCAGACCGACCCGGATTGGGTGGCGATGGATCTCTTCTCGCAGGCCGAGCACGACGAACTCGCACAGTCGATTCTGCTCTGCCCGGACGCGGCCTACATCGAGCGCGTAGCACAATCCATCGAAAAGCTGCTGCCGACCATGCCGCGCAAGGACGTGATCAGCGCCTCGCTGGAGCATCGCGGTGCGCTGATCGCCGTGCGCGATCTGGACGAAGCCTGCGCCATTGCCAACCGCATCGCGCCGGAGCACCTTGAGCTGTCGATCGCCGATGCCGAACCGTGGGTGGAAAAAATTCAGCACGCCGGCGCCATCTTCATCGGCCCCTACACCTCCGAAGCGCTCGGCGACTACTGCGCCGGGCCGAATCACGTGCTGCCCACCTCCGGCAGCGCGCGCTTCTCCTCACCGCTCGGCGTGTATGACTTCCAGAAGCGCAGCAGCCTGATCCGCGTCTCGAAAGAAGCATCGAAGACGCTTGGGCGTATCGCCTCGACGCTGGCAAAAGGTGAAGGCTTGCCGGCGCACGCCCAATCCGCCGACTACCGGGTCGAGTCAAAAGGCTGACGCTTTATTCCAATTCCAAACCAATCCTGTCTTTGTCCCCCAGGGGGATTTTCTTCGGGGCATCGACTTCGTTTTGCCGTGCTAATTGCACTGTCTCCGGCTTGTCTTCGTGACATCATTGATTTGAAAATGGAATTATGCGGTATTGCATAGCCGAATCCCCTCGGCCAGTGCCAGCAATTCAACTTTCCGGAATGAAGAGCGTCGCGTAACCAGCGCAATGGTTCGCGCGGGGCAGGGCTTGTTCAGCGGCCTTGCCACAAGGCCGGGCCTGTCTGTCAGCCCGTTGGTAACCGCCATGCGTGGCACCAGTCCGATACCCAGCCCGGATTCGACCATTTGTATCAGCGTCAGCAGGCTGGTGGCCTCAATGGATTCCGTCGTGCGGCGGGCAGGGTTGCCGCAGGCGTAGAGGGCGTGATCGCGTAGGCAGTGCCCTTCTTCAAGCAGCAGTAAGCGGTCGCTTAGCGCCAGTGTGTGCGTGGCCGCTTTGGGTTTGAGCTCCGGATCGTTTTTGCGTCCGACGACCCATAGCTCGTCCTCGAATAGTGGCTCAACAATCAGCTTGCCGGTGTCGTAGGGCAGGGCAATCAGGGCGAAGTCGAGTTGTCCGTCTTCCAGGCGCACCAGCAAATTGGCCGTGAGATCTTCGCGTAGCGCCAGTTGCAAATCGGGGTAACGCTCCCTCAGGAGCAGCAGGGCGTGTGGCAGCAGGAAGGGTGCTATGGTCGGAATGATGCCGAGCCGAATCAGCCCTGCCATCGGTTGCTGAGTGTTTGCCGCCAGCTCGACCATGTCCTGAGACGCAGCAAGGATGGTACGTGCGCGTTGGGCAATCTCTAGTCCGATAGGCGTCATCAACACGGTTTGACGGTCGCGCTCGACCAACTGCGCGCCAAGCTGGCTTTCCAGTTCCTTCAAACCGGCACTCAGGGTTGACTGGGTGACAAAGCAGGATTCCGCAGCGCGCGTGAAGTTGAGCTGCTCGGCAAGTGCGATCAGATATTGCAGTTGTTTAAGTGATGGCAGGACGGTCATGGCGGAATAACTTCGTTATCGAATAAAACGATTATAAATGAAAATATTATTCATTATGAAATAGTTCCTTGTTTGTCTATTATCTGTTCGTGCCCACACGAAAGAAGGAGCGTTTAATGAAAACCAGAATTGCTGTACCCACCTTGCGCATCCCGTTTGTCGGGCGCACCATCGCAGACAGGTTGCGTTTTGCTGCCGGAACGGGAATCACTTTAACGGGTGCCGGTGTGTTGTTGGCACAGGCTGTCGGGGTTTTAAGTTCGTCGATTTAAGTCACCATTTTTTCAACTTCAAAAAGGAGTATTGCTATGAGTAGCGAAAGCAAATGCCCATTCGCCAGCATGCATGGCGGCAGGACAACGGTAGGTGCCCAATCGAACAGTGACTGGTGGCCGAAGCAACTCAATCTCAAGATTCTGCATCAGCATTCCACGAAATCCAGCCCCATGGGCAAGGATTTCAACTACGCCGAGGAATTCAAGAAACTTGATCTGGGCGCAGTCAAGAAGGATCTCTACGCATTGATGACCAACTCGCAGGACTGGTGGCCGGCCGACTGGGGACATTACGGCGGTTTGTTCGTCCGCATGGCCTGGCATAGCGCAGGCACCTATCGCATCTCAGACGGTCGTGGTGGCGCCGGCACCGGCAACCAGCGTTTTGCGCCTATCAACAGCTGGCCCGATAACGGTAATCTGGACAAGGCTCGCCGGCTGCTCTGGCCGATCAAGCAGAAATACGGCAACAAGCTCTCCTGGGCCGACCTGATGATTCTGGCCGGCAACTGCGCGATGGAATCGATGGGCTTCAAGACCTTCGGCTTTGCCGGCGGGCGTCAAGACATCTGGGAACCGGAAGAAGACATCTACTGGGGTAGCGAATCCGAGTGGCTGGGCGACAAACGCTACAGTGGCGAACGCGACCTGGAATCCCCCTTGGCCGCCGTGCAGATGGGCCTGATCTATGTCAATCCGGAAGGCCCCAATGGCAACCCGGACCCGGTCGCCTCGGGTCGTGACGTGCGCGAAACCTTCGCCCGCATGGCGATGAATGACGATGAAACTGTGGCACTGGTTGCCGGCGGCCACACCTTTGGCAAGGCGCACGGCGCGGGCGACCCGAAGCTGGTGGGTGCCGAGCCGGAAGCCGCGCCCATAGAGGAAATGGGCTTCGGCTGGAAAAATAGTTTCGGTAGCGGCAAGGGCGTCCATACCACCACCAGCGGCATTGAAGGTGCCTGGAAACCGAATCCGACAACGTGGGATAACGGTTACTTCGACATGCTCTTCGGTTATGAGTGGGAATTGGTCAAAAGTCCTGCTGGCGCCAAACAGTGGCAGGCCAAGGATGTTGCCGGCAAGGACATGATTCCGGACGCTCACGACTCGTCGAAAAAACACCGCCCGATGATGACGACGGCCGACCTGTCGCTGCGCTTTGATCCGATTTACGAACCGATTTCGCGTCGCTTTCATAAGGACCCGCAGGCTTTCGCCGATGCTTTCGCCCGTGCCTGGTTCAAACTGACTCACCGCGACATGGGGCCGCGCTCGCGCTATTTGGGCAAGGAAGTGCCGAAAGAAGTGCTGATCTGGCAGGATCCCGTCCCGGTCGTTGATCATCCCCTGATCGATGCCAAAGACATCAAGGCGCTCAAGGCCAAAATTCTTGCAACTGGTTTGTCAGTGTCCGAGCTGGTAACGACCGCATGGGCTTCGGCATCCACTTTCCGCGGCTCGGACAAGCGGGGCGGTGCTAACGGCGCACGCATCCGTCTGGCACCCCAAAAAGATTGGGCAGCCAACCAGCCCGCGCAACTGGCTAAAGTGCTGGCCGCCCTGGAAAGCATCCAGAAAGCCTTTAATGCCGCGCAGAGTGGCGGCAAGAAGGTTTCGCTGGCCGATCTGATCGTTCTGGGCGGTTGCGCGGCTGTTGAGCAGGCGGCCAAAGCCGGCGGGCAGGAAGTTGATGTGCCTTTTAACCCTGGCCGTACCGATGCCTCTCAGGCGCAAACCGATGTTGATTCTTTTGCTGTGCTTGAGCCTTTTGCTGATGGATTCCGCAACTTCCTCAAGGGCACCTCCGGCGTACCGGCTGAAGAGCGCTTGCTCGACAAGGCACAGTTGCTGACACTGAGTGCGCCAGAAATGACGGTGCTGATCGGTGGCCTGCGTGTGCTCAATGCCGGACAACCGGCGCATGGCGTATTCACTCAGCGGCCTGGAACGCTCAGCAACGACTTCTTCGCCAATCTGGTGGATATGGGCACCGAGTGGAAGCCGACTTCTGCGGCCGGAGACGTGTTCGAAGGCCGGGAACGGGCAACAGGCAAGACGAAGTGGAGTGCCACACGCGTCGATCTCGTTTTCGGGTCTAACTCGCAGTTGCGTGCGCTGTCCGAGGTGTATGCGCAGGATGATGCCAAGGAAACATTTGTGCAGGACTTCGTGGCGGCCTGGAACAAGGTGATGAATCTGGATCGCTTCGACTTGAAGTAATACAGGGCTGATGCATCAGTTACCCAGTAACAACATTTCTAAATGGAGACATAAACGATGAGCACCAAGAAAACCAAATCTGCCCCTATTAACATCGGCATCAGTGCCGCCGAGCGCGGCAAGATTGTTGAAGGGCTTTCTGCCCTGCTGGCCGACAGTTTTACGCTCTATCTGATGACGCACAATTTTCACTGGAACGTGACCGGCCCGCAGTTCAACAGCCTGCACATGATGTTCATGGGGCAATACACCGAGCAGTGGAATGCCCTCGATATCATTGCCGAACGCATTCGGGCGCTCGGCCATCCGGCGCCTGGAAGCTTCAAGGAATTCCTCAAGCTGGCCTCGATCAAGGAGGTTGATGGCTCGCCGAAAGCGAACGACATGATCCGGCATCTGGTTGCCGCGCAGGAAGCGACGGCGCGCACGGCTCGCAAGCTGTTCCCGGTCGTGGAAGCGGCCAATGATCAGCCAACCGCCGATTTGCTGACCCAGCGGCTTGAGGTGCATGAGAAAACCGCCTGGATGCTGCGCAGTCTGCTTGAAGAGTAAGCGCGTTGATGCTTTTTCAGTAAGGCTGGAGCGCCCGAGAAATGGCGGTCTGCAAGATGCAGACTCTGGGAAGCAATGTTAATGCGCTTCCCGGAGAGTGCATTGCTAGGCTTGTTTATCCATCTGCCTTCTGGCGGTGGTCTCAAGGCCTTGGATGAGGAAGGCATAAGGGCGCCTCTAATAATTCATTTCCGTCATTCCGGCGAAAGCCGGAATCCAGAAAAACCAACGAACTGGACACCGGCTTTCGCCGGTGTGACGAATTTTTGGAGGTTCCCATAAGAGAGGAAGCCACGTAATGGATATGGAACTCACCGCACCCACCGTATCCCAACCCGGCTGGGGAATGCTGTTGTGGAACCATGCGCGGGAGAATAAATTTGCTGCGCTCGGGCTGAGTGTTGCGCTGCTCGGCGTGATAGCCTTGTTGGTGCAGGGGGTCGTGCAAGTGCTTGGCGGAAGCGCAGCGCCGGGCTTGCGTCTGGCCATGATCGGCGGTGCCGTTGCGTTTGCCGCAACGGCTCTGGGTGCGCTTCCGGCACTGGCGTTGCGCGGATTGCCGCAGCGTGTGGAAGACAGCCTGTTGGGCATGGCGGCGGGGATGATGCTCGCTGCCAGCGCATTTTCCTTGCTGCTGCCGGGTCTCGAAGCCGGCACAGCCCTGCTCGGCAGCAAACCGCTGGGCG
>JANNGP010000106.1:0-10945 GCA_031403915.1 Betaproteobacteria bacterium
GCCACCTGATTCACCAAGCCTACACCAGCGCCGCGCCGGGCACGCTGGCCGTAATGCTTCTCTTCCGAGAACAGGCTTTTGGGTTTGTTGCGGAATGTGCCGGTGATGTTGACCATCGGCCCCCTGGCAGCGATCAGCGCACGCAGTGTTTCCTTGCCCTTCAGGCCAATGATCTGCACCCCTTTGCCGCCCGAGAGGCGCTTCATCTGGTCGATCGGGAAGACGAGCAGGCGACCATCCTCGGACAATGCAGCGATGTGATCCATGCCGGCGCTGCGTACGATGGGGTACGGCGGCAGGATTGTGGCGCCGTCTTCCATGGTCAGAAAAGCTTTGCCGGCTTTCTGGCGCGAGAGCAGGTCGGCGTAGGTGCAGATGAAGCCGTAGCCGGAAGACTTGCCGACGAGCAATTCGTCTTCGGGTTTGCCGGACAGCACGTGAGCGATTTTCCCGCTGCCGATTTCGATGAAGGAGGGCAGTGGTGCGCCCATGCCGCGTCCGTCGGGCAGAGCGGCGATGGGTACGGTGAAGGCGCGGCCTTCGGTCGAGATGATCACCAGCGCGTCGACGGAGCGGCACTCAAACGACGAGCCGGGGCCGTCGCCATCCTTGTAGGCCACGCCCGAAAGGTCGAGCCCGTGCCCTTGGCGCACCCGTGCCCAGCCTTTGTCGGAAACAATCAAAGTGACCGGTTCATCGGCCACGGCGGCTATTTCCGAACGCGAGGCCATGGCCGCGGCTTCAATGATCGTGCGCCGGTCATCGCCGTGTTTGGTGGCGTCGGCCTTGATCTCTTTTACCACCAGTTTGCGCAGGAGGTTCTCGCTGTCGAGTAGTTTAAGCAGATCGTCTTTTTCACCGCGCAGCTTTTCCAGTTCCTGTTCGATTTTGATACCTTCGAGCCGCGCCAGTTGGCGCAGGCGAATTTCAAGGATGTCTTCGGCTTGCCGGTCGGAGAGCAGGAAGCGGGCGATCAGTGCCGGCTTGGGCTCATCCGATTCGCGGATGAGATGGATCACTTCGTCGATCTTGAGGAAGACGATGTGCCGCCCTTCAAGAATGTGGATGCGGTCGTTGGCCTTGGCCAGACGGAATTCGGTGCGCCGGCGAACGGTGGTCACGCGGAACTGGCACCACTCGCCGATCAGGTCAGCCAGCGTTTTCTGGCACGGGCGGCCGTCGATGCCAACCGCAACGAGATTGATTGGCGCGGTGCTTTCGAGGCTGGTGTGAGCCAGCAACAGTGCGACAAACTCGTCGCGGTCGAGGCGCGAGCTGGTTGGTTCGAAAACAAGCCGGATATCGTCGTCCTTGCCCGATTCGTCGCGTGCGCGTTCGAGCTGCGAGGCAAACAGCGCTTTTAACTGTGCGGCGGATTGCTCAATGGCTTTCTTGCCTGGCTTGGGCTGCGGGTTCATCAGCGCGCCGATTTCGGAGAGCACCTTGGCGCTTGAAACGCCAGGCGGCAATTCCTTGATCACCAGTTGCCAGGCGCCGCGTGCCATCTCCTCAAATTCGTAGCGCGCACGTACGCGCAAGCTGCCGCGGCCGGTGCTGTAGGCGCTGGCGATTTCGGCGGAGGTCGAGATGATTTGCCCACCACCGGGGTAATCCGGGCCGGGGATGTGTTCCATCAGTTCGGCCACGCCGGCGGCCGGGTTCTGCAGCTTGAAGATGGCGGCGGCCGCGACTTCGCGCAGGTTGTGCGAAGGCATTTCAGTGGCCATGCCAACCGCAATGCCCGATGCGCCATTGAGCAGCGCGAAAGGCAGGCGGGCGGGCAGGAAGGCCGGTTCGTCGAACGAGCCGTCATAGTTGGGCTGGTAGTCGACTGTGCCTTCGCCGAGTTCGCCGAGCAGCAGTTCGGCAATCGGCGCCAGACGCGCCTCGGTGTAGCGCATCGCGGCCGCATTGTCGCCGTCGCGCGAGCCGAAATTGCCTTGGCCGTCGACCAGCGGATAGCGTAGCGAGAAGGGCTGCGCCACGCGCACCATGGCGTCGTAGGCGGAGGTGTCGCCGTGCGGATGGTATTTACCGATGACGTCGCCGACCACGCGTGCCGACTTCACCGGCTTGGCACCGGCCATCAGGCCGAGTTCGCGCATGGCGAAGAGCACGCGACGCTGCACCGGCTTCTGGCCGTCCTTCACGTCGGGCAGGGCACGACCTTTGACGACGGCAATGGCGTATTCGAGGTAGTCCTTGGCTGCGGAATCGTGCAGCAGGATGCTTTCGCCGTCGTCGTCATCGGGTGTGGCTGGCAAGGCAACAGGAGGGGCAGGCGGTGGCGCTTCGGCTAGCGGCAGATCGTCGAACAGGTCAGGTGTGCTTGGCATATAGGGTCTAAAAAACAGTTGAACCACGAAGTACACGAAGGGCACGAAGAAAAACAAAAGGCCATGATGTTATGTTGCTTTACCCAAGGGGTTTGCAGGAAAAGTCTTGAAAGTATTTGTACTCTTTGTGTTCTTCGTGTGCTTCGTGGTTAATTCCAATCCATCAATCAAATCTCCGCGCCGATCAGCGCGCCATTGGCTTCCATCCATGCGCGCCGTCCGGCGGATTCGTTCTTGGCCATCAGCATGTTCATTACCGGATTGGCGTCATCGGCGACCGGCAGGCGTACGCGCATCAGGCGGCGGGTATCAGGCGACATGGTCGTTTCCCACAACTGCTCGGGGTTCATTTCGCCCAGACCTTTGAAACGCGATAGGGAGACAGCCTCAGGCTTGATGCCTTCCATGCGCAGACGGTCGATGATGGCTTCGCGCTCGGCGCCGTCCAGGGCATAGAGTTTTCGTGCCGGGCGGTTCTTGCCGTGCCCCGGCACATCCAGACGGTAGAGCGGCGGCTGGGCAAAATACAGGTGGCCGTGTTCGACGAGTTTCGGGAAGTGGCGGTAGAACAGCGTGCACAGCAGCACGCGGATGTGGCTGCCGTCGACGTCGGCATCGGTCATGATCACGACTTTTCCGTAACGCAGGTTGTCGATCACGCTGTCGGGCGCGTCGGGCAGATGCGGGTCGATGCCGAGTGCGACAGCGATGTCGTGCACTTCGCGGTTGGCAAACAGGCTGCCGGGTTCGACTTCCCAGGTGTTGAGTACCTTGCCGCGCAGCGGCAGAATCGCTTGCAGTTCCTTATCGCGGCCGGATTTTGCCGAGCCGCCGGCCGAATCGCCTTCAACGAGGAAAATTTCATTTCGGCGGATGTCTTCGCTCTGGCAGTCTGAAAGTTTGCCCGGCAGGATGGCAACGCCGGATTGCTTGCGCTTCTCGACTTTTTGTCCGGCGCGCGAACGTGCTTGCGCGGCGCGAATGGCTAGTTCTGTAATCTTTTTGGCGTACTCCGGATGCTCGTTGAGCCAGAGTTCAAGAGGGTCGCGCACCATGCGCGAAACCAGCGCCACGGCATCGCGTGAGTTCAGGCGCTCTTTGGTTTGCCCCTGGAACGACGGGTCAAGCACGCGCGCGGCGAGTACGTAACTGGCGCGCGAGAACACATCTTCAGCGGCCAATTTGATGCCCTTGGGCAGCAGCGCGTGGTGTTCGGCAAAGCTTTTGACCGCGTCAAAGGCCGCTTGGCGCAGCCCGGTTTCGTGCGTGCCACCGGCCGGCGTGGGGATCAGGTTGACGTAGGATTCGCGCGCCAGATTGCCATCCATGCTCCAGCAGATGGACCACGCGGCACCAGCGCCCACCGGGAAATTTTCGTCGCCGGGCGGTGCGTACTTTTCAGCGGTGAACAGCGGTGCTGCAAGCTCACCATCGATCTGCTCGGCAAGGTATTGCTGCATGCCGCTGGCAAAACACCAGGTTTTTGTTTCACTGCCTTCCGCATTCTTCTCATTTACCAGCGAAATCTCAAGGCCGGGCAGAAGCACCGCCTTGCTGCGCAGGAGGCGTTCGAGTTCGGCCGCAGGGATGGCCGCCGTATCAAAAAACTGGGCGTCCGGCCAGGTGCGGACACGGGTGCCGCTGGCTTTCTTCGGGGCGTCGCCGATGCGCTGTAGCGGCTCGATGAGCGCACCGCCCGAGAAGGCAATCTGGTAACGGCCGCCGTCACGCACCACCTCAACTTCAAGGCGCGTGGATAGGGCGTTGGTGACTGAAACGCCAACGCCGTGCAGACCGCCTGAGAAGCGGTAGGCCGAGGTGCCGTCGCTTTTGTTGAATTTGCCGCCGGCGTGCAATTGTGTAAACACCACTTCGACTGTCGGCACACCTTCAACCGGGTGAATCTCGACCGGAATGCCGCGCCCGTCGTCCTGGATCGATACCGAGCCGTCGCTGTGCAGGATGACGGCGATGCGCTTGCAATAACCCCCCAGCGCCTCGTCGGCGGCGTTGTCGATGGCTTCCTGAATGATGTGCAGCGGACAATCCGTCCGTGTGTACATGCCCGGGCGGTGGCGAACGGGCTCCAGTCCCTTGAGAACGGAAATGGATTCTGCGGTATAGCTCATTGCGCGGGGGTCTCCAGCTTCGTGTTTCCCGGGTTTGGCCGGAAAGACAAAGGCCAGAACAGGTCTGGCCTTGTTGTTTTGCGGAACGCAGTTTACCACTGGAAGTCTTGATCTTGAACCTGCAAGTGAAGATCGCCTTGCAAGGCAATAAGGACGGGAATCTTTGGGTTATGTGCCGTGGGAGGCAATGCCTATGCTGATTGCAGAGCATTTGCCTCGTAGATCGCCTTTTTATGCGCATTTCAGGCTTGTTTATCCGGCGAGCTGTCGGTTCAAGTCGAAGCGTCTTTGCTCACATAAGCGGTAATATCCACCTCATCAATCTGCTCGGGGCGCATGAAGCGTTCGGCGTATTCCCGATAAACACCAGAGCGCAGGAAGAGATCGAACAGGTCGGGATCGATGTGCTGATCCTTCTTCATGAAGGACATGATCTTGATCGCTTCAGAAAGCGTTTTGCCCTTCTTGTAGGGGCGGTCGACGGCGGTTAGCGCTTCAAAGATGTCGGCAACGGCCATCATGCGTGCCACTGGGCTCATTTCTTCCCTTTGTAGACGTTTCGGGTAGCCGGTACCGTCCATCTTTTCGTGATGCCCGCCGGCAATTTCCGGCACGTTGCGCAGGTGTTTGGGGAAGGGCAGCTGTGAGAGCATGATCAGGGTTTGCACGATGTGCTCGTTGATTTTGTAGCGTTCTTCTTCCGACAGCGTGCCGCGCGCGACGCTGAGATTGTAGAGCTCGCCTTTGTTGTAGAGTGATTTTGGCGCTTGCATCTTGAAGCCCCACGGGTTGTCTTCGGCGATGCGATCCCGCGCCAGGCGTTCAAAAACGTGTTCGGGTTTGTCGGCCAGCAACGGTTCTGTGGCCGGCAGCTTGAAGGCCGGTGCGCGTTGCTTGCGTTCTTTTTCCTCATGGGAAATACCGGCCCGGTCATCGAGGGTGCGCTGCCAGGTGCGCGTGGCAATTGATTTGAGCCGTTCCTGTTTTTCGGGCGCCATGAATTCGCCGCCCTCGTTGCAGGTGGCGACGAAGGCAAAGTCGTCATCGAGTTGCGCTAGCCCGGCCAAAAGATTAGCGCGGGCGGCGGCTTCCGGTTCACCGGAGGCAATGGCCTTGAGGCAGTCAATTTCGGCATCGCGCTTGAGTACTTCAAAGCGCATGCGGATTTCGTGGATGCGGTCATAGAGTGTTTCGAGCTTGGTTGCCTTGTCGACCACGTATTCCGGCGTCGTGACTTTGCCGCAATCGTGCAGCCAGGCCGCGACGTGCACGGCTTCCCAGTCGTCTTCATTCAGGCTGAAGTCCTTGTACAGCCCGCTGGTTTGCGCGCAGGCGGCGCGTGCCAGCATCTTGGTGAGTTCCGGCACGCGGGCGCAGTGGCCGCCAGTGTAGGGGCTCTTGGCGTCGATGGCGCCGGCAATCAGTTGGATCATGGCTTCAAACAGCAGCTTCTGGGCGCGGATCAATTCTTTGGTTTCCAGCGAAACAGCGGCTGATCCCGAGAGCGCCCCAATAAAGCTCAGGCGGGCATCGTCCGTTACATCATGTCGCAACAAGACCATGGCGCCGACCAGATTTTGCTGGCGGTTGAGCAGTGGCACGGCGATGGCATGACTGGTTCCACTGGCTTTTACGGCATCAGCCAGACCCAGCGCAGCAATATCAGCGTCAGTCAGCGGCGCCGAGTGAGCGGTTCGAACCAGCATGGCTGCCTTGAATAGGGGGCTGCTCGCTGCCGGATCGGGCTTGGGCGTGCTTGTCGGCAAGGCCGCACCATTCGCCATAAGCCCTGTTGCGGGTAAAAACAGATCGTTGTCGGTCAGGTACAGTACGCCGGCATCAGCATCAGCGGCAGAGATGGTTTCGGTCAGCAGGAGGGGCAACAAGCGGTCAAATTTGTTTTCCGCGGCAACGGCCAGACTGATTTTGAGGAATCGGCTGATCGTGCGCTTCATGCTGTCCATGGTCAGTGCCAGTTCGCTGACTTCGAGAACAAATGATTCGACGGTGATCGGGTTTGAAAATTCAAAATGGCTGATCGCATCGGCTTCTTTAGCCAGTTTGCGCAAGGGTTTTGATATGGCGCGTGCCAGCCCCCAGGTGATCGGAATGGCCAACAGAATAACCAGCGCCATAACAATAAATGAGTGACGCATCAGGGTGTAGGCCGGAGCCATCAATTCCTTGTCGGGAATAGCGGCAATCAGGAACAGCGGATTGGCGCCTTCCAGTTTTATAGAGCTGACCGTCACGTGCCATAGATCACCGTCGACTTCGTGCAAGAGGTTTTGTACGAGGCTTTCGTCCATGTCTTGTACTAGCGGGGCTGTTTGTGCAAGGACGGGAACGCCAAAATTGGCAAGCGTTGCCAGAACCGGCCGGCCTTGGGTGTCGGTCGACGGACGGATCTGCTTCGTGTGATCTTCGTGCGCCAGGACTGTTCCCGCGCGGTTGGTCAGAACCACGTGAGTTCCGGGCGTCACCTTTTGCTTTGACAGCGTTTGGTCAAGGGTTTCCAGAAGGATGTCGGCACCGGCCACCACCCCGGATTGTTTGGCCCGGTTGGCAATAGTCGTCCCGGTTTTGTTGGTGGTGAAGAATTGGTAGGGTTCAGTCTTGATTTGTCCGGTGGAGGCCAAAGCGGCCTTGTACCAGTCCCGGGTGCGCGGATCGAAACTGCGCGCATAGTCCGGGCGGTCATCGCTGCGCAGGGTAGTCAGCGACGCATCGAAATAAATAAAGCGACCGCGCAAGCGGCCCTGGATATGGTCGATGCTCTGCACAATGAAGGCGGTTTGCTGCGGGGCGTTGAAGGCAACTCGATCGGCGTCGTTCCAGAGTCTGCGGACGAGAAATGTATCGCCATTGCCATAGCCGATATAGAGCGAGGTGAGTTCGGGAGAATTGTTCAAAGCCTCGCGCAGGAAATCAATATTCTCAAGCCGTTGTTCCAGCGATTTGGCGCGGGTGATTTCATCCAGGCTCAACAGCCGGGTGGCCATTTCGGCGGGGGCGATAAGGCTTGAGAATTCACGCAGTGTTGTGCGTTGAATACGCGCACTCAATTCGCTGGCGGCCGTTTTGAGGATGTCGCGACTGATCGTGTAGCCGAGGCCGCCAATGATGCCGCCAATAATCAGCAACAGGATGAGGAAAAGCGTCGAAATGTGGATATGAAGAGGGAAGCGACGTTTCATAGTGGCTGGCTCAGTCGGGGTGTGCCGGATATGTTACGCGATTAAAAGTGTTTGTATGAAAAAGGGTCAGAATCGGACAGGGCTGTCCTGATGTTGCGCAGGAAAGGCTAGTGGTTGCTCCTTTGGTCTGGTGGGGTTACGATGCTTCGACCGGTACTCACAGCAAAAGGTGAATCCTATGTCAGAAGCAAATACCACCCCTAACGGTGCTGAGCCCAGCAGTGAGGAAATTTCGCATGTTCTGGGCAATATTGTCATCCCACCGTGCCCGCGGATTGTCGTCGCCATGGTTCTGGAGGCGCGCAGCGATGAGCCGGATCTGCTGAAACTCGACAAACTGATTAGCGGTGATATGGGTCTGGCGTCGGCAGTCATCAAGTCCGCCAATTCACCGTTTTACGGATTGAATCACAAGGTTCAGGCGGTTAAATCGGCGCTGCAAGTACTCGGCATTCGCGCGGTGACCAATATGGTGACCCTGCTCTCGCTGCGCAATGCGCTGGGTGCTCCGGGGCAGACTTCCGACCCCTTCTGGAACCAGTTTTGGGATCGCACCAACTACCACGCCATCGCCTGTGCGCGGCTGGCGCGGCAGTTGCGGTTTATCTCGACAGAAGGCGCCCACACCTTCGGCTTGTTTAACGATTGTGGTATTCCTGTGCTTTTTCAGGGCATGGCGGATTACAAGGAAACGCTAAAACTGGTCAGCACTTCCGGCCGGCCTTTTATCGAACTCGAAAGTGAGCGCCACCAAGCCACCCATGCGCTCATCGGTTCCATCCTTGCGCGTTCCTGGCATCTTCCTGATCTGGTCTGTAATGCCATTCGCGATCATCACAACTTTGATCTGCTTTATGGAGAAACCGCCGAAGGCCAGGGCGAAGTTGCCGCGCTGGCGGGTGTCTCGCTGATTGCCGACTATCTGGTCAATGATTTCCTTGGCACACCCCATGATACGGAGTGGCAGCAGCATGGCGCTCAGGCCATCGATTATCTCGGTATCGATGAGGATGAACTGTTCGAAAGCAAGACCGACATTCTTGAAGAACTGCAAGAAGCGCAGGCTTATCGTAAATAGCGTTGTTGCACCTTAGGCTTGAATCCGCCGACGGTTCTTGGCGATGGATGTGTGATGCCAAATACGTTCTGGCTTGGCGACGTCGAATAGACTTTCTTTCTGAACTTTTTTCGCGCCGAATATTCATAGTAACTCCCACATTGGGATATGAGCAAATGGAAGTTCAGAGGATCAACGAAGAAACTGCGGACAGTCCGCGTAGCGAGCATGACAGGCGCACAGATGATGCTCAACTGTTGCGGGTGAAAAAAGAGCGTCGGCTTGTCGTTGAGCGTCGATTGCAAAAAGTTGACGAAACCACCGTTTCATTTTCCGACTGGGTCAGATCGATGGTCTTCTTTCTGGCAAAGATAAGAAGACAGGCCAAAGCTAAATCAAGCGCGAAGCGGGCAAAACCCAAACAATGGTGAGATCTTCCCGTGTAACGGTTCTGTTCGGTTGTAATGGCTGGTTTTTTATTCTATGTTTTGCGGTGGTTTTCAGGCGTATAAATAGTCTGGCTTAGCAACCCATACATGAAAAAGGCCTGCATCGCTGCAGGCCTTAGTGCTACTGGTGGAGAGGATGAGGATCGAACTCACGACCTCCGCATTGCGAACGCGGCGCTCTCCCAGCTGAGCTACCCCCCCGTTAAAAAAATTCTACGCGGCGCTCGATTATGCGTCAATCAGCACCGCGTTGTTTGGTGCTTACTTCTTTGCTTTTTCCGGTGCGGCAACAACTGCAATGGCCACTGCGTCAATGAATACGCCCTCAACCTGATCGCCCTTCTTGATCAGCTTGAGTTGTGCCGGATCCTTGATCTTCAGATCGACGGTGTACTTGGCGCCTTTCAGGGTGACGATCTGCTTTTTAGCGTTTACGGCGATGACATTGGCGACGAAGGCAACTTTCTTGGCTTCATACGCGGCGGGCTTCTCGCCCGGCTTGGCCGAACCGGTTTCGGTGCTTTCGGCGCGTGTGGCGATGCCGTCGCCGCCCTTCTTGAGCATCATTTCCAGTGCAACGATATGGCGTGACACCACTTTGTCGCCGACCTTGATCTGGTCAAAGTTTTTGACTTCGGGGCCGCAGGCAATGCTCAGCAGATCGCCATTGGCACGCTTGGCGACAACGGTGCGTGACGCTTTGTCAATGGAGTCGACAACGACAGTGGCGGACTCTTCAAAAGCGCCAGCATACTTGCCGGGGCCGACGAGTTCAATGCCGACAACAGGCGGTTGCTGAGCAGCAGCAACGAAGGGGAGAAGAACAAGTGCAGCAGTCGCCAGTACGTTACGGATTTTCATGGAGATGCTCCTGAATGATTTGAATGAACGTTGTTGCTCATAAACAGTTGCAAAGAAAAAGGCTTGCACATGGGCAAGCCTTTTTCGATCCGGTCAAAGAAGATTATTTCTTCTTGCCCTTGCTCTTGGCCACAGCCGCTTTGAAGGTGGCGCCAGCGGAGAACTTCGGCACGGTGGTCGCGGCGATCTTGATCTTCTCGCCGGTCTTCGGGTTCTTGCCTTCACGGGCAGCACGAGCGGCGGCTTTGAAAGCGCCGAAACCAACCAACGCTACGCCATCGCCCTTGGCAACAGCTTGAACGATAATTTCGATGAAGGCATCCAGAGCTTTGCCCGAAGCAACTTTGGACATATCGGTTTTGGCAGCAATTGCGTCGATGAATTCAGACTTGTTCATAGTATCTCCTGTTGTTGGTGGTTGAGAGCCTCACTGGTACTCCGCCGCGATTCTTGCACTTCATGCGTCCGAAGGGAAGGGGGTAAGTGTAAAAAGATTAAAGAAGTTGAAAAATAATTATTTGTGTGTGAAAAATACATCAAGGTAACAATAACTAACGCTTGCGTGCCAATAGCGGCTTGAGGAAGCGCCCGGTATGGCTGGACCGGGTGTCCGCTATGACTTTTGGCGTGCCTGCAGCGTGTATCTCCCCGCCCCCGCCGCCACCTTCCGGCCCTAGGTCGATGATCCAGTCAGCGGTTCTGATCACGTCGAGGTTGTGTTCGATGACGACCACGGTGTTGCCGTGATCAGCCAGCCGGTGCAGGACTTTGAGCAGCATTTCAATATCCTGGAAGTGCAGGCCGGTGGTCGGTTCATCCAAAATGTAGAGGGTACGACCGGTGTCGCGCTTGGAGAGCTCAAGGGCCAGTTTGACGCGCTGGGCCTCGCCGCCGGAGAGGGTGGTCGCGCTCTGGC
>JANNGP010000107.1:0-43706 GCA_031403915.1 Betaproteobacteria bacterium
GGGGTGATCCGGCCGCCACGCATGGACTTGCCCGTCGCTGGCGTGGGGATCGCGAGCCAGAACCCGTTTTTCGATCGGATCAGCGGGCCTGTGCCATGCGCGCCCCGTTGTATTCGTTGATCGCCAGCCGGTAGGCGGCGCGGATTTTCTCACCGGGTGTGATTCCAAAATTGAACCAGATGGCGTCAAGCCTTTGTTCACCCTTGCGCAGGCGCAGCTTGAGGTGTTTTTCCTTGAGCACACGTTGCGTTTCGACAATAAAGTCATCCTCGAAGATCGGCGCAGCGAAACCTTGCCCCCAAACTTCGCCTTCCAGCAGGTGCACGGTGTTGAGCGAGAAGTAGGCAGATTCCAACCCGCCATCGGTTTCCAGTGTGCGCGTGAGATCAGCGGGGGAAAGTAACTCGTCGGCGATCTGCGCGAACAACTCGCGGAAGCGCGGGAAGTCGGCCTCCATGAGGGTCGCGCCGGCAGCCATGGCGTGGCCGCCAAAGCGCAGGAGCAGGCCGGGAGCGCGCTTGGACAGAAGATCAAGCGCGTCGCGCAGATGCAGGCCGGGGATCGAGCGGCCGGAGCCCTTGAGCTCTTTATTTTCCCCGGGAGCGAAGACGAAAACCGGGCGGTGCAACTTGTCCTTGATGCGCGAGGCGAGAATGCCGATCACGCCCTGATGCCATTCCGGGTCAAACAGTGCTATGCCCGAGGCGTTTTCTCCGTCGCCGGTTTCCAGTGTGTCGAGGTGGCTTAGCGCCTGATCCTGCATGCCGGACTCAATTTCTTTCCGCTCACGGTTGAGTGCGTCAAGCTGCTGAGCGATGGACAGTGCGCGACCTTCGTCGTCGGTGATCAGTGCTTCGATACCGAGCGACATATCCGCCAGGCGGCCAGCCGCATTCAGGCGTGGGCCGACGATAAAGCCGAGATCCAGGCTGGTGGCCTTCTTCGGGTCGCGCCCGGCGGCGCGGAAAATGGCTTGCAAGCCGGGTGTCAGACGCCCTTCGCGCATGCGGCGAAGCCCTTGGTCGACAAGAATGCGGTTGTTGCGGTCGAGCTTGACGACGTCAGCAACGGTGCCGAGCGCGACGAGGTCGAGCAGGGCGCCGAGGTTGGGTTCCTTGCGCTCATCATTGAAGCAGCCGCGTTCGCGCAGTTCGGCACGCAGGGCAAGCATGACGTAGAACATGACGCCGACGCCGGCCATGCATTTGCTCGGGAAGTCGCAGCCCGGCTGATTCGGGTTGACGATGCAATCGGCCGCTGGCAATTCCTCTGCGGGCAAGTGGTGGTCGGTGATCAGCGTGGCGATGCCCATTTCATTGGCGCGCGCCACGCCTTCGATGCTGGCGATTCCGTTGTCGACGGTGACGATCAGATCGGGGCTCATAGTGGCAGCCAGATCGACGATCTCCGGCGTCAGGCCATAGCCATAGGTAAAGCGGTTGGGTACGAGGTAGTCGACGTTTGCGCCAAAGGCCTTGAGTGCGCGGATGCCGACGGCACAAGCCGTTGCGCCGTCGCAGTCGTAATCGGCAACGATCAGGATTTTCGCTTGCGCTTCGATGGCATCAGCAAGCAGAACGGCTGCTTCGGCGGTGTTCGTCAGTTGCGCCGGGGGCAGCAATCCTTTGAGTTCGTAATCCAGTTCGCTCTTCGCCTGGATGCCGCGTGCGGCGTAGATACGGGCAAGCAGCGGGTGCAACCCTTGCTGCTCCAGTTGCCACTGGATGCGCGGCGGTACGCTGCGGGTTTTGAGATGGGTCATTTGAATGAGTTTACGGGAAAAGCGAACCACCAAGACACAAAGATCACAAAGTTACACCAAGAAAAATCAAGCTGTTAACTTGGTGCCTCTTGGTGTCCTTGGTGACTTGGTGGTTCGCTTTGAATTCTTTAAAAATCATTCTTTTGCCAATTCTATTGTCAGTGCGGTAAGCGTCTGCGGGCGACGCCAGAACTTCCACTGGTCACGGCGAGTGCTGTCCCAGGCTAATGCGCCATAAGCCGTCGAGGCTTCGATACGCAGTTGCTGTATTTTCCCGGAGGCGAGTGCCGATTGCAGCGGCAAAAACCAGCGGCTTTCCAGCCCAAGTAATGCATTGCGATAGGCCTCGCCATTCTCGTATTGCACCGGCCCGAGCGTGTCTTCGAGGAGAACAAGGTGATGGGTGTCCGCTGCGCTATGTTCAAGCAGGGTGGCCATATCAACCGGAATCGGATGCGTTGGCACGCCAGCAGCGCGGGCCAGACCCAGGGCCAGCGGGTTGCTGCTCCACGCACCATCAAAGTCACTCTCGGATCGTGACGGCAAGGCTCCGGCACCCCACAGCCAGAGTCCGTTGATCGCCGTGCGCCCTTCGCTTTCACGTCGCTGGTTGAGCGGCTGGGCGTGCAGGATCATCTGGATTTCATTGAACAGTTTGCGCAAACCTTTGGCTTGCATGGTCCCGGCCAAAAGGCGTTCAATGCTGCGCCCGCTAACGGTAGAAAGCGGTGGCGCGTCAAAACCGTCGAGCAGCAGGGTGTCCGCCAGTTGCAGGTACCAGCGTTCGGGTGTGACGACATGAATGCGGCCAATGTCGACCAGTTCGGCGTTTAGCGCGTCAGCGAGCGCCTGCGCTTCATCCAGCGTAATGTCGAAACGGCCGGAGTCAGCAAGAATCAGCCGCTCCTGGTGAAAGCGCAGATGCACCGGGTCACAGCATGTCCAGTTGTCGTCACCCACGTCAACGGGTGAATTTGTTTCGCCAAGCAGGCGAAAAGCGCCATAGGGTGCGTCTTCCGGCAGGCCAAAGGCGTCGGTTAGCGTGGCTTCAAGTGACTGCGGTGGGCGCCGCACAAGGCGGCTGCGCGTGAGCAGGGAACTCAGCGCCGGGCAGGCGAGGCCATCGAGGGTGATATTGTCATCAGGTTCCGGCCAAAGGAGTTCAGGGATGAGGAGAGTAAGCTGCATGTGGCCTTGGAGTGATGACAAGTACGGGGTTAAGGGCGAAGAGTGCGTGCAAAAAGTGTACCATAGCGCCTGTGCTGTTCCGGCTCATTAACCGTTTCGTCCTTAACAAGAAAATTCGCCACCCATGGCCTTGCCTTATGAACTGTTGATCGGCTTGCGTTACACGCGTGCCAAACGACGCAACCATTTCATCTCTTTCATTTCGATGATCTCGATGCTTGGCATTGCACTGGGTGTTGCGGCGTTGATTGTTGTGCTCTCGGTGATGAATGGTTTCCAGACCGAGTTGCGCGGGCGCATTCTGGCCGTGGTCTCCCATGTGCAGATTACCGGTGCCAGCGGTGAAATGGCCGAGTGGCAGCGGGTTGCCGGGCAGTCGTCCAGACAGCCGGGTGTGCTGGCCGCTGCGCCATTCGTCCAGGCACAGGGCATGCTCTCCTTCGGGCAATCGGTGCGCGGCGCGATGGTGCGCGGCGTCCTGCCCGATTTTGAAGACAAGGTGGTCGACTTCCGCTCGCACATGAAGGAAGGCAAGTTCGATTCGCTGCAGCCGGATGCCTTCAACATCGTGCTGGGCAGCGAACTGGCACGGGCGCTCGGTGTTTTCGTCGGCGACAAGGTGACGGTGATTGCACCGCAGGGCGTGGTGACACCGGCCGGCGTGGTGCCGCGCCTGAAAACCTTTACCGTCACCGGTCTGTTCGAGGTCGGCATGTTCGAATACGACAACGGGCTGGCACTGATCCGCATGGAGGACGCACAGCGCCTCTACCGCATGGAAGATCGGGTCTCCGGTGTGCGCTTGAAACTCGATGATCTGTTCAAGGCGCCGGCCATTGCCCGGCAACTGGCTAACCGTCTTGATGTTCCGGCCTACATCAGCGACTGGACCAAGAGCCATGCCAACTTCTTCCGCGCCGTCCAGATCGAAAAGAACATGATGTTCATCATTCTCTCGTTGATCGTCGCCGTCGCCGCATTCAACATCGTTTCGACACTGGTCATGGCCGTCACCGACAAGCAGGCCGACATTGCCATCCTGCGCACGCTCGGCGCCAGCCCCGGCAGCATCATGGCTATCTTCATGGTGCAGGGCGCGCTGATCGGTTTCATTGGGCTCGGTCTCGGTATTGCCGGCGGTGTCACGCTGGCGCTCAACGTCGATGTGGTGGTGCCCTTCATCGAGAAAATACTGGGTACGCAGTTCATGTCCAAGGAGGTCTATTACATTTCCAACCTGCCGTCCGAATTGCAGTGGAAGGACGTGACGACCATCACTGGCGTGTCCTTTGTGCTGTCGCTGGTGGCGACGATTTATCCGAGCTGGCGCGCCTCGCGCGTCAATCCGGCGGAGGCCTTGCGCTATGAGTGATATTCGCCAGATTGTGCTGGCCTGTCAGGGGCTGAAGAAGATCTATCGTCAGGGCACGGGCGAGGGCGCTGAAGTGCCTGTTCTGCTCGGCGTTGATATGGAGGTTGTGGCTGGCGAACGGGTGGCCGTGGTTGGTGCGTCCGGATCGGGCAAGAGCACGCTGCTGCATTTACTCGGCGGGCTCGATTCTGCCAGCGGTGGAAAGATTCAGTTGATGGGGCGTGATCTTTCCGAGATCAGCGATGCCGAGCGCGGTGTCATGCGCAACCGGCATCTCGGCTTCGTTTACCAGTTCCACCATTTGCTCGCTGAGTTCACCGCGCTGGAAAATGTGGCCATGCCACTGATCATCCGGCGCATGCCGAGGGTCGAGGCCGAAGAGCGTGCGGCGCAGGTACTCGGTGAAGTCGGGCTGTCACACCGGCTAGATCACACGCCATCCGAGCTTTCCGGCGGTGAGCGTCAGCGCGCGGCGATCGCTCGCGCACTGGTGACAGAGCCGGCCTGTGTGCTGGCCGACGAGCCGACCGGTAACCTCGATCGGCAGACGGCCGAAGGCGTCTTCGAGTTGATGCTGGCGCTCAATCGCTCGCGCCAGACGAGCTTTGTGATCGTTACGCACGATCCGGGCTTGGCCGGGCGCGCAGACCGGATACTGACGTTGCGAGACGGGGCATTCCTATAATTCCAATTCCAAACCAATCCTGTCTTTGTCGACTTCGCCTTGCCGTGCTAATTGCACTGTCTTCGGCTCGTCTTCGTGACATCATTGATTTGGAAATGGAATAAGCCCTTGTGGCGCGGCTAACGCCCGAAAATTCCCTGAAGTACGCCACCCAGTCCGGGGATTCCCAGTTGTGGCGTTGTGTCCTGACTCCTCTCTGAGCTACGACTACCGCCACCACTGCCACCCTTTTCATCCATGCCCAGCATGGTCATGCCGGTTGATTTGATGCGTACACGGACGGCCCATTCCGGGTTCCAGGCTGCTTTCGGATCAGCAGGGCGCGGCGGATGGGCCAGATTGAGTTCGGGGCCGTAGGCGATCATGCGCACCATGGCACCTTCGCTGCCACCGAAAATGCCGGCAGGGATGGCACAATTCTGAACGCTTGGCGCGAGCACAACTTTCTCGTTGACCAGATTCTTGAGTTGCGCCGGAGCAACGTAATCCATCAATCCCCAACCCGGATCGGGTTGTTCGCTCGAACTCCAGATAATCATTTCGTCTTCACCCTTGGCACCCATGCCGGAGAGGAAGTAGCCCTGGGCCGCGTTGATCGATTGCCAGCTGACATTAACCGAAGCCTTGGGGTCGCCGGCTGTGCTCATGTTGATTTTTGGCATGAAGTCGTAAGCATCACGTAGCGCAAAACGCAGCCCGGCGGGTACACCTTCGCCGCTGACGGCGTGATCGCCACCGAGTGACGCGCCATTTGGCACGCGCTGGTTGTCACGCTCATTCGGCCATACCGAGCGTCCTGCGACGGCCTTTGCGCCGCGATCCGGCGCATAGCGGCCGGTCATGAATTTCATCCATTCGTCGGGTGATGATTTGGAAAAATCAACTACCCGTGGCTGGCCGGGGCGAACCTTGTCGCCGCAGCCCCAGTAGAACACCAGCTTCCCCTTTGGCTTTTCAGAACCGCTGTCACGTTCTTCACCACCGGATCGCCCGCCAGCAACAACAGGGATCAGGGGAAGCGTGCTGCCCATATTCATGCCGGGCGGAATGGCGTGGGTGCCTTCGGTACCGCCCGGTTTATTGCGTGTGTAGAGTGCCGTGTCCAGCCATTGCCCCGGTGAGCCGCCGCCCATTTTGGTGCCGCCGAAAAAGCCGCCGCCAAACATACTGCCCGCGCCGGAATCCATGTCACCCATGCCGGGAATCGACATGCTGTTGGTGGCCACGTCCATCCAGAACTGAGCGACGGGTGGCTTTGTCTGAGCCAGTGCCGTGGCGGCGGGAAGCGTCAGAACAGTTGCCATGGTTGCCATTGCGGCGGCTATGCGTGCGGACATGGGTATCTCCTATGCGTAAGAAGTGGATGTCAGTATAGTCCATGAGAATTCCAGATTTTTCAGAAATATTTCCCGATGCGCCTTTCCATTCTCGCTTTCGCCTGTGGTATTGCACTCCTGCAAATGCAGGGCGTGTTGCCGGACGAAGGCATCTTTGCTGGTTTGTGCGTGTTGGCGTTGTCCGGCATTGCCCTGTCGGCAAAACGCAGGCACTGGGCGTCGCGTGCCTTGTCGCTGGTGTGCTGTGCGCTGCTCGGTTTTGTCTGGGCGGGGTGGATGGCACAGCACCGCCTGGCCGATCAATTGCCCGAAGACTGGGAAGCGAGAGATATTCAGATCACGGGTGTCATTGCTTCATTGCCTCAACGTTTTGAACGCGGGGAGCGTTTTGAGTTTGATGTTGAGACGGTGCAAACCACGGGCGCCGTCGTGCCTGGGCGGATCATGCTGTCGTGGTACCACAGCTGGGATGATCTGGCCGATGCAGATGTGCTGGGGGAAGCAAAGGAAGCGCGTGCCGTTCGGCCGGGCGAGCGCTGGCGCTTTACAGTCAAATTGAAGCGTCCGCACGGCAACGCCAATCCACATGGTTTTGATTACGAGGCCTGGTTGCTGGAACGCAATATCCGGGCAACCGGAACGATTCGGCAACGCGCCGAGAGCGAGCGACTGGATACCTTCGTGCCACGTCCCGCTTACGCGGTGGAGCGCCTGCGCGACCTGATCCGTACCCGTTTTGTTGCGGTGCTGCCGAATGCGCCCTATCTGGGTGTGTTGATTGCGCTGACGGTTGGCGATCAGCGTTCGATACCCAACCCGCAGTGGCAGGTTTTCAACCGCACCGGGGTTACGCATCTGGTTTCGATATCCGGCTTGCATGTGACGATGGTTGCGGCGCTTTTTGCCGCGCTTATCAATTGGCTGTGGCGACGTAGCGAGTGGCTGATGCTGCATCTGCCGGCACAGAAGGCAGCGGTGCTGGCCGGGTGGCTGGCCGCCTTTTCCTACGCCTTGCTGGCGGGGTTCGAGGTGCCGGCACAGCGGACCTTGTACATGTTGAGCGTGGTTGCGCTGACGCTCTGGTCAGGGCGCAACTTCGGCGTCAGCCGGACGCTGCTGCTGGCTTTGCTGCTGGTGCTGGTGCTTGATCCGTGGGCGGTGCTGGCCACTGGCTTCTGGCTTTCGTTTGGCGCGGTTGCCTTGCTGTTTTACGTTGGCACATCGCGCATCATTGAAGTGCGCGGGTGGCGTGCGACGCTCACCCAGTGGGGGTTGACACAATGGGCAGTGACGATTGGCAGCCTGCCGCTGCTCCTGCTCTTTTTTCAGCAGTTCTCGCTGGTTTCGCCGCTGGCCAATGCCGTAGCGATCCCGTTTGTGAGCTTCATCATAACGCCGCTGGCTTTGCTATTCGCCGTGTTGCCGTGGCCGCCTCTTCTGCATTTCGATCATTGGCTGATGGCGCAGTTGATGCTGTTGCTCGAATGGCTGGCCGATTGGCCGGTGTGGCAGCAAGCCGCGCCGCCGTTGTGGGCGTCGCTGGTGGCGCTGGCCGGTGTCGTCTGGCTGCTTTTGCCGCGTGGCTTTCCGGCACGCTGGCTTGGGTTGTGTCTGCTTCTTCCGGCGTTTTTCTGGCCACCACCGCGTCCAGCTACTGGCGAAGCGTGGATCGATGTGCTCGATGTCGGGCAGGGAGCGGCGGTGCTTGTGCGCACGGCGAATCACACCCTGCTCTACGATACCGGCCCACTCTACAGCGCCGATTCCAATGCCGGGCTGCGTGTCGTGGTGCCGTATCTGCGTGCGACCGGGGTCACGCAGCTCGATGCGATGGTGGTTTCGCATCGCGACAAGGATCATTCCGGGGGCGTTACTGCCGTGCAGGCCTATCTGCCGGTGCAGCGCCTGCTGACGTCAATTCCGGAACTGGGTGGCGAGCGTTGTGCCGTTGGCCAAAAATGGGAATGGGACGGTGTGCGCTTTGCCGTACTGCATCCGGAATCAGCCGATTACGACATGAAATCCAAAAAATCGAACAACATGAGTTGCGTTCTGCGTGTCGAAAATTCAACGAGCAGCGTACTGCTCACGGGCGACATCGAGGCGCCGGATGAGCGAGCCTTGATTGCCCGATCTCCGGATTTGTTGCGCAGCAGCGTTCTCCTTGTTCCGCATCATGGCGGGCGCGGTTCTTCAACGCCGGAATTCATCTCTGCGGTTAGTCCACGCGAGGTGGTGTACTCAGCGGGCTATCGGAATTCCTTTGGCCATCCGCGACCCGAGGTGCTTGTACGTTACGGCGCAAGCCGACAATGGCGTACGGATCGGGATGGTGCCATACGCATTGCGCTGGACGAATCGCCCCAAGTTTCTGCTTGGCGAAAGGAACGTCTGCGTTACTGGCATGGGCAGTGATGCTAGACTCAAGCCGATTGGAGATGAATCGATGACTGGCAAGAACGTCCCCGGCTTTCATGAACGCAACGTGCAGTGCGCCTCACCCTGCGGCCTGCATCGCATGGCCTACACCGAGTGGGGTGAGCGCGCGAATCCGAAAGTGCTCATTTGCATGCATGGCCTGTCGCGCAACGGTCGGGATTTTGATGACCTGGCGCGCGCCATGGCAACTGACTACCGCGTGATCTGTCCCGATGTCGTCGGGCGCGGGCGCAGCGACTGGCTGCACGACCCGTTGTGCTACGGCATCCCGCAGTATGTGGCCGATATGATGGTGCTGATCTCCCGGCTGGATGTGGCGACGGTGCACTGGCTGGGCACCTCGATGGGTGGCCTGATCGGAATGGTCTTGGCCAGTCTTGATAACACGCCAATTTCACGCTTGCTGCTCAATGACGTCGGGCCCGTGATTTCTGCCGAATCGATCAAACGCATAGGTGACTACATCGGGCGCGCTCCGAAGTTCGCTAATGTTGAAGAGGCCGAGAAATATATCCGGCTGGTCAGTGCGCCATTCGGTGCATTGACCGATGCACAGTGGCGACACTTGACCGAAACCAGTCTGCGGCCGGCGGCCGACGGACAACTGGAGATGTGCTACGACCCCGGCATTGCCGAGTCTTTCCGCCGGGCAACAGCCGCTGGCAACATTGACCTGTGGCCGATCTACGACCGCATCCGCTGCCCGACGCTGGTATTGCGTGGTGCCGAGTCTGATCTGCTCAAGCTTGAGACCGTGCAGGCCATGGCCGCACGCGGACCGAACCCGGAAGTCATCGAGGTACCGGGCGTCGGGCATGCGCCGATGTTCATGGACGCCGCGCAGATTGGTATCGTGCGTAACTTTTTTCTGGCCGACTGATGGAAAACTCAGACTGCCCGCTTATTCACTGGCTTGAGGCCGATCAGCCCCGATCTGCACTGTGGCGTTCAGAAGCGGGTGTGAATCCGCCCAAACGTGTGCAAGTGGTCGATGACACCTTGACCGCCGATGCCGCCTATCGTCTGGCCTGTGAGGGCACGGCGCTGCTCTGGCGCGGTGATTTCCAGAATGCGCGGCAATTGTTGCAGGCCATGGCGCGGCGACTCGACAATAAGCACCCTAAGGCACGTAAAGCGCCGGTTCATGCGCCTTCCGAAGCCTTTCATCGGCATCGCATGGCGCAGGCGCAGCGTGCCCGTACGCTGGGTATGTTGCTGATTCCTTTTGAAGCCGGGCACCTCATCCCTTTGCGTCGTGCGCCGGAGGTGCAAGCGGCTTGTGCAGAAGCTTATGGCACTGCGGATGCGCCCTATGTGGCTTCGTTACGCGAGTTGCTCGGTTTGATTGGCGCGCACGAGTGGCGCAAAAAAGGCGTCGAGATTCCACAACTGGAAGGCCGTATCCATCCGCACTACGGGGTGTTCTCGCCGGTACGCGGCGAGTATGTCGCGCTGGTGGCTGGCGCGTTGCTCCCGGCGGTGTTGTCGGGCAACAGTCTGGCCTTTGACATCGGTACAGGAACGGGCGTGCTGGCGGCCGTGCTGGCGCGTCGCGGTGTGGCGCGCGTGGTGGCCACCGATCAGGACAGTCGCGCACTGGCTTGCGCCCGGGAGAATATCGACCGCCTTGGCTTGCATGCTCAGGTCGAGGTGCTGCCGGCCGATCTCTTCCCGCCCGGGCGGGCGCCGCTGATTGTTTGTAACCCACCCTGGGTGCCGGCGCGACCCAGTTCGCCGCTCGAACATGCGGTATATGATCCGGATAGCCGCATGCTGCGTGGATTCCTCGCTGGGTTGGCTGAGCATCTGGAGCCGGGAGGCGAAGGTTGGCTGATTATCTCTGATCTGGCCGAACATCTGGAGTTGCGTTCACGTGCTGAGTTGCTCTCGCTTATTGAATCGGCAGGCTTGCATGTGCTGGGTCGGCAGGATGTGCGTCCGACTCATCCGCGTGCTTCAGATCAGTCCGATCCGTTGTATCTGGCGCGGACGGCAGAGGTGACTTCATTGTGGCGGTTGGGAATCAAGGTATAGCAAGGCGTAGCAAGGAGGCGGCATGGATCAATGGAAAAGCCGGTGGGGTGTTAGTCAGTGGGCGGCCTACTTTGAAAATCAGGCACTGCCCGTTATGCGCCGTTCCAAAGTGTTGATGACGCAGCTTGATTCGGCTGAAGGCGAGATGCTTGCGCCCAGAGATCTCTCGGACATCGTCCTGCAGGACCCGCTGCTGTGCCTGTGCCTGTTACGCGAGGCCGAGCGGCGCAAGTCGCACCGGCTCGACCACGAAACCACAACGGCGCTGGCAGCCATCATGCAACTGGGCGTTGATGAATTCCGCAAACTGCTTCTTTCAAGCCCGGAAGTGGACGAAGACAATGTCGGGCTGCTTAAAGTGGAGGCGCGCGCCCGGGCTTCTTCACAGATCGCCCAGGTATGGGCGGCTGACCGGATGGATCTCAACCCGGAAGAGGTTTCCGTTTCCGCGCTGTTGGCCGGCACGGGCGACCTGCTGCTCTGGGTCTATGCGCCGGAAATTCCACAGAAAGCTGAAGATGAATTGCATTCCGGGCGAGCGCAACGCAGCGCGCAGGCACAAACGCAAGCCTGTGGTTTTACCTTCAAGCAACTGACCCTGCAATGTGCGGAACGCTGGAAACTCCCTGCACTGGTAATTCAGCTGTTGCGCGGTTCCGAGTCGATGCGTGCGCAATTGACGCGTGTTTGCTCGAATGCCGCGCGCCATGTGCTGGATGATTCCGAGACTGCGACGCTGGCGCTCGCCAATGACGTTGTCGAAGCCGCCAAATTGATTCCGGGGGCAAGCCTTGAATGGCTGGTTGAGGGTCTCGTCATGCTGCCAGAAGAACGCCGGCCGGCGCTGCTGATTGTGGCTCACGAGTTGTTCGGTAGTTCGCCGTCCTGAGCACAGGCAGTCAATGCACCGTCGGCGGGGTTTCAGGTATGTTTCTGAATAGCTCGTCGATGGCCGCCTTGTCGAACCGGTATTCGTGGTTGGCCAGGTCGTCGCGGATGATGACAACCCCCTTCTCCTTGAGTGCGCCATAGACTTCTTCGCGACCAAGCGTGCGCAGCATGTTGCGCACCTTTTCCCAGTCTTTGGGGAAAATGCTGGTCACCGGCTGGGCAGGAAAGACGCGCACCGTTTCTTCGTGGAACAGGCGCGTGAGCAATTCCTCGGTCGGCAGATTAAGCAGTTCCTCGGGCTTGACCGTGCTGGTCAGGGCTTCGATACGCGCCCAGCCGTCGGCATCGC
This sequence comes from Betaproteobacteria bacterium, assembly GCA_031403915.1. Lineage (GTDB taxonomy): Bacteria > Pseudomonadota > Gammaproteobacteria > Burkholderiales > Rhodocyclaceae > Propionivibrio. The sequence goes on from JANNGP010000107.1 coordinate 12,058, forward strand.
GCTGGTCGGCAGACGGCATTTTTTGCAGGAAGAGGCCGGCTGCGCCGGTCGGCGTTGCAGCGACAAAAAAACGTGAGGCGAGTTGTTCGGATTGCGTGAGGTAATGCTCGAAAATTTCGGCGATGTTCTTGCCGACAATCGGGACGATGCTCTGGTACGGCTCGCGCATGCTCGGCATATCGAGCGAGAGCAGCAGCTGGCCCGATCCCATCAGGTCGACCAGTGAGGCTGCTTCGATTTTTTCACCGTGTTGCGCCATGCAGCGGATGTTGAGTGCTTCGTTGCAGTCGATCACCAGCAAGGTGACCGGGCCGTCGCCGCGCAACTGGATGGTCAGCCGCCCCGGTTGTTTGAGGTTATCAGCCAGGAGCAGGGTGGTAACGCATATCTGGCCGAGCAGTTCGATCACTGGCGCCGGGTAGTCGCGATGGGTCAGCAGTTGTTGCCATACGCTGTCGAGGCGAACGACGGCACCGCGAATGTCGAGGTCGTCGAGCAGGAAACGTTGGACGGCGTTAGGCATTACTTGAGCCTTGTTGCGTAGTCTTCCGGGTCGAAACCGATCAGCAGTGCGTTGCCGGTATCGAGCACCGGGCGCTTGATCAGCGTCGGGTAGTCGGCCATCAGCGCCAGTGCCTTGGCTTCATCGACATCGGCGCGCTCCTCGTCGCTGAGTCGCTTCCACATCATGCCACGCGTGTTGAGCAGAACTTTCCAGCCGGCACGCCGGTTCCAGTCCGGCAGGTGCTTTTGAATAACTTCTTCTTTCTTGTACTCAACAAATTCGTAGGTGACCGCGTTGGCTTCAAGCCAGGCGAAGGCCTTCTTCATGGTGTCGCAATTTTTGATGCCGTAAATTCGAAGCATTTGAGATCCTTAAAACCATAAACCACAGAGTGCACAGAGCGCACGGAGAGAAACAGAAGTCTCGAACATAAGATGGTTTTCTCCGTGAACTCCGTGCTCTTCGTGGTTAAGCGTTTTTTCAGCGCCTGAGCTTGGCAAAGGCACTGGCCATCGCACCAGCGGGTTCAGCCTGTCGTGTCTGCTGTTGTTTGGCCTTGTTGGTCATTGGCACACCACCCATCTTTGGCGAGGCGGGCGCGTCGTCGGTAAGGCGCATGGTGAGGGCAATGCGCTTGCGCGGCAAGTCAACTTCAACCACTTTTACTTTTACCACGTCACCGGCCTTGACGATTTCGCGCGGGTCTTTGACAAATTTGTTGGAGAGCACCGAGATGTGCACCAGGCCGTCCTGATGCACGCCGATGTCGACGAAAGCGCCGAAGTTGGCGACATTGGTGACGACGCCTTCGAGAATCATTCCCGGCTGGAGATCCTTGACGTCTTCAATACCGTCCCTGAATACGGCGGCCTTGAACTCGGGGCGCGGATCGCGGCCGGGCTTTTCCAGTTCCTTGAGGATGTCCTGCACGGTTGGCAGGCCGAATTTCTCGTCGGTGTATTTTGTCGCTTCGAGCGACTTTACTAGCCGTGAGTCGCCGATGACTTCACGGATGCCTTTCTTGATGTCGGCCAGGATGCGCTCGACCAGCGGATAGGCTTCCGGGTGTACCGACGACGCATCGAGCGGATTGTCGCTGCCGTTGATGCGCAGGAAGCCGGCGGCCTGCTCGAAGGTCTTGTCGCCCATGCGTGGCACGTCAAGCAGTGCTTTGCGATTACGGAAGGCACCGTTCTTGTCGCGGTGGTTCACGATGTTGGCGGCGAGTGTGCTGTTGAGGCCGGAAACGCGGGTGAGTAGCGGGATCGAGGCCGTGTTGACGTCGACACCGACGGCATTCACGCAATCCTCGACCACGCCGTCGAGCGCGCGCGCCAGCTTGGTCTGGCTGACATCGTGCTGGTACTGGCCGACACCGATCGATTTGGGATCAATCTTGACCAGTTCGGCGAGCGGGTCTTGCAGGCGACGGGCGATGGACACCGCGCCGCGCAGACTGACGTCGAGTTCCGGGAATTCGCGCGAAGCGTATTCAGAGGCCGAATAGACCGAGGCACCCGCTTCGGAAACAACAACCTTGCTCATGTGCAAATCGGGCACCAGTTTGATCAGGTCGGCCGCCAGCTTGTCGGTTTCGCGCGAAGCCGTGCCGTTGCCGATGCTGATCAGATCGACATTATGCTTTTTCACCAGCCCGGCCAACGTGTGCAGCGAGCCATCCCAGTCGCGGCGCGGTTCGTGCGGATAGATGGTGGCGGTGTCTATCATCTTGCCGGTGGCGTCGACGACAGCCACCTTGCAGCCGGTGCGCAGGCCGGGGTCGAGCCCAAGCGTGGCGCGCTGTCCGGCGGGTGCGCCAAGCAGCAGGTCGTGCAGGTTGGAACCAAAAACGCGGATCGCTTCTTCCTCAGCGCGTTCGCGCAGGGCGTTCATCAGGTCGAGTTCGAGGTGCAGGAAAATCTTGATGCGCCAGGTCCAGCGAACAGTGTCACTGAGCCACTTGTCCGCCGGACGGCCCAGATCGGAAATTGCAAAACGCTTGGCGATGCGCCCTTCGCAGGGATTATGCCCAGGCTTTGCTGTAGCTTGTCCTGAGCTTGTCGAAGGATCCAACTCGGTATCGAGCAGCAGGGCGATTTGCAGCATGCCTTCGTTACGTCCGCGCAGGAGCGCCAGCGCACGGTGCGAAGGGATGGTACGGATGGTTTCGGAGTAGTCGAAGTAATCACGGAACTTGGCGCCGTCGGCTTCCTTGCCTGCGATCACTGTCGATTTCAGCACGCCATGGGCTTCGAGGTATTCACGCAGCGCGCCAAGGAGAGGCGCATCTTCGGAGAACTGCTCCATGAGGATCTGTCGTGCGCCGTCGAGCACGGCCTTGGTGTCGGCAAAACCGGCATCGGCATTGATGAAACGCTCGGCTTCGGCTTCCGGAGTCAGGGATGGATCAGCGAGCAGGGCGTCGGCCAGAGGCGCGATGCCGGCCTCGCGGGCGATCTGTGCCTTGGTACGGCGCTTGGGTTTGTAAGGTAGATAAAGATCTTCGAGATTTTGCTTGGTCTCGGCGCCGTTGATCTGGGCGGCGAGTTCAGGTGTCAATTTTCCTTGTTCGTCGATCGAGGCAAGAATGGCGCTGCGCCGGTCTTCCAGTTCGCGCAGATAGCTCAGTCGTTCGTCGAGCAGGCGCAACTGAATGTCGTCCAGCCCGCCGGTTACTTCCTTGCGGTAACGGGCGATGAAGGGCACGGTAGCGCCTTCATCAAGCAGGGCAACGGCGGCGATGACCTGCTCGCGGCGGGCGCCGATTTCTTCGGCAATTTTCTGGGTGATACGCTGTTCAACAGGGGATGCCATTAGTCTTCAGATTCTTGAAAAAGGGCGAACTATGCGCAATCGAGCCCTAAAGTTCAAGCACTGTGATGCCGTTTTGAGTTAATACGGCCCGCCGGGGAGGTTCAGGCGGGTCGGTTGGCCAGCCACTCGGGCAGTTTTTCGGGCGGCATTGCCGGAGAGTAGAGGAAGCCTTGTCCAAATTCGCAACCCATTTCGGCCAGCAGGCACGCTTGATCTTCGCTTTCAACACCCTCGGCAATGACTGTCAGACCGAGAGAGTGCGCCAGCTTGATGACCATGTCGGAGATGGTATTGCCGCTTCCTCCTTCGGGGCTCATCGATTGTACAAAACTGCGGTCAATCTTGAGCCGGTCGATTGGCAGTCGATGAAGATACGTCAGCGAGGAAAATCCGGTGCCGAAATCGTCAACCGCAATCTCCATGCCCATGCTCTTGAATTCGCTCAGGCTGTTAATCACTGATTCTGCATCCAGCATTGCGATACTTTCAGTAATCTCGAGTTCAAGCCGGTGTGCCGGTACCTTGAGTTCCTCAACAATTTTCCTCAGGCGGCTGACAAAGCGCGGGTCGCGGAACTGAGCCATAGAGAGGTTAATCGCCAGACGCATTGGCGCAAGGCCGGCGGCATCCCAGGCCATGAGTTGCGTGACAGCCGTGCGGAAGACCCATTCGCCGAGATTGACCATCAGGCCGGAGTATTCGGCCAGGGTGATGAATTGATCCGGCGGCACGCTTTGTCCATCCTCATTGACCCAGCGCAACAGTGCTTCAATTCCCACCACACGCCCGCTGGAAAACTCGATCTGTGGTTGGTAGTGAATGGCCAGCCCCAAGTGCTTGGATATGGCGTTACGTAGCTTGTAGATGAGGTCGTGACGTTCTCTGGACGCCACGGTCATGGCGTGTGTGTGATAGAGCCAGCGCCCACGGTGATCGCGCTTTGCGTGTTTAAGGGCAATGCTGGTTGTCTTGAAGAGGTCGAGGCCGGAACCCTGGGCATCGGCCATTCGGGTGAGACCGATGGTTGTCTCAACGGGCAGCAGATACCCGTCGACGGTGATCGGTTCGTCAAAGAAATCAGGCATGCGAGCAGGATCAATCCGGACGTCAGGTGCCAGCAAGCCAAAGACATCCGGGCCGACTCGACCCAGAATGCAGGGAGCGTCAAAAATGCTCTGCAAACGTTGCGCGACCCCGATCAGTAAAGCATCGCCAAGTTCGTGTCCAAGTGCATCGTTAATGTCAGCAAAGTGCTCAAGGTCGATCAGGGCAATCGTCCATCCGGGTTCTCGCCCTGCGCTGCAGGCCTCAATGGCATTGATAAAGCCTTTTCGATTCAATAGATTGGTCAGCGGGTCGTAGTAAGCAAGAAAATGCAAATCGTCAAAGAGGCTGATATTTTTCAGGCCGATCGCTGCATTGACACAGAACACTTCGATCAATTGCTGTTCAACTGCTGAGAGTGGTGTTTCTGTCAGGCAATGGACGACCGCGTCACGTGCCTGATCTCCGGCCAGAAACAGTGTGCTTGAACCTCTGCCATGCACGCTATGCTTTTCATCGAAGCACTGGCTGACAAGGCGTGCGGTGTCGGGATCGTCAATCTTGTCGAGGTCGGTATCCATCCAGCGGGTGAAACGCCCATTGGCATTAATTACCCTTGCCACTGGCCTGCCGGATGACAACGATCGGTCCGGCACGAAGCGGGCGCAGATCAGCGTGTCGTTCAACGGATGATCACTTAGTTCGGCAAGGCGGGCGAGGATATTTCTGGAAAACGTCTTGAGTGAGCGGCGCGAAAGGAGGTCGGATGCCGAGTCGACGATTAGCGAGAGACCGCGACGGCTCGACAGGATGGTGCACAGCTGGCTATAGGAACGAATCGCCGAAGTGAGTGTTGTGACCAGCGCTGTGTGGGTCAGCTCCGATTTGATTTTATAGTCATTAATGTCGTAGTCACGGATGACCTGAGCTTCCGGTGCATGACCCGGTTGCCCGGTGCGCAAAATGATGCGCATGGAGTGCAGATTCAGATCATTGCGCAGGCTACGTACCAGTCCCAGGCCGGAATGTTCATTCTCCATGACGACATCAAGCAGCATGACCGCAATGTCGCTTCTGCTGCTTACAATCTTTAATGCCTCGCCGGCAGAATAAGCATGAAGAAAGTTGACCGGGCGTCCTTCAATAACCGTGTTGCTAAGGGCATATCGGGTGGCGTCATGCACCGCCCGGTCATCGTCGACAATCAGAATTGTCCAGAAAGATGAGGATTCGGTGCCGGTTTGTGTATGTGGATGACTTCCTTCGTCGACAAAATCGATCGTTTTGTTCTGAAGGGAAGAAACTTTATTGTTCACGGCGACTCTCAATTTTCCGTATATGTTTCAATATGTCGATATATTAAGGGCTTGCAAATTGCGAGTCAGCTGTTACCTGTCTGGTTTCCATGTTTTATCATATCATTTTGTCATGTTGCCAACGCATGTCGGAGGGCACGATGCTAAGAAGTTTTTTGGGTTTAATTGCTTTGCTTGTGGCGCTCTCTGGTTGTACTAAGACTGAGCCAATACGTATTGGTTTCATTGGCGGATTGTCCGGGCGCTTTGCCGACCTGGGGACGCCGGGTCGAAATGGCGCAATGCTAGCCGTTGAGCAGCAAAACCAGAAGGGTGGTGTCGGAGGCCGGAAAATCGAGTTGCTGATCCGTGATGACCAGCAGGATCCTGTGGTGGCAGGCAAGGCCGTTCAGAATCTTCTGGAAAGCAAGGTAAGCGCCATCATTGGCCCGATGACAAGTAGTATCGCTGCGGCCATTGTTCCCCAGATCAATGAAGCGGGCATGCTGATGATGGGGGTGACCGTAACAACAGCATCCCTGACAGGGCGTGATGATTATTTTTATCGGGTAATTGGTACGACAACATTTTATGCCAGTCATGCGGCGCGTTACCACTTTGAGCGGCATGGTCTGCGCAAGGCGGCTCTGGTGATGGACGTGGCAAACCGCGACTACACCGAGAGCTGGGCCAATGAGTACGCAAAGACATTCGAGGCGCTTGGCGGAAAGATTGTCGCCAAGGTTACCTTTGATTCGCGCGGAGAAAAGAGCTATCAGAACATTGTTGGCGCCTTGCTTAAGGGTAAGCCTGAAATTATTTCGCTGGCGTGCAGTTCAGTCGATGGGGCCCTGATTGCACAGACTATTCGCAAAGTCGACAAGAAGGTGAAATTGGCCGGTTCGGGCTGGACGGCAACGGAACGCCTGATCGAACTCGGCGGGGCTGCGGTCGATGGAATGCTGGTTGAGCAGTATTTTGATCGCTTTGATGAGTCATCGCGTTACAAGACTTTCCATAAGGCATTTGTTGAACGCTTTGGGCAGGAACCTGGGTTTGCAGGCACTGCAGGCTACGATGCCGCATTGGCTGTTATTGCTGCCCTGGAGAAGGATCCTTCGGCCAGGGTGCTGAAAAAGACACTCGCTGAAATGAAGCGTTTTCAGGGTGTGCAAGGAGAGATTTTATTTGATGAGTATGGCGATGCCTTGCGCAGTACCTATCTTAATGAGGTTCGTAACGGGCAGTTTGTACCGGTCAAGTAAGCATGGTCGCTCCTGTCACACTTCAGCGGATACTGTTCGCCAGATTTTCCTTGCTGGCGCTCTCCTTTCTTGTTGGCATGATGTCCGTCATGTTTTTCTGGCTGATGCCACGTTTGCAGGATCTGGTCGCGCGTAGCAATGAATCTCTGGCTACGGCGTTAAGTGTACAGGCCGAAACGTATCTGGCTACACCACAACGTGCCTTGGCCGTTGTGGCTCAGCATACTTGGTCACGGGAAAACAATTCTCCGTCATTGTCACCGCTGCTTGAGGCTCTGGTTGCCAGCAATGATGTGTTTGAGGCGATTTATGTTCTTGACCACCGGAAGCGCATCGTTCATCTGGGATTGCCGGCGAGCGTAAAGAACCGCGATGATTATCTGAATATTGACCTTTCCGGAAGCCCGCTGGTGGCAGATGTCAGGCGTGAAAAAAATACGAATCAGCCGGTTTGGTCAAATGTTTTCCTGTCTGCGGTAACCGGGCGTCTGGTTGTGGCAGTGGCTTTGTCCGCAGGAGCGAATACAGTCGTGGGAGAGATTGGTTTGGCCAACCTTTCCGAGTTTGTACGTCGAGTGGCTTCGCGTGAAAATACTACGATGATAATCGTCGATAGTCGCGGGCAGATACTTGCTCATCCTGATGTTGGTTTGGCAAGCCAGCAGTTGAATGTCAGCGATCTGCCCTTGCTGAAATATTCAAAGGATTCAGGACTGCGAACCGAAGTGATGCCTTTTGAAGGGATTGATGTGGTTGCGACCCGTGCGCCGATTGCTGGGATTGATTGGGTGGTGTTGGTGACACAGCCACTGTCAGTGGCCCGTGAGCCTATGGTCACAACGGTCATTGTGCTGACGATAGTCGGTTTGCTGGTTACTGTACTGTCACTCTGGCAGGGAATGGTCTTCGCCCGTCGATTCGCGCTTGTTTTTGAGAAGTTGGTCGGCACAGCGGAGTCGGTCGAAATCGGCCGTTATCCAACTGTGTGGTTGCGTTCGCGAGTTGTTGAGTTTGTCCGTCTGATTGAAAGTCTGCGCAGGATGTCGCACGCGGTTAAGGAGCGCGAAGGCGCACTTGCCAGCAGCCAGAACGAGCTAAGAGAGCTAAACCAGAGCCTTGAGCAACGCGTCACTGAGCGCACGGCTCAGTTAGAGCTGGCCAATGCCGAACTGCAGGCCATCCTCGAGCAGTTGTCACAAGCGCAGGAAGAATTGCAGCGGGCCGACCGGTTGGGTGCGCTGGGTGCGCTGGTAGCCGGTGTGGCGCACGAACTCAATACGCCTATTGGTAACTGCCTGGTCGTTGCGACAGCCTGCGGGGCGAAACAACTTGCTTTTGAAGAATCAATGGAACATGGGGTGACGCGATCGTCACTGAACACATTGATTGAAGGGAACCGGACGGCAATGGAATTGCTTGAGTTGAATTTACAGCGTGCCGCAGAGCTGATTTCTAGTTTCAAGCAGGTGGCCGTAGACCAGACGACTTCACAGCGTCGCCAGTATTTTCTCCATGACAGTATGCATGAAATTGTGGTTACCGTTTCGCCATCACTAAAGGTCAGCGGGTGCCATGTCGTTTTTGAGGTGTCGGACAAAATTCGAATGGATGGTTATCCAGGACCGCTAGGTCAGGTTTTGACTAACTTGATCAATAACGCTGCGATCCACGGCTACGCAGGGCTAAAGTCGCTGAAGCCAGCCGAGATCAGCATTCACGCTCAATTGCTTGAGAATGACTGGGTGGAATTGGTTGTCTCGGATGATGGCGCTGGAATAGAGCCAGAGCACATCAAGCGAATATTCGACCCGTTCTTTACTACGCGGATGGGGCGGGGAGGGACGGGGCTTGGATTGAACATTGTCTATAACATTGTTACTGATCTCTTGGGAGGGAACATTCGGGTTGAAAGTGCGCCAGGTAAAGGCACCCGATTTATCCTTCAGATTCCGCGTATAGCTCCCTTGTCCGATACGCTCGACAGGGCGTTGTGATACGAGGACTGCTTGCTTTGTTTCGCTCAATATGTCTGAATCATGGTTGATGAATAATTGTCTGAATTAATTTTAAGGGGGATTACATGAAAATTGATATTGATCGTCTTGGCTTGAAGAGCGTACCGGTTGATCCGGAAACGCTTTTTTCCTTCCCGGAGGGTATCGCCGGCTTCGAAGAATGCAAGCGCTTCAAGATTTTTCATGAAGAAGGCAAAGCCACCGTGTTCTGGCTGCAGTCTGTGGATGACACCGAGGTCATGTTTCCGATTGTGGCTCCCGAAGCGCTCGACATCGAATATCAGATCGAACTCTCCGATGCCGATTGTGCACTGATCGGGATGCAGGGCGTTGAAGATGTGGTTGTAGTAGTGATCGTTTATCGCGATGAGGCCGAAGAGGGGAAGATTGCGGCCAATACGCGTTCGCCTGTCATTCTGAATCTGAAGAGCCGCAAGGGGATGCAGAAGGTGTTGCAGGACGTTCATCCGACCCTGTTGTACCGAGCCCGCTAGTTTGTTGCTGGATCATAAACAGTTTTTTGTACCACGTTTATTTGAGTAGAATCATGCTGCGCGACCGGTTCGTCATGGGCGTCCCGGATCTCATTCAAATCAGGAGAACACTATGTTGAAAACGCTTGTCGCCGTTGGCTCTGCCTCGGCAATGTTGTTTTGTAGCTCAGTGGTTCAGGCTCAAACAAAATGGGATATGCCCACCGGCTACCCGGGCAGCAATTTCCACACAGAAAATATTCGCCAGTTTACTGCCGATGTAGACAAGGCAACTGCCGGAAAACTGAAAATTACGGTACATGACAGCGGTTCGCTGTTCAAGGCCAACGAGATCAAGCGAGCCGTACAGGGTGGCCAGGCAGATATTGGCGAGATCATCATTTCCGGGTTCTCCAACGAAGATCCGATGTTTGGTCTGGATGCCATTCCTTTCCTGGCAACGGGTTACCCGGAGTCTATGAAACTCTCGAAAGTGGCGAAGGCGGCGACCGAAGCACGCCTCGCGAAACAGGGCATCAAGGTGCTGTTCAACGTGCCCTGGCCGCCGCAGGGGATCTACAGTGCCAAGCCGATCAATTCGGCGGCGGATTTGAAGGGTGCCAAATGGAGAGCCTACAACCCGAATACCAGCCGTATCGCCCAGTTGGTTGGCGCGCAACCGGTGACCATTCAGGCCGCTGAGCTGACACAGGCGCTGGCGACCGGTGCGGTAACTTCCTTCATGACCTCCAGTGCCACGGGCTACGACAGCAAGGTCTGGGAGCAGGTCAAGTATTACTACGAAGTCAATGCCTGGTTGCCGAAGAATCTGATCATCGTTTCCCAGAAAGCATTTGATGCGCTGGATAAACCAACCCAGGCGGCGGTGCTCAAAGTGGCCGCAGAGGCTGAGACGCGTGGCTGGAAGGTCAGTGAAGAGAAAAATGGCTGGTACAAGGAGCAGTTGATCAAAAACGGCATGACTGTGAGTGGCGGTTCGGAGCAACTCAAGTCCGATTTCAAGAAAATAGGTCTGACCATGATAGCCGACTGGACGACGCAGACCGGTGCTGAAGGCCAGGCCATAATCGACGCCTACCGTAAATAAGCAAACCGATCCGGGCGCCTCAAGGGGCGCCCGTTTTTTCGTGGGGAAGATTAATGCGTAACTTTCTTGATCGTCTGTTTGAAGTGACGGGCTATCTTGCCGGCCTGTTCATGATCGGTACCCTATTGGCGGTTCTTTCCAGTATTTTCGGGCGCTTCATTCCGGCGCTCGACCTGCAAGGTGCGGATGCCTATGCCGGCTATTGTATGGCCGCCTCTGCTTTTCTGGCACTGGCGACAACGCTGCGGCGCGGAGAACATATCCGTGTCACCCTGATCATCAATCGCTTGTCGCCAGCGGCTTATCGCTGGCTGGATATGTTTTGCCATCTGCTTGCGCTGGCGGTATCCACGACACTGGCCTGGTACTCGATCCGTCTGGTCAGGCAATCCTTGGCGTTTAATGATGTTTCCACCGGCCTGGACGCAACGCCTCTGTGGATTCCACAGATCGGCATGGCGGTCGGTACCACCATGCTTGCGCTGGCCTTTGCTGTCGACCTCGTGGATGTGATTTCCGGCGTAAAAGTCCGGGAAGAGCCGAAAGACGGCGAGCCGGCTCACATTGAATAGCACATTGCGACTGGACGAACCATGGAACTTTACATTACTGCATTTCTCATCCTCGCTCTGTTCGCCATTCTTGGCAGCGGGGTGTGGATCGGTCTCTCGCTTGCCGGCGTCGCATGGATTGGCATGGAACTTTTCACCAATCGTCCGGTGGGTGACAGCATGGTCATTACCATCTGGGGTTCGGCTTCTTCTTGGACCCTGACGGCGCTGCCGCTGTTTATCTGGATGGGTGAAATCCTCTTTCGAACCAAACTTTCGGAAGATATGTTCAAGGGCCTCGCTCCCTGGCTGGACAAAATTCCGGGGCGATTGCTGCACACCAATATCATCGGGTGTACTATTTTTGCCGCCGTTTCAGGCTCGTCGGCGGCAACCTGCGCCACCATCGGCAAGATGACCCTGCCTGAGCTTAAACGACGCGGCTATCCTGACGATATTTCCATCGGCACACTGGCCGGTGCGGGAACCCTCGGCCTGCTCATTCCACCGTCGATCATCATGATCGTCTATGGCGTCATGGCCAACGTTTCCATTGCCAAGTTGTTTATCGCCGGCGTATTGCCCGGAATCATCCTGGCCGGATTGTTCATGGCCTATACCATAGGCTGGGCGTTGAAAAATCCGGAAAAGGTTCCGCCGGCTGACCAAAGCATGAGCTTTACGCAGAAGCTTTATGAGTCGCGGCACCTGATTCCGGTCGTTTCGCTAATCGTCGCCGTACTCGGCTCAATCTACACCGGTATCGCTACGGCTACCGAAGCAGCGGCCTTGGGGGTGGTGGGTTCGCTGATCATTGCGGCGGTGCAGGGAGACCTGACCCGGAAGACATTCAGTGAAAGCCTGGCTGGCGGTACTCGCTTGTATTGCATGATTGCCCTGATCCTGTTCGGCGCATCCTTCCTGACATTGTCCATGGGCTATATCGGGCTACCAAGGCATCTGGCCGAGTGGATCATCGGGCTGCACCTTTCTCCGCTGGCACTGATCGTTGTCCTGATGGTGTTCTTCATCATCCTGGGTTGCTTCCTCGACGGTATTTCCATGGTGGTGCTGACCATGGGCGTGTTGTTGCCAACTATCGAGGCGATGGGTTTTGATCTCGTCTGGTTTGGTATCTTTATCGTGCTGGTGGTCGAAATGGCACAGGTGACGCCGCCGGTAGGTTTCAACCTTTTCGTATTGCAGGGAATGACCAAGAAAGACATCACCTACATCGCGAAACATGCCTTTCCGCTGTTTCTCCTGATGATCGTGATGGTGCTGCTGATGTATTTCGTTCCCGAAATTACGAGTTGGTTGCCACGGCACATGGAAGGTTGAGTCGGGTTCATGGAAGCCAAGCGCACTGAGGTGTCCGCAGGGGTTCGTTTGCTTCCCCTTGGGGATACGGCGTGGACGGTGGAGTTTGGTGACCGGATCGATCCCGCGCTGCATGCCCGGGTGCTCGGTCTGGTTGATGCGCTCGACGCGGCGCGCAAGCAGGAAAACCATCTTGCCGGCATCGTTGATGTGGTGCCGACCTTCCGTTCGCTCACCGTGCATTACAACCCGCTAGTCTGCGACGGTGAAGCGCTGGGTAAGGAACTCGTACGTTTGGCCGCGTCGTCGGGTGCGATCAGCACGCAGGGTCGGCGCTGGCGTATTCCTGTTTGCTTCGACGAGGAATTCGCCCCGGATCTGAATGATCTTTCCGCTGCCAAGAACATGAGTCGGGACGCGGTGATTGCGTTAATGACGGAAGCGACCTTTCAGGTCTACATGATTGGCTTCATGCCCGGCTTCCCCTACATGGGCGGCTTGCCCGCCGTGCTTGAGATGCCGCGCCTGGCTTCACCGCGCAAGGCGGTGTCGGCACGCTCTTTGGCTATCGCCGGAGCGATGTGTGCCGTCTATCCGTGGGAGAGTCCTGGTGGCTGGCGCTTGCTCGGGCGCACACCGGTGCCGATGTTCTCTGCGGCAAATGCTGACTCGCCTTCCTTGCTGTCTTCCGGCGATCAAGTGGTCTGGCAGGCCATCGATCGTGCGACCTACCTTGATATGGAATCGGCTGGCAAGGCAGGGAAGCTTGATCGCAACAGCTTGTTACTGCCGGCGGGAGCGCACTGATGCCCGGCCTGATTGAAGTCATCGACGGCGGCCTTGGCAACAGCATTCAGGATCTTGGCCGCTTTGGATTGCGCCACATGGGGATTGCGGTCTCCGGCTGTCTGGACACCCTGTTGGCGCGTTGCGCGAATGCGTTACTTGGCAATACGCCGGACTGCGCCGTCATTGAAATCCGTGCGCTTGGCCCGACGCTGGAGTTGAAGCGCGGTCGCGTTCGGGTGGCCTTGACGGGTGAGGTATCGGCGACGCTCAGGCATGTCGACGGAAGCACACAGGCCGTGCCGGCCTGGACAAGTGTGACGCTCGATCCGCAGGACGTGCTCGAAGTCGGCTCGCTCAAAGGGGGTTGTGCCTATCTTGCCATTTCGGGGGGCATCGAGTCCCCTGTGCAATTGGGCAGCCGTTCGACCTATCAGCGAGCCCTGATTGGCGGTATTGACGGGCAACCACTGGTGACGGGAAATCAATTGCCGTGCACGGCAATGGAGCATCGTGATTATCGCGAGAATCATGTGCAGCCCTGGGCGCATGGCGACGCGGCGATCCGCGTGATGCCGGGCCCGCAGGACGGACATTTTAAGCCGGAGTCGATGACGGCCTTGCTCAACGCTGATTATGTGGTGACGCCGCAGATGGATCGTATGGGCGTTCGCCTCGAAGGTGCTCCGTTGGTGCATCTGACGCCCGAGTCAGCAGACATCGTTTCGGATGGCGTAACACCGGGCGTGATTCAGGTGCCGGGCAACGGACAGCCGATCATCCTGCTTGCCGATTGTCAGACAGTGGGTGGCTATCCGAAGATTGCCACGGTCATCTCCGCCGATATGCCGCGCCTCGCCCAATTGAAGCCGGGGCGGGTTCTGCGCTTCGCTGCGGTGAATGCGGCGCAGGCGAAGCAGGCGCTGCTTGAGCGTGAAGAAATATTCGCGCAATGGGTGGCCGGTATTTCAGAATACCTGCCCGACGCAACGGCCTTGTATAACGATATCAGCGCTAGTTGGAGTTCTGGCGACTGGTAGCAATTTCAGGAGTTCGAATCATGGCAAAACAACTAAACCTCAACTCGGATCTGGGCGAGAGTTTCGGTGCCTGGAATATGGGCAGCGACGAAGCCATGCTCGGCATTGTCAATTCGGCCAATGTGGCCTGTGGCTACCATGCCGGTGACCCGCTGGTCATGCTCAACACGGTGGGCTTGGCCAAGGCAGGCGGGGTGAGCATCGGCGCGCATCCGTCCTTCCCCGATCTGCAAGGCTTCGGTCGCCGTCGCATGGATATTCCGGCTGCCGAGCTAGAAGCCATGCTCATCTACCAGATCGGTGCGCTGGAGGCCTGTGCCAAGGCGCAGGGCGCGCGGGTAACGCATGTCAAACCGCACGGCGCACTCAGCAACATCGCCTGCGCCGACCGCAAGGTGGCCGATGCCGTTGCCCGTGCGGTTCATCGGCTTGACCCGACGCTGATCCTGCTCGCGCCGGCGGCATCGCAGATGATCGCGGCGGGCCGGGAACAAGGGCTGCCGGTGGTCGAAGAGATCTTCGCGGATCGTGCCTACATGGATGACGGCAACCTCGTGCCGCGCAGCCAACCCGGCGCCATGGTGCATGGGGCTGAAGCGAGCCTGCAACACGTCATGCGCATGGTCGAGGAAAGCGCGTTGATCTCGATCAACGGCAAGCGCCTCCCGGTTAATCCGCAAAGCATCTGTGTGCACGGCGATAACGCCGATGCGGTGGCGACGGCCAAAGCGATTCGTGAAGGGCTGCAAAAGGCGGGTTACCAATTGGCGACAATTCCGGAGCTTGTCGCCGGAAAGTAGGGTCAGCTACGAAGAGCGGAAACGGCTTAATTCGTTGCCAAGCGCTTGCGTTTGCTTTCAGGCAGCGGTTTGTAGATAAACTGACGGTAATCGAAATCGAGGTTTTTCAGAAGCGGATTCTCGATCCAGAAGATACGACGTTTGTCGAGCCGGACAAATTCAATGCTGCTGCTGTAGTTCTTGCGCCAAAGTGCCTGCAGAGTTCCATCACGATACGCGGCCAGCAGCCCTTCTTCAATGCGCTTGGCAGCCTTGTGGTTGGATTGGTGAGTAAAGAAGAAACGGGGTAGCGGGTAGGCAAGCGAAATGGACTCGTCGTAGGTCAGGTTGGCAATGTCCTTGTGCGCCTCAAATTCTTCCAGCAGTTCGTTTGCGCCCCGGCAAAAAAGATCAAACCGGTTGGCCGCCGTCATTTTGAACAGGCTTTCGTAACTGGAGACTTCGATCACCTGGAAGTCGTTGTGGCGCAATATCCTGATATCAGACCAGCCCCGACCCTGTCCGATGCTGAATTTCCGCAGATCGTCGAGAGAGCGGACGGCTTGCAATCGCAATTTGCTTTGCGGGTTGGTGAAGCATACGCGATAGCCGACGATGCCAAGGTCAACAGGAAATTTTGCAAAAGTCATGCTTTGCTGCAACACCAAACGGTCGTCGTAACTAAATTGGACAAAAAAATTGGGGAATTCGTTCTCGCTGATCAAACTCTTGGCGCGTGCGAAATTCATCGACGGGCTGGGCTCCAGTCGGTAGGGGCCGTATTTGGCTTTTGTCTTTTCAAGCGCCAGCCTGAGCAAGGCAGTGTCGTAGTCGTAACGCTTGTCAAACTCGCTTTCCGGGGAGAGGTAAGTGAAAACCGTTTCTTCACCACGCACAAGGTGTGGCGACAGCATCAACGCGAAAGCCAAAAGCCATGCAGCGAGGACGTTCGTGTGCGTCGGGGCCCTGTCTGCTAGAAATAGATTCATCTTTGGCGAGTTTTATAGGTTGAATAGGAAGGCGGCTTATTTTAAATTGGATGCCAAGGTAGTGTGATGGTTCCAGCGCGAGTTCGCAAGGTGTAGCATTGTCTGATCGTTGGAAAGATCATTCAAGTGAGTGTCATATGGCCATTGCAGCGCAAACATTAACAGACACCTTCAACCGGTTCTTCAACTCGGAGAAATCGAGCGGCAAGCTGTTGATTGCCGTCACCGTGCTTTCACTGGTGATCACGAATTCTCCGATGGGCGCGGCGTATCTCGGTTTCTGGCAGACAAAGCTGCTCGGGCTGAGTCTGGAGCACTGGATCAATGATGCGCTGATGGCGATTTTTTTCCTGCTCATTGGCTTAGAGCTTGAGCGGGAGCTTTACGTTGGCGAGCTTTCCAGCGTCAAGAACGCGCTGCTGCCGATGGTGGCCGCGGTTGGTGGCATGATTGTTCCGGCGCTTATTCATTTTGCACTCAATGCAGGAAGTGTTACGCAGGACGGCATCGGCATTCCGATGGCGACGGATATTGCTTTCGCCCTGGGTGCGCTGGCGATTCTTGGGAATCGTATTCCTTCCTCGCTAAAAGTCTTTGTGGTGGCCTTTGCTGTGATCGATGATCTGGGTGCCATTGTGGTCATTGCTGTTTTCTATACGGCGCAGTTGTCGATTCCTTATCTTGTGGGTGCCTTGGCGGTGTGGGGCGTGCTGATGCTCTTGAATCTCCGTTTCCGGGTGATGAGCATTCCGGTTTATCTGGCAAGCGGTGCGCTGATGTGGTTTCTTATGCTCAAATCTGGCGTGCACGCGACAGTGGCTGGCGTCTTGCTGGCCTTTGCGATTCCATTTGTTGCGAAAGATGC
Source organism: Betaproteobacteria bacterium (assembly GCA_031403915.1). Classification (GTDB taxonomy): domain Bacteria; phylum Pseudomonadota; class Gammaproteobacteria; order Burkholderiales; family Rhodocyclaceae; genus Propionivibrio. The sequence goes on from JANNGP010000107.1 coordinate 28,907, forward strand.
GGGTCAGCCATCACCTTCACACACAGTCGAAAATTTCCTTCACAAGCCGGCTGCGTTCATCATCCTGCCAATATTTGCGCTGGCCAATACCGGCATCACGCTCGGCGCAGGGTGGATGCAGGATCTGGCCAGTGCGAACAGTCTGGGTATCGCGGCCGGCCTGATCGTGGGCAAGCCGCTGGGTGTAACGCTATTGTGTTTCGCCGCAGTCGCGGTCGGGCTGTGTCGCTTGCCGTCCGATCTCCGATGGTCGCATCTTGCCGGTGCCGGGATGCTCGGCGGCATCGGGTTTACGATGTCGATCTTCATTACCAATCTGGCTTTTGCGCAGTATCCGGAGGTGATCAACGCGTCGAAGATGGCCATTCTGTCAGCCTCGATTGTGGCCGGCGTGCTGGGCTTTCTTTGGCTGAAATTGGCGCAGAAATCTGATTCAGTATAGGGCTGCAGACCAATAGGCACGGCATTCATGGCTTTATATGTTCTGCGAGTAAATATCCACGAGCCTTCTGGCGATTACGCTTTGCAGATCGCCTTTCCACGCGCTTTACAAGCCTGCTTTGTTCGGGTGTTTCTGAATTCTAGCCGCCAGTCACGGTGAGTTCGTGGACATAACGTTGCCAGTTTTTGACGTAACGCTCGGCGCTGCCGGGCAGGCGGGCGACTTCCTCATCGGTCAGTTCGCGTACCAGTTTACCCGGCGAGCCCATGATCAGCGAGCGTTCAGGGAACACCTTGCCTTCGGGGATCAGTGTGTTGGCGCCGACCAGCGAATTTCTTCCGATTACGGAATTGTTGAGCAGGATCGCGCCGATGCCGATCAGCGAACCATCGCCGATGGTGCAGCCGTGCAGCATCACCAAATGACCGACGGTAACCTGACGTCCAATAATCAGCTGCACGCCGGCGTCGGTGTGCAGCACGGAGCCGTCCTGAATGTTACTGTCCTCGCCGATGCTGATCAGGTCTTTGTCGCCGCGCAGCGTTACGTTCCACCAGATCGAGACGTTGCGAGCCAGATGGACTTGCCCGATGACGGTTGCGTTGGGGGCAATCCACGTTTGCGGGTCGATTTGCGGGGTGTGGGTTCCGAGACTGTAGATTGGCATGATGGTGAATATGGAGATTAATTAAAACAAAAATTAACCACGAAGTTCACGAAGTGCACGAAGAAAAACAATTTTGAATCGCCTCTTTGTCAATCATGCGATTTTGCAGTTCTTCGTGTTCTTTGTGTTCTTCGTGGTTCATCAGCTTGTTCGATTTATTGATACCGAAGCGCTTCAATCGGATCGAGGGCGGCGGCTTTGCGCGCCGGATAAAAGCCAAAGAATACGCCAACACCGGCCGCGACGACAAAGGCCACGATGACTGATCCGCCGGATATGACAATCACCATATCGGTGATGGCGTTCACCAGCAGGGCGCCGCCGATGCCAAGAATCAAGCCGATCAGACAACCGGCAATCGAAATCATGATGGCTTCTAGCAGAAACTGGGTCAGGATGTCCTTCTGGCGAGCTCCAATCGCCATGCGGATGCCGATTTCGCGTGTTCGCTCGGTGACCGAAACGAGCATGATGTTCATGATGCCAATACCGCCCACGAGCAGCGAGACCGAGGCAATGGCACCGAGCAGTAGCGACATGACGCGCGTGGTTTCAGCAGCTGAATCCGCCGCAGCAGCCAGGTTGCGGATGTAGAAATCGTTATCCGCATCTTCGCGGATGCGGTGACGTTGGCGGAGCAGGGCGGTGACCGATTTTTCAACAGCCGGCATGGCTTCAGCTGAACTGGCCTGCAAGACGATGGTGCGCACCGAGCCGGCAAAGGGCACGCCGAAGACTTTGCGTTGTGCGGTAGTGAGCGGAATGATCACGGTGTCGTCCTGATCGCGTCCGTCGAGGTTTTGCCCCTTGGCCCCGAGTACGCCGATGATGGTGAACGGTGTTTGACGAATACGGATCGTTTTGCCGACCGGATCCTCTTTGTCAAAGAGGTTTTCGACAACGGTTTTGCCGACCAGCGCGACACGCGTTGCCGAGCGCACGTCGGATTCGCTGAAGGCGTAGCCGCTGATGATTGACCAGGCACGGGCGTCAAGGTAGGACGGCGTCGTGCCGACAATGGTTGCGCTCCAGTTCTTTGCGCCATAGACCAGTTGCTGCGTGCCTTGATGCACTGGCGCGACGTGGGTGATGTCGTCGAGTTCAGTAATTGCATCAGCATCGGCCACCGTCAGTGTCGGGCCGAATCCGCTGCCCGTGCGTACGCCACTGGCGCTGGTTGAGCCGGAAACCACGATGTACAGGTTGCTGCCCATGGTGCTGATCGTCTGCGCCACGGCGTACTGTGCGCCCTGGCCGATGGCCATCATCAGCACCACCGAGCCGACGCCGATGACCATGCCAAGCATGGTCAGTGCAGTACGCATCCGGTTGGCGCCCATGGCGTGCCAGGCTTCGCCGAACATGGCGGCTAACATGAGGCGGCTTCCTTGCCGGGCGTGGGTATATCGCTCACGATGTGGCCGTCCAGAAAACGCACCTGACGTTTGGCGTGGGCGGCAATGTCAGCCTCGTGGGTAACCAGAATGATGGTGATGCCCTCGTTGTTGAGTTCTTCAAAGAGTGCCATGATTTCTTCGCTGGTGTGGCTGTCGAGGTTGCCGGTTGGTTCGTCGGCCAGAATGAGTTGCGGTGTATTGATCAGCGCGCGGGCAATGGCCACGCGCTGTTGCTGGCCGCCGGAAATTCGTGCCGGCAGGGATTGGGCGTACCCTTCGAGACCAACCTTGGCGAGCATCCGGCGTGCTTGTTCGCGGCGCGGTTCGCGTTCGATGTGCGAATAGACGAGAGGCAGGGCGACGTTGTCTTCCAGACTCATGCGCGGCAGCAGATTGAATCCCTGAAAGACAAAGCCGATGGTGCGATTGCGCAGGGTCGCCAGTTCGTCGCTGGGCATGTGCCCGACGTTGCGCTCAACGAGGTAGTAATCGCCGTCGGTCGGTGTGTCGAGGCAGCCGAGCAGGTTCATGAAGGTCGACTTCCCCGAACCGGAGGCCCCCATGACGGCAACAAATTCGCCGCGCTGAATCGTCAGGTTGACGCCCTTGAGCGCCGGGAATAGACCGGCCGCCGTGACGTAGGACTTGGCGAGCCCGCTAACGCGGATAACCGCTGCAGACATTAGAAAAGTCTCACGCCTACGCTGCTGGGTTTGCCGGTGGCACCGACGGCGTTTTCGCCGACGATGACCTTGTCACCGGGTTTGAGATCGCCGCCGACGATTTCAGTATTGCGGTTGTCGGTGATGCCCAGTTGAACGCTGACCGGTTTTATTTCGCCACCTTCGACGATGTAGACCATCCCGCTGCTGCTGTCGCGCTTTTTCCCCCGACCTTCGCCAGGACGTCTTTGCTCGCCGCCCGCCGGTGGGCTGCCGGGCGTTGGTTTCTCGGCAACCTTCTCGTTGGCGTCGGGTTTGAAACGCAGTGCCGCGTTGGGCGCCATCAGGACATCATCGCGTTTGGCCACGCCGATGGTGACGTAGGCCGTCATTCCCGGTAGAAGAATTTGCTCCGGGTTTTGCAGTGAGACGCGAACGTTGTAGGTCACAACATTTTGCTGAGTTATCGGGTTAAGGCGAATCTGCTGCACTTCACCCTCGAACTTACGGTTAGGGAAAGCATCGACGGTAAAACGCACTTTCTGGCCTTCCTTGATTTTTCCGATGTCGGCTTCGGCAAAGCTCGAATCAATGCGCATTTCGGAGAGGTCCTGTGCGATCTTGATCAGCGTTGGCGTCTGCAGACTGGCGGCCACGGTTTGTCCGAGATCGACCACACGGTCAACCACGATGCCGGAAACCGGCGAACGAATGGTTGTGTAGTTAAGATTGACCTGGTCCTTGTCGGCTGCCGCTCTGGCTTGGGCAATTTGAGCTTCGGCGGATTTTCGGGCTTGTACGGCTTGTTCCAGTTCCTGTCGTGAAACGTACTCTTCCTCGAACAGTGCCTTCATGCGTGCTTCACTGGCACGCGCCAGTTCCAGTGTGGCCTTGATGTTGCCAATACTGGCAGCAGATTGACGCGCCTGTGCAGCAAGCAGTGAGCGGTCAAGTTCAAGCAGCGGCTGACCCTTCTCCACTTTGTCGTTGAAGTCGACATAGAGCTTGGTCACCGTGCCAGAGACCTGTGTACCCACATTGACTAGCACCACCGGGTTGAGCGTGCCGTTGGCCGAGACGGTTTGTATCAGGTCACCCTTTTCGACGGCCTGCAGCTTGTAGCGCTGCTCGGGAGACTGCGCGGCGTTGCTGCGGTACCAATAGAAAACGCTGCTCACGAGGGCGAGCGCGGCGAAGGCGATCAGGGATTTTTTGATTATCGGTTTCATGGCGTTGTTGTACCGGTGTTTGTTGCAGCAGCGGGTTTCAGCAGGTTGCCGTCGAGAATGCCAACAGCCTTGGCCAGTGAAGCACGGGAGACATGCCAGTCGAGCATGGCTTGAATGCGTTGAAGGCGTGCAGCGGCCAGCGCGCTCTGGGCATTGAGGACGTCGAGAATGTTGCCGACACCGGCCTTGTAACGGCCGAGGGCGACGCGTTCGGACTGTTCGGCGCTGGCCAGCAGGTCGGCGGTTGTCTTGACCGTCTGCGTGGCTGTTATCAGGCTTTGATAGGCTGTCCAGACATCCAGCGCAACCTGCAGGCGGACGTTGTCGCGTTGGGCGCCGGCGGCTTCGGCTTTGGCCTGTGCGGAACGAACCTGATAGGTGGTATTAAAGCCGGAAAAAATCGGCAGGGTCAGTGTCAGCCCGACAGAACTGGCGTTGCTGGTGATGCTACCCGTATCCAGCCAGGTCGGGCCGGCACCGAGTGACAGCGTTGGCAGGCCGGAAGCCTGCGTGTAATCGACGGTCGCCTGGGCGGCCTTGACGCGTGCTTCGGCGGCTTTGAGGTCAGGCCGGCTCTGCCGGGCGTCGGCGATCAGGGCTTCGACATCGCGCTCAAACGCAGCGTCGGGCTTGACGTCAGGAATGTCGGCCAGCTTCAAGGGCCGGTTGGCATCCATCCCCATCACATTGGCCAAAGTGCCGTAGGCGTTTTTGAGAATACCTTCGGTCTTGATGCGGTTGAGGGTGGACTGCGACCAGGCGGTTTGTGCCAGCAAGCGGTCGGCCGGGGTGCCGGTACCAACCCGGTAGCGCACTTCAGCGGCGGTGAGACTTTCGCGTGCGGCCTTCTCGTTCTCCAGCGCAGCGACCACTGCGGCCCGGGCGGCTTGCGTGTTGTAGTAGGACTGAAGGGCAGAGAGGAAAACGTTCTGGACGGTCGAGTCGAGCGTCGACACTGCGGCACTGAGAAGTTGGCGGGCGTTTTCAAGATTGGCCGAACGTGCGCCAAAGTCATAGAGCAACCAAGAGAGCGTCAGCGATGCGCTGCGCTGATTAGCGTTTCCCGAGTCTGTGTTCAGCCGGCTGCTGCCAACTTTGCCGTCAAGGCTGGGCAGGTAGTCCGATTGAGCAACGCCGACTTGTGCTGCCTGGGTGCGGGCAAAGGCCCAAGCTTCGTGGGTTATCGGGTTCTGGCACAGTGCCAGATCAACGACCTCAATCACACCATACGTTGCGCCCGCCGGGGGCGTTTTGCAGGGGGCGTAGGCACGCTCTTCCGACGGGAAGAGCAGCGGCCGCGGCGGCGTGATCGCCTCGGTGCCAAAGGGGTCAATCGACCCAAAGGCCATCACCCCGGGTGCAAATACACTGGTGAGGGAGACAAGAGTCAAAAGTACGGAATATCGCCGCATGGATCGGTGGCCGAGTGAAGTTTTCCGTTAGTATAGCGGCCTTCGTTCATTCCCGAGTTACGCTAGTCTTGCGTCATGTAAGAAAATGTAACCCGGATCGACTGCGTTACCGCAGGATACAAGAACAGACTTCATGGCACTCAAGGCAACGATTTTCAAGGTGGATCTTTCGGTTGCGGATATGGATCGCAACGTTTACGAGAATTATTCGTTAATGCTCGCTCGTCACCCTTCCGAGAACGACGTACGCATGATGGTTCGTCTGCTGGCCTTCATGCGTTATGCGGATGAGTCGCTGGTCTTTGGCAAAGGCCTTTCGACTGATGAGGAACCCGACCTCTGGCGCAAGGAATTAACCGGGGTTATTGATCTGTGGATTGTCGTTGGTCAGCCCGACGAGCGCTGGTTACGCAAGGCGTCCGGGCGTGCCGGGCGTGTGGTGGTTTTTACCTACGGCGGGCGGGTGGCGGAAATGTGGTGGAATCAGAACCGCGCGACGCTGGAAAAACTCCCTAACCTGACGGTGTTCAGGCTTGCACCGGAAAGCACACAGGCCCTGGCGGCACTGGCCAGCCGCAACATGAGCCTGCAGTGCACGATTCAGGACGGCGAGATGCTGATCACGGGAGAAGACGGATCAGTTCGGATTGAACCGGTTACCGTCTTCGACCCACGCGCTCAGTAGCGGGGCAGCGAGAAAAAGCGAACCACCAAGACACCAAGGGCACCAAGTTTCACCAAGAAATACTGCACTTCTCTCGGGGATCTCTTGGTGAACTCGGTGGTGAAGGGGGCTCAGCAAGTCGGACTATTAACGCTGCTGTTGCTTGCGCATCATCTCCTGCATTTTCGGATCCTTCATCATCTCGTTGATGTTCACGCTGCCCATGTTCGGCATGATCACATCGCCGGGTTTTTGACCGGGCTTGCACGGGCCAAGCCAGCGAGCGTCCAGCGCCATGTTGGATTCGCTCCTGCCGTGCATGGGCGGGCTGAATTTCGTCTTCATTGTTCCCTTGTAACTGGAATCAAACGCGCCTTCGAAGACGCCGTCTGTGGTTGCTGTCGAACCGTCCATCTTGCATACGGAATGAATGTTCACTTTGTTGCCCGAGGTTTTGACATCCATGACGCTACAGTCCTGTTTTTGATCCTTTGCTTTTTGTTGCATCATGTTGTCGGTGTTCTGGTCGATGCACTGTTGCATTGGGCCCATGCCTGGTGAGCCGTCGTGGCGCATGTTGATTTCCCACAGCCCGGATTTGCGCTTGGGCATATCGGCGGCTAGTGCGCCCCCTGCCAGGCTGGCGGCAGCGAGTCCAATAACGAACAGGGAAAGAGTGCGGCGGCTATTGATTTGGTTTGGCATGCGTGCTCCTTGTGTTGACGGTTCAGGAAGGTTCGTCCGGAATGATAAACCCAAATTTCATTTCCCGAACAATTTGCCAACTGAATCGCCAATGCCGCGTGCGGTTCCACTGCCGATACTGCCAACCCCCTTGGCGAGGCCTTCGATACTGACGCCCAGCGTATCGGCCATGGAGACGCCGATGCGTGTGGCCAGGTTTTCGTTGATCGAGAAGCGCGGATCGTTGATGTCGCCTTCGAGAACAAACTTGACCGATATTTTCCCATCGCGCCCCTTCATCATGCCGATGGCGGCGCTGCGCGGCATGCCCATGATCGTTCCGGCTGTCGAGTTTGAAACCAGTTCCATGTCGCTTAGCGTCAGGGTGCCGGGTGCCTTGAGTATTCCTTGGTGCACGTTCGATTTGAGGTCGAGGTCGAGCGTTCCCTTTTTGACGCCGCTTTCCGTGGCTTTGATCAGGTAAGGCTGGAGTGCAACCAGATCAACGCCCTTCAGGCGAACCGATAATCCTGATTCCTTGGTGGCCGGTTCGATTTGCCCGCTGATCGACAGTTTGCCATCCTGCCGAATGCCCTTGACGATTCCGACCAGATCGATCGTGCTGAAACCTTTGAGCTCGGGTAATTGCAACTTGCCGGTCGTGGCATTGATTTGCTCAAGACGCAGCTTGTGTGGCGGCTGCCGGATTGTGGCGTCAAAGAACTCGATGGTGGCGTTGACCAGTTCGATCTTGCCGATGCTGATGGGCGGCGTGCTGTTGCCCTCTTTTTTTTGCGCGGATGAGGGCGTTGAACTGTCGAGGAGTCCGGGCAGTACATGCATACGGCCGTCTTTGGCACGCAGCATCGAGATATAGGCGCTTTCGATCCGGATGCTACGCAAAACTATCTTGGCGGTGAGTAAGTCCAGCATGGAAGGCGTGATCAGTATGCGTTCAGCCCGAAGCTTGTCTTCTGCCGGCCATGATTCGTATTTCCCCGGGGTTTTCGGGGCTCGAACACGAAGCCCGATGATTTCAACGCCGGTCGGGCCGACCTTGATTTCCTTGACCTCGCTTTGAGGGCCAAGCGATTTTTCGATTTGCCCCTTGAGCGAATGGGCGGCGAACTGGAATGCGGCAAAGCCGGCAATCAACATGACAAGGAAAGCGCTGACGATGATTAGTGTCCAGCGTTGGGTTCTGGTTTTCATGATCGACCTTGAACAGTGGGTGAGGGTTACGTTCCCTTGGTTTACTCAAGACTGATGAAAGTTGACTATCGGCTATTTGGGCAAACGCTGCAAGAATGGTCTATGATGGATTTGTCGGGATTGGCCAATCCCGAGGTTGGAGGAGTTCATCATGGAAGTCGGTTCAGTTTCTTCAAGCCTTAATGCTGCTGCGCAGACGCAACAAGCGCAACAGGCACAACAAACTCAACAAGCCCAGCAGGCTCAACAATCTCAGCAGGAACAAAAAGCGCCGCCTGTGGATGAGCGTGAGGCCTTGTCGGGCGCTCGCGACGAAGCAGAAAGACCCCGTCCGACAGTTAATACCAACGGGCAGACGGTCGGTACGCGAGTCAATACGACAGCGTAAGTTGTTTCAAGCGCGCTTCGAAGTGTTTTAACGGGTTTAGTTGATACGCGCCTGAGTCCACGATATGCCGCCAATCACGGCGGCGATGCTGATTAGCGCCAGCACAACACAAATTACCGCATAAGCCTTGGGATTCGCCTTGCGATCAGCAATCGCGAAGATGTGCAGTGCTCCCCAGGCGACGGCTAGTCCGATCAATAGCGGCACGCCGATAAGCTGCAGTTCAATCCGGTTAAGTGACAGCAAGCGTCCTTCGTTCCAGGGCACAGCAACAAACACGCCCAGCGTCCAGAACAAGGCGCTGCTGCCTGCGGCGCAGAGGGTGGCGACGATTCGGGTAATCCAGTTCTCCACGTTATTCACTTGTTCCTGTTGGGTACGCGGTGCCGTTTTTTCCGGAAAGAATAAAGCGATCACGCAATTGCTCCAGATTGAGCTCGTGCAGGATGGCTTGCAGCCGCTCTTCGGCGTTCTTGCGCACCTGGCCGGTTTGTCGGGCGATGATCAATTCGTTTTTCATCGAATGCTCCCAGCCGACCAACTCAGTCACCGTCACCTGATAACCGTGCGCTTCAAGCTGTAGGCAGCGCAATGCGTTGGTCAGTTGGCTGCCGAATTCGCGGGTGTGGATCGGGTGGCGCCATAGTTCTGAAAGTGGCGTTTTGGCAAATGAGGCATTCTTGTTCTGGCGCAGAACAGCGGCAACTTCGGCCTGGCAGCAAGGCGCCAGAACGATGAATCTGGCCTGCTTGTGCAGAGCAAAACGAATGGCGTCGTCGGTGGCCGTATTGCAGGCGTGCAAGGCGGTGACGATGTCGATTTGTTCCGGCAGCGCCGATGCATGGATGGATTCATCGACCGTCAGATTAAGGAAACTCATGCGCTCAAAGTGAAGGCGCTGTGCCAGTTCGCAGGATTTTTCGACCAATTCCGGACGGGTTTCAATGCCGAAAATATGGCCATCAGCCTTGGCTTTGAAAAACAGGTCGTAGAGGATAAATCCCAGATACGATTTGCCGGCACCATGGTCGGCCAGAGTGATGCTGTGGTTTTCGGCGTGTAACTCGTCAAGTAGCGGCTCGATGAAGTTGAACAGGTGGTAAACCTGCTTCAGCTTGCGCCGGCTGTCCTGATTGAGTTTGCCGTCGCGCGTCAGGATGTGCAGCTCCTTGAGCAGTTCGACAGACTGATCGGGCCGGATTTCAGGTATTGAGGGTGCGTCTTGTTTTTTCATGAGCCGTCCATTTTAGACCTTATGGCGTGAAGTGCCCCAACAAATGGGATAATGGCGACCTTTTCAGCGTAGCGGAATTTTCATGGCAATTCAGTGGTACCCCGGTCACATGACCTCGGCGCGCAAAAAAGCGGCCGAAACGATGGCGTCAATCGATGTGGTGATCGAGGTGGTCGACGCGCGCCTGCCCGAGGCCAGCACTAATCCGATCGTGCGCGAACTACGCCTGTTCCGGCAGCGCCCTTGTCTCAAGGTGCTGAACAAGTCTGATCTGGCGGATCCGGAGGCCACCAAAGCCTGGATCGACTACTACAACCGGCAGGACGGCGTGAAGGCCGTGGCCGTGTCGAGCAAGAATCAGCGTGAGGTGGCGCGCCTCCCGGCCATGTGCCAAAGCCTTGCGCCGCATCGCAATGAAAACACCAAGCAGTTGCGCATGATGATCATGGGTATTCCCAACGTCGGAAAATCGACGCTGATGAATGCACTGGTAAAACGCAAGATCGCCAAGGTCGGTGATGAGCCAGCGGTAACCAAGTCACAGCAGATTCACCAGATCAGCGTGCGCCATGCGATTGTCGACACGCCGGGCCTGATGTGGCCAAAGATCGAACATGAATGCGATGGCTGGATGCTCGCCGCGAGCCACGCCATTGGCCGCAACGCCATTATTGACGAGGAAGTGGCTGTCTTTCTGGCCGGGCTTCTGCTGCTGCGTTACCCGGCACAGCTTGCGGTGCGCTATGGCTTCGCGGTGGAGGGGATGGATGGCGTAGCCGTCGTCGAAGGTGTTGCGCGGCGGCGTGGCCTGCTCATGCGTGGCGGCGACCCCGATTTCGAGAAAGCCTCGATGGTTCTCCTGCAGGATTATCGCGATGGCAAGCTTGGCCGGATCAGCCTGGAAACGCCGGAGACGCGCCAGATAATGCTGGCTACGAAATCTGAGCCCGTATAGATTTATTGCAGGGTAAGCGGTGCAGGAGCAGGGGCTTGAGCCGGTGTCTGATCAGGCTGTGGCTTGACGAGATATTGTTTGGCCATTGGAATGGCGGTATGCCATACATGCCAGCCAGCAAAGCTGAGCAGACTGACCCAGAAGATGAACTGAAAAACCGAGGAGATCGCATTGCGCTGTTGCCGGCTGATCTTCTTGGCCGGATCCGTGGCGCCACATCGGGGGCAGGCGAGAGCAGACGTATCTACCTGATGTTCACAAGCACGGCAGGGTACGAGCGACATGCGTTTATCCTTGTTTAAATATTTTGGAATTATAGTCTGTCAGCCAGTGAGCACGCCATCTGACTGTATGGCTCACAACTAAACCGTAAAGTGTTCTGAAAGATTAACCATGAAAGACCGTCTGACCGAACTGGAAATTAAAGCGAGCCTGACCGAGGATCTGGTTGAGGAACTCAACCGGACAGTCTATCGGCAGCAGGAGCAAATCGATCTTTTGCAGGCGCAGTTGCGACATTTGTACGGCCAGATGCAGGCCAATGTTGAAGCTGCCGAGTCGGCCGAGCCGCGCAATCTGCGCGATGAAATACCGCCGCATTACTAGCGCACGGCCAACTGTATCGTCCGGTTTTTCTTCAATTTGCCGATGACGTGCATTTCGCAGGGTTTGCAGTCGAAACGCAGGGTCAGTTTTTCATTGCCGTTGATTAGAATCATCGGATCCGGGCGGATACCCTTGACCTCTTTGGGGCAGAGATTAAAGCTGTAGCGTAGGCAGTGTTTGGTAATCATCAGCGAGACCTCACCTTTTTCTTCTTGGCATTCGTAGGCGGGTTCGATGACGCTGACCCCGTGCTTGGCGTAGAAAGCGCGGGCTTTCTCGTTGAACACATTGCCTAGATAGCTTAGCGTATCTTCCGGGTAGGGCGCGGGAGGTTCAATGGCGGCGTGGTGTTCCGGGCGTTTGTAAGCGGTGGTCCGTGCGCTGTCCAGCGCGTCGACCGCTGCCCGGCGCAATGCATTGAGTGCCGAGGCCGGTATGAACCAAGCCGTATCGATGGCTAGGTCAATCGTTTCGGTGTAATAGATGGTGGCACCGAGTTTGCCCAGATTTTCGCGCAGTGTGGCTAGCCCACGCTCTGCGTTCTGCGCAGCCTCCTTGGCATGGGGTAGTTCAGCAGAAGCGCTGACGCCCTGATCGTCGGTGATATGCAGGGCAAAGCCGTCAGGCGTTTCTTCAAAGCGCAGGCTTACCGGAATGCGCCGTTCAGCGGATTTTTTCTCCAGCAGGCGCTCGAATTCCTGATCACGGTTACGGTAGATTGTGGCGCCAGTCAGTAGATCGGTTGGCAGCTTGCCGTCGGTCAGCGTCGGGAAAAGGCGGTAGCCTGAGCCGGCAGCTTCAACACGGTTGATGCGCATACCCATGAGTTCGCTATCAGCCGTGTAGTAGGTGATTCCATCACCGTTGTGCAATGACAGATCGCTGCTGACGTCAAAGCTGTCGCGCCCGCGTTTGATGACTTCACCGATTCGCACACCGACGAATTTTGGCGATTCAAAGGCGCCGATATCAGCCTTGCGCTCATTCAGGAAATAATCGGTGGAGCCGCGGTTGAAGGTTTTTTCCGGCTGCGGGGTAAATAGAAAGGTGCTGCGCCCTAAGGAGGTGCGCCGGTAATCCGGTAAATCGCCCATGATTTCATCGAGTTGTTGCCGGTAATGTGCCGTGATGTTCTTGACGTAAGACAGATCCTTGAGCCGCCCTTCGATCTTGAAGGAGCTGATACCGGCGTCGATCAGTGCGCGCAGATTGTTGCTCTGATCGTTGTCCTTCATCGACAGCAGGTGTTTGTCTTCAGCGATGATCTGGCCGTCCTCGTTGGCCAGCGAATAAGGCAAGCGGCAGGCCTGGGAGCAATCACCCCGATTGGCGCTGCGCCCGGTCTGGGCGTGGCTGATGTTGCACAGACCGCTGTAGCTGACGCAAAGTGCGCCATGTACAAAGAACTCCAGTGTGGCGGTGGTGTGCGCGGCGATTTTGTGAATCTGTTCGAGTGAGAGTTCGCGTGCCAGTACCATCTGCGAGAAACCGACATCTTCGAGAAAGCGGGCTTTCTCCAGCGTCCGGATGTCGGTCTGCGTGCTGGCGTGCAACTGGATCGGCGGCAGATCAAGCTCAAGCAGTCCCATGTCCTGCACGATCAGCGCATCGGCGCCGGCCTCATAAACCTGCCAGACCAGCCCTTGGGCGTCTTCCAGTTCATCGTCCCTGAGGATGGTATTCAAGGCCACCAGAACGCGGGCATTGAAGCGGTGGGCATGCCTGGCCACTCGCTCAATATCCGCAACCGGGTTTCCGGCGTTGGCGCGTGCGCCAAAGGCCGGGCCGCCAATATACACGGCATCGGCACCATGATTGATGGCTTCGATGCCGAAATCGGCGTTTTTGGCCGGAGCCAGAAGCTCCAGAAAGTTACGGTTAAGTGTCATTGAGGGCAAGCTTGGTAGAGGCGCACATTGTAAGTCATTGATGTAAAAGCATCTCTAAGTTTGTTATGCGCTGAGTGATATCACTCAACTGCTTGAAATATTGTGTCAACCGCTTTACGGAAGGCGCGTTATTAGGGACATGGTGGGCTTCCACCGAACCGAACGGAGTTGAACATGGGCAGTCTGAGTACCGAATCCTTTGACGAGTTCCTGGATTCTTTAAAACAAGCCGGTGTGGCGATCAGCAATGAACGTGAATTGCGTGAGCGTTTGGCCGAAGTCCAGCGTTGGCGTTTTGCTTTTACTACCTTGGCGTCCAATGGCCGCCCGCTCGGTATCCGCTTCCAGGATCATAGCGCCGGTGTGAATCAGGCCGGGATTCATCGTGCTTTTACCCAGTTCCAGTTTCCGGAAAGCGTGGGAGTTGCTTTTGCTGCCAGCCTCCAGGCAGAACACTGATTGATGGCCTGTTGCGCATGAAGCGCGGCAGGCTTGCAGGAATCCACTGATTGCCGGCGTTGTACCGGTTTTTAGGGAAGCAGGAGGGAAAGGCCCGCTGAACAGCGGGCCTTTTTTATGGACAAATGATCCACAAATACGTCGTTGAAACCGCTTTAAACACGGAGTACACAGAGTCACAGAGGCCACAGAGAATTAGCTTTGGATCATTCGCAGGGTGTTTGTCGTTTTGGCTGAACTCTCTGTGTTCTCCTGGTTTTCTCCGTGTACTCTGTGTTGAATGAGTTTTTGGTAATGGTCACTCAACGGGTGATCGGCTTGTAGCGAATCCGCTTGGGTTTGGCACCTTCTTCACCCAGACGTTTCACCTTGTCTTCTTCGTACTCATGGTAGTTGCCCGCGTAGAGCACCCATTGCGAGTCGCCCTCGGCCGCGAGGATGTGCGTGCAGATGCGGTCGAGGAACCAGCGGTCGTGGGAGATCACCAGCACGGTGCCGGCGAATTCCCCGAGCGCGTCCTCGAGCGCGCGCAGCGTCTCGACGTCGAGATCGTTGGACGGCTCGTCCAGCAGCAACACGTTGCCGCCATCCAGTAGCGTCTTGGCCAGGTGCAGCCGGCCGCGCTCACCGCCCGAGAGCTGGCCGGTGAGCTTCTGCTGGTCGCCGCCGCGGAAGTTGAAGCGGCCGAGGTAGGCGCGCGACTGGATCTCGAACTTGCCGATGGTGAGGATGTCCTGGCCGCCGGAGATCGCCTCCCACACGTTCTTCTTGTCCGCCTCGTACTCCTGGTAGTTGCCAGCATAGAAGAACCACTGCGAGTCGCCTTCGCAGGCGAGGATGTGGGTGCAGATGCGGTCGAGGAACCAGCGGTCGTGGCTGATGATCATGGCGCTGCCGGCG
>JANNGP010000108.1:0-6812 GCA_031403915.1 Betaproteobacteria bacterium
TTCAAAACTACTCCTGTTCGCGAATGATGCGTACCACATCGGAAATGCGGCGCAGACTACGCATTAGCGTAGCCAGATGCGGGCGCCCTGAAACCCGGACAAGAAAGCGCAGCTCGGTGTACAAGCCCTGACTCTTTCCGTCCATGGATACGTGCTCAATGTTAACACCGGCTTGGGATATGCCAGTTGCTACGCGCCCGAGCAAACCGGGAACGTTCTTTGCGCTTACCCGGATACGAACGTCAAACAGTTGGCCAGGATCCGGTTCCCAATCAACATGAATCCAGTTCTGCGGCTCGCTGCTGCGCGACTTTCTTACCGCCTGACAGGCATAAGTATGGATGCGCAATCCCTGACCCTTGCGCAGCAAACCGATAATCGGGTCGCCGGGGATGGGTTGGCAACAAGCCGCCAACTGGATGGCCATCCCCTCGGTGCCGCGTATGGCCAGCGGCGCGGAAACACTGGCTTCGGTTTGAGTCACCTCGTCATGCGCCACCAGACGTCGGGCAAATACGGCTGCCAGACTTCGACCAAGTCCAATATCGGCAAAAACTTCGCGCCGGGATTTTTTTCCAGACTCGCGTATCACCCGCTCCCAGACAGCGGCTGGTATCTCGGAAGGTACCACCCCGAGCGCCTGCAACTCCTGATTCAGCATGTTTTCGCCCAGCGCGCTTGAGCCATCCTGTTGCATGGCTTTTATAAACTGGCGGATTTTGCTGCGTGCGCGTCCAGTTTTCACATACGTCAACCAGGCCGGATTTGGATTGGCATGGGGCGCCGTAATGATTTCAACCTGATTGCCGTTGGCCAGTTCGGCGGACAATGGGATCAATTCGTGATCGATGCGCGCGGCCACGCAGCGGTGGCCGATATCCGTGTGCACGGCGTAGGCAAAATCGATCACCGTCGCACCGCGCGGCAGCGCCAGAATTTTTCCCTTGGGTGTAAAAACATACACTTCGTCCGGGAAAAGATCGACCTTGACGTGCTCCAGAAACTCGGAAGAGTCGCCAGCCGTGCTTTGCAGTTCAAGCAGTGATTTAAGCCACTTGTGCGTCTTGGCCTGCAGGTCGGCGCCGCTATCTTCACTGTCTTTGTACAACCAGTGCGAGGCAATGCCATCTTCGGCGACGTGATGCATGCCCTGTGTACGGATCTGTATTTCGACCGGCGTGCCATAGGGCCCGATTAATGTCGTATGCAGGGACTGATAACCGTTTCCTTTGGGAATGGCGACGTAGTCCTTGAACTTTCCCGGGACCGGCTTGTACAACGAATGCAGTGCGCCCATCGTCAGATAGCAGGTGGGGATATCCCGAACAATGATACGGAATCCGTAGATGTCCAGCACCTGTGAGAAGCTCAGATGTTTTTCAACCATCTTGTGATAGATCGAATACAGGCTTTTTTCGCGACCGAACACACCGGCTTCGATGCTTGCTTCATGGAGCGTTCTGCGTATTCCATCCAGAATTTTGGACAACAATTCACGGCGGTTGCCCCGCACCGCCTTGACCGCACGCGTCAGCACCCGGAAGCGCATCGGGTGAATCTGTTTAAAGGACAAATCCTGCAACTGACGGGAAATATTGTTGAGGCCGAGCCGGGTGGCGATGGGGGCGTATATTTCTAGTGTTTCGTGGGCGACGCGCCGTCGCTTTTCGGGACGGACGGCGGCCATCGTCTGCAGATTGTGCAGGCGATCTGCAAGTTTGATCAGCACAATGCGCAGATCGCGAGCCATGGCCATCAACATCTTGCGGAAGTTATCCGCCTGTGCTTCCTGATAAGACTGGAATTCGATTCTTTCGAGCTTGGAAAGCCCGTCGACCAATTCAGCAACCTGCGACCCGAAACGCTCGACGATCTCGGTTTTGGATACCGCCGTGTCTTCCATGACGTCATGGAGCAGGGCGGCAATAATGGCCTGCGCGTCCAGACGCCACTCGGCCAAGGCACCGGCCACGGCCAGCGGATGCGTGATATAGGGCTCCCCGGAAAGGCGGTTCTGCCCCTGATGTGCTTCTTCGCTGAAGCGATAGGCTTCGAGAATTAGCCTTATCTCGTCCGGCTCAAGATAGCTCAGGGTATCCTCGAAAACCCGGAGAGCCGGGTCGTCGTTAAGATAGAGCACACTTTCCGGCTTGGCGTGCGCCGCTGTAACACTTACCGGATTATTGGAAGAGTCCTCGGCAGGCGCGTCGGCCGTGGCGTCGGTAGTCATTATTGATTACCACACAGCCTGCTTCAGCCGGTCAGGCGTGGCCGCGGTTGAGAACTTCCAGGCCATACATGCCAAGGGCCAGTTCGCGCAAAGCGATAACCGTTGGCTTATCGCGGTCGGCATCAACCATCGGGGTTGCGCCGGCTGTAATCTGGCGCGCACGATAGGTCGCCGCCAAGGTCATCTGGAATCGATTGGGGATGGTATGAATACAGTCGTCTACAGTTACGCGTGCCATAGTATTTGTCCTGAAAAATCAAAGTAGTGTTGCGAATAGCGCGGAATGCCGCTGGCGCTGAGTTGTGTATTGCAGCCGTGTTGCGCTAACTACCGACAGAAGATTGCCAAGCGCCTGCTGCAAATCATCGTTGATGATAACATAGTCGAATTCATCCACATGCCGCATCTCGTCTCGCGCAGCGGCAATCCGGCGGGCGATGGTCTCGGCGGAGTCCGTACCGCGGCCGGAAAGGCGCTCTTCAAGCGCTTGCAGTGACGGGGGCAGAATGAACACGCCAATCGCCTCCGGGAAAGACTTACGCACTTGCTGCGCGCCCTGCCAGTCAATCTCCAGCAGCACATCCCGGCCGGCCGTCATCTCGGCCTCGATCCAGCGTTTTGACGTTCCGTAGTAGTTGCCATGCACCTCGGCCCATTCCAGAAACTCGCCCCGGCTGACGCACTCGATAAAACTCGGCACATCCACAAAATGATATTCACGGCCATCTAATTCGCCCGGCCGCGGTACGCGTGTCGTACTCGAGACGGACACATGAATACCGGGGTCGTTCTCGAGCAGCAAGCTGACAAGTGTCGTTTTCCCCGCACCCGAGGGGGCTGTCACAATGTAGAGATGACCTATCATGAGCTTTGGCCTGCAATAATCGGAGGATGATCAACAGGCAGATTGTACCTGTGAAATGCACCAACGATCTCTCCTAGACGGCACAGCGTATTGGGGAGAGAATATGACAGGCGTCACTCGGATGCCTGAAACGTAGTCAGGGAGATTTGATGTCAAGAAGAGCACTGCTACTGCCTTGTATTTTTCTCGCCGCCGCCTCGATCGCTGCAGTTGCTGTCGCGGCTCCGGTAAAAATCGTTGGCTTTGATGACATGTCCTGCCGTGCCTGGACCCAATCCAAAGAGGATAGCGAACAGCGTAAAGCCTATGTGTCATGGATACGGGGCGTGCTGAGCGGCCACAATTATGCCCTGCAGAGCCAGCAAATCTCGGTTGTTTCAAACGGCACAGTGGAAAACTTCGTTGACCGTTACTGCACTGAAAAACCCCTTGGTGAATTCAGCGATGCGGCTTTCCGCATGAGCGACAAGTTTTCCGGGCGCAACGCAGCGATTACCAAGTAAGACAGCGCCACTGTTTCCGCGCTCCGCCAGCGCATAGCATTTAATAGACTATACGGCTATTATTCAACAACTTGGGGGGGTGCAACGTCCGGCCTCCATAGCACGTCCATTATCGAGGGATAAACCCTATGCATTCCAGAGGACTTACTGCGCTGCTCTTGCTGGCTTCCTTTCTGGCGGGCTGTGCCGGAAACCCGATGCGGCAGTACGATGACGAGTTGAAGGAGACGGTCACCCTCGTCAGAAACGGCTCGATCAAGCAGGCCATTTCGCTACTCGAAAAGAACAACGAAGCCGGCATGCTCACCAAGGACAAGGACCTTCTCTACTATCTCGAAAAAGGCGAACTGCTGACTCTGGATAACAATTATTCGGCCGGTCGTGACTCCTGGCTGCTTGGCGATGAATTCGTTCGTGGCTGGGAAGACGCTTTCAAGACTGATCCTGCAAAGGTTATGGGTGATATCGGCAGCGTCTTGATCAATGACAAGACACGGCGCTACGACGGGCAGGATTACGAGAAGGTGATGCTATCTACCAACCTGACCCTGAGTCATCTCATGCAGGGAAACTACGATCTGGCCCGCATCGAGATGAAAAAAACCTACGAGCGTGAAAAACTGATCGAGAGCTTCCGCGAAAAGGAGTATGACAAGCTGCAGGAAGATGCCAAAAAGCAAAACATTTCGGTCGATGTCAAGCAAATGAAAGAGTATCCGATGGCCGAACTGGATACCCCGGAAGTCAACAGTCTCAAGAATGGATTCCAGAATGCGTTCTCGCACTATCTAGCGGGTTATTTCTTTGAAGTCACCGGCGAAACCTCGCTGGCCGAACCGGGCTATCGTAATGCGCTGAGGCTGGCACCGAATTCCCGTATTGTGCAAACCGGCCTGAAAGACGTCGGCCGTCGTCGTCCTGGACCGAAGGAATCCGACGTGCTGTTCGTCATTGAATCCGGGTTTGCGCCGGCCTGGAAATCGATCACCATCCCGATTCCTCTCCCGATCAAGACCGGGATGATGGTGACGCCGTTTTCCTTCCCCCTGATCAAATCAGAGAGCAGGGGCTTCGTTCCTTCGAGTGTGGCGGTTGCGGGGAAACAAATCACTGTTGAAACCCTGACCAATATCGACGCCATGGCGCGCCGCCAGCTCAAGGATCAGATGCCCGGCATTCTGCTGCGCACGGTTATCCGCGCCGTTGTCAAATCGGTTGTCCAGGATCAAGCCTATAAAAGCAACCTCGGACTCGGCCTGCTAACCAATGTAGCCACCGTCGTCACTGAGCAAGCCGATGAACGCAGCTGGCGCACCTTGCCCCAACTCATTTCTGTGGCGCGCGCTACCCTTCCCCAAGGCAAGCAGATGATCGAGTTCCAGACCGGGTCGGGCAGCTTCAAGCAGGAAGTGGATATCAGCAATCGCTTTACGATCGTGCCAATTCGCATTACGGGTGGAACGGTTTATGTCGGCGCACCCAGCACGCTGGGGATTCTTCCGGAGATTCCGGCACCCGTCAAGAAGGGCACCAGGACGCCCGTCAAAAAAACCAATCCGTAAGCGCCGCCTGAGTAACCTATCTTGCTGGAGACTTTTATGAAGCGCACATTACTTATCGCCTTGAGCTTGATCAGCACGCTGCTGCTGACCAACAACGTCATGGCGGCAGCCGAGCGCCGGGTCGCTCTGGTGATTGGCAACAATGATTACCAGAACATCGTCAAACTGGAAAAAGCGGTCAACGACGCCAATTCCGTTGCCGCTGAATTGCGCAAAGTCGGCTTTGATGTCCAGGTCTTTAACAACGTCGGCCAGAAGAAGATGAATCAGGCCATCAATGAGTTCGTTCAGCGAGTCTCCGGCGGTGGCGTTGGCGTATTCTTCTTTGCCGGGCACGGCTTGCAGAT
This sequence comes from Betaproteobacteria bacterium, assembly GCA_031403915.1. GTDB lineage: Bacteria > Pseudomonadota > Gammaproteobacteria > Burkholderiales > Rhodocyclaceae > Propionivibrio. Next base: position 5,508 of record JANNGP010000108.1, read on the forward strand.
TAATAACCAGAATTACCTCGTGCCGGTGGACATGGACACACCCAAGGAAGCCGATGACGTTGCCGATCAGGCGATCAGCGTCCCCGTCCTGCAAGACAAGCTGGCTACAGCCAAGGCCAAATACACCTTGCTGGTGCTTGATGCCTGCCGCAACAACCCCCTGCCCAAAAAAGCCGGGCGTTCGATTGGCTCAACACGCGGCCTGGCCATGACCAATTCTCCGAGTGGTCAGACAGTGCTGTATTCGGCTGGCGCCAATCAGGAAGCCCTTGACAGCCTGGGCAACAACGACAAGAACCCGAACGGCCTGTTTACCCGCGAATTCCTGCCGATGATTTCCCAACCCGGCGTCAGCTCGACCGATGCGCTCAAGAAAACGCGTTCGATGGTCATCCAGAAAGCCAAGTCTGTTGGCCATGAACAGCAACCGGCTCTTTACGATCAGGCCGATGGCGACTTCTACTTTGTCCCCGGGCCGGCACCTGCCATGACTCTGGCGGCAGCGCCTTCCGTCGCCCAAGGCGGAACTACTACGGTGATACAGGCGGTGGATCCGAAAGCGGTGGAATTGTCCTTCTGGAACAGCATCAAGGACAGCAAGCATCCCGATGACTATCAGGACTATCTCAGCAAATACCCGGATGGCCAGTTTGCCCCGCTGGCCACGCGACGCGTTGCGGCCATGACTAATGCTGTCAGCCGCAGCAGTGATTCGCCAGGCGCACCAGCACCGACTGCCAGTGCGCCAACGCAAGTGGCCATGGGCTCGGCGCCGCAACCGGTTGCCAATGCAGCAAGCGCCGGCAGTCCCTCGATCGCCAGCAAGCTCGAAGAGCAAGGGAAAATGAACAACCTGAAGGTCACTGATTTGCGTGCCACAAAGCAAAATAATCTGATGCGCATTCAAGCTGAAATCACCAACATCAGCTCAGGCAACCAGCAGCTTTACTATCGCTTCAAGTGGCTGGATCGTGACGGCTTTACGGCCTGGGAAGAAGAGCCATGGAAACCAATGATTGTTTATGGCAATCAGAAACAGATCATCAACGTCGTTTCACCGACGTTCAAGGCAACTGATTTCCGGCTCATTCTACAAAGCCCGGACAATGCCGGCAATTAGTTTTTAGCAACGCGTTTGAACGACAAGGCCGGATATTTCAACTCAATCAGGAGAAAAACGATGGACTCAAAGCTTGGCTTTAATCACCGTACGCATGTATTGACCGGCATCTTGTTACTGGCTCTGGCCGGTTGCCAGACGACATCGCCGACCACCGGCACGAGCGGTGTGAGTTATGGCGATGC
>JANNGP010000109.1:0-12747 GCA_031403915.1 Betaproteobacteria bacterium
TGAAGTTGTCATTGACCGCGCTGGAAAGTCGGTAAGGTGTTTGGCCTCCATCCCAGAGCTGGGCACGCTGACCGCTGCGGATATCGAATGCCTGATTGTCGCCTTCCATATGCAGGGCGCCGATGTAGGCCGTTGCACTGGACGTGCCGGCGTCGGCGTCAAAGCGGAAGACGCCTGTTTCGCGCGCGCTGAAGCGGCCATTGCGGGTTTCAAGCGTGAACTCGCGCAGGGATTCGGGCGACGAAAGTTTGGCGATGGCGCGGCCTTCGGCGAGGAAGACGGCGACCTGTTCGTCGTCGATGCGGTCAAACTCGAGCCGGCTGCCACCGTCAAGGCGCAGCGTCATTGAGCCGATCTGTATCTCGGTGCGGGTGTTGGCATCGGTAGTCAGGATGTCGCCGCTGGTCAGCGGCTGATTGAGCGGGGCGCTGAACGACTCGCCGGTGGCTTTGTTGTCGAGTTGAACGTTGCCGGACAGCCAGGCAATGCGCCCGATGCGCCCGGCGGGATCAGCCTGGGCAGGCGCAGCAAGTGCGAAAGTACAGGCCAGCAGGGCGAGAGTAGCCAGCCAGCGTTTTGGGGAGGGGGTCGTATTGAGCATGTGTGTCCATCCTGTCCGATTCGGCAAACAATTTGCCTTCAGGACACACAACGTACAGAACAGCTGCGTGACTGACAGCAGACACACTTTGTTTCAAATCGGTACAGTGCCGCTACGCAAAAACGGGAACGGCGCCGCAGCGCCGCTTTCGGAGGGGTTGGCGCTTAGTCGTCGAACACCACGCTGGTATAGACCTCCTGCACGTCGTCCAAACTTTCGAGCACATCGATCAGTTTTTGCATGCGCAGCGCGTCGTCCCCGGTCAGTTCGGTTTCGTTTTCGGCTTTCATCGTGACCTGGCCGAATTCGGCTGTGAAACCGGCAGCTTCGAGCGCTTCCTTGACGGCGATGTAGTCGTTGGGCGGAGTGATAACTTCGATCGAGCCATCGTCATTGGTCAGCACGTCGTCGGCGCCAGCTTCAATGGCGGCGTCCATCAGTGCGGCCTCGTCGGTGCCGGGGGCGAACAGCAGTTGGCCGCAGTGCTTGAACTGGAAGGCTACACAACCGTCCGTTCCCATGTTGCCGCCATACTTGTTGAAGGCGTGGCGGACTTCAGCGACGGTGCGCGTGCGGTTGTCGGTCAGGCAATCGACCATCACCGCTGCACCACTGATGCCGTAACCCTCGTAGCGGATTTCAATGTAATCAACGCCTTCGAGTTCGCCGGTTCCCTTTTTAATGGCGTTGTCGATCTTGTCCTTGGGCATGTTGATGCCCTTGCCCTTGTCGATGGCCAGACGCAGTCGCGGGTTGAAGCTCGCATCGCCGCCACCCATTTTGGCAGCGACGGTAATTTCCTTGGCGATCTTGGAGAACGCCGCGCCGCGCTTCTCATCCTGGCGCCCCTTGCGGTGCTGGATGTTGGCCCATTTGGAATGTCCTGCCATGCTATCCTCGATTGTGTGCTGCGTTTGTGGCCTACGTGTCAAACAACAACGGCGGTCGCAGATGGTTGATAATTTAGCCTGCCATTTTAGCATTTCTCGACGAACCATTTTTATCGGAGTGATCCATGGCTGAACCTCTTGTCGTTGCTAGGCACGAAAAAATTGAAATGGCCTTGTTGCCTGCCCTGGCTAATCGCCATGGCCTGATTACCGGCGCGACCGGCACCGGCAAAACGATAACCCTGCAGGTTCTGGCCGAACGCTTCTCCAGCATCGGCGTGCCGGTGTTCATGGCGGATGTCAAAGGCGATCTTTCCGGATTGGCTTCGGCCGGCGTTGAAAGCGCTAAGCTCAAGCAGCGACTGGAGTCGCTCGGCGTCACCGATTGGGCGCCAGCCAAGTATCCGGCGTCTTTCTGGGACGTGACCGGTGCGCAGGGACATCCGGTACGCGCAACAATTTCGGACATGGGGCCGATTCTGCTGTCGCGCCTCTTGAACCTCAACGACACGCAGGCCGGTGTGCTGCAACTGGTGTTCAAGATTGCCGACGACAACGGTCTGCTGCTGCTCGATCTGAAGGATCTGCGCGCGATGGTGCAGCATGTTGGCGAGAACGCGAAATCCTTTACCACCGAATACGGCAATGTTTCGGCGGCGTCGGTTGGCGCCATACAGCGCGGGCTGCTGACGCTTGGCGAGCAGGGTGGCGATGCTTTCTTCGGTGAGCCGATGCTCGACATCAACGACTTGATGCAAACCGTCGACGGTAAGGGCGTGATCAATGTGCTGGCTGCCGATACGCTGATGGCCTCGCCGCGCTTGTATTCGACCTTCCTGCTCTGGCTGCTCTCGGAGCTCTTCGAGCAGTTGCCTGAAGTGGGTGATGTGGACAAACCCAAGCTGGTATTTTTCTTCGACGAAGCGCATTTGCTGTTCAACGAAGCGCCGCCCGCGTTGCTGGAAAAAATCGAGCAGGTGGTGCGCCTGATCCGCTCCAAGGGTGTGGGTGTGTATTTCGTGACTCAGAATCCGCTGGATATTCCCGATACCGTGCTCGGCCAGTTGGGCAACCGCGTGCAGCATGCTTTGCGCGCTTTTACGCCACGCGACCAGAAGGCCGTGAAGACGGCGGCAGAAACCCTGCGCGCCAATCCAGCCTTTGATGCGGCCACAGTAATCACCGAGTTGGGGGTTGGCGAGGCGCTGGTCTCCTTCCTTGATGAAAAAGGGCGGCCAGCAGTTGTTGAGCGGGCATTCATCCTGCCGCCGGCGTCGCGCATCGGGCCGCTCAGTGCCGAGGAACGGCAGGCTGTGATCAAGGGTTCGCTGGTCTATGGCGTCTATGAAAAAGCTCTGGATCGCGAATCGGCGTATGAAAAACTCAAAAGCAAGGTGGCCGCTAACGCCGCACCACCGCAGACTCCGACGCCTGCCGAAACGCCGTCGTCCGGCGGTTGGTTTGGCGATATTGTCGGTGGCAGTTCGGGCAGTGGCGGGCGCAATAAAGGCGGTGATTCTGTGATGGAAGCGGCCGCCAAAAGTGCGGCGCGGGCGATTGGCTCGCAAGTCGGCCGCGAGATTATTCGTGGCGTGCTCGGCTCGATTCTGGGTGGTTCGCGTCGCCGTTAGTTGCAATGACGCGTCTTTTCTATCGCTGCCCGAAATGCGGCCACAAACCGGCAGACGCCATGCCGGCTGACGGGCAGTGCCCGGCCTGCGGTGTGTATTTCCTGAAGTGGGAAAAGGCACAAGAGGCGCAAGAACTTGTAGAAGCAGAAGAATCGCCGTTGTTGCCAGCGGTAATGGGGGTCGATGCCTCTGAATTACCCCGTGCAATCTTCACTTCGCTGCTCACACCGCAAGCGCGCATGAGTTCAACGGTTTTTTATGCCCGCTGTGCCGCGCTGCTCTTTCTCGCCATCTGGGGTTTTCGATTGATGGCCATGGATTACAGTGACGGCGAAATCGGCGGGTCGTTCATGCATAACATCCTGCTGCCGATTCACGAAGCCGGCCATGTGTTTTTCATGCCCTTTGGCGAGTTCCTGACCATTCTTGGCGGCAGTTTTTTTCAAGTGGCGTTGCCGCTGGGGATTGGCATCGCTTTTGCCGTAAAGAACCGGGATAACTTTGCTGCTGCCATTTGCCTGTGGTGGGTCGGCGTGAGCTTTCTCGATTTGGCACCCTATGTTTATGATGCCCTGAATCCGCAACTAATGTTGCTTGGCGGGCACACCGGCGAAGATGGCCCGCACGACTGGATCTATTTGCTGGAGCGCTTCGGCCAGTTGAAGCGCTCCCCGGCCTGGGGTTTTGCTGTGCATAAACTTGGCGTATTGATTGCCCTGGGCAGTATGGTGTGGGCAGGTGTGCTGCTTTGGCGCCAACGCGAACAGCTGGATGAGGGCCGCATGGAATGATCTCTCTCGGGATGAATCAGGTGGTTGGAAGCTGGTCAAGATAATCGCTTGCGGCATCCGCCAGTTGCCGGTCGAACGTAGCCAGCGGTGCCTTGAGCGCACCGGCTAGCCATAAATAGGCGGCATCGTAGGCGCTCAGACGATAGCGGCTGGCCAGGGCGACGACTTCTTTGGGAACGGGAATGTGTCTTTCCAGAGCCATTATGGAGAGCTCGGCAAGCGCCTGAACAGCAATTTCCAAGGTCAGCTCGTTGCGACGTAGTTTGGTCACAGCGACATTCGTCAGTTCGTAATCGATTAGCCCCGGTGCGTGCAGCTTGCAACCGCTCAAGCGAGCTTCAGCAGTGTCACGGTCTGCTTCTCCGAAGATACTGGCCGCCAGCAGGCTGGCATCGACTACCAGCGGCGGTCGTACCCGGTAGATGGCAGGCGGCTCGGCAATGAAAACTTCGGCCATGGATCAGGTTGCGCCGTTCTGTTGGCCGGTTTCCGTCCAAGCATCGCCAAAACGGTTGTCGCGCATCTGGCGAATCAGGAGAGTAGAGGAGACGGCGCTCCGGGAGGGTGTTGGGAATATTACCCGCAAGCGTTGCAGGGTGTCCTCCACGCTGCGGCTGCCAGGCTTCTCAACGGGGGGGGTGAGGGAAATATCTTCCAGCGCCGCGGCCTGAAGAATGGCCATCAACTCACGCTGCAACGAACGATGGTTGCGTTCGGCGCGAAGGCGCAAGCGCTCTGCGACCGCTTCGGGGATATTCTTGACTGAAAAACTGACGCCCATAATAAGCTCCATAATGAAACTACCGCTAGACAGTGGTTTCATTATGGAACCGCGAGAAGCGGGAAGTCAAGCTAAGTCATGTGATGTTTAATCGCAGGCAGACTTCCAGCGTCTTGCCCTTAAATACTGGTGGCAGTCGCGGAATCGAACCACTACACGCGTTTGATATTCAATTCGGTACGCTGAGTGACTTAAACCCAGCAAAGTTTCCTGCCGAAGTGGTGCGACTCTGCTCAAGTCATTTTCACGAAGGCTGTTGAATAGGAATTAACCCCAGTCTTTTTGCGATTTCCAGCGTCAGTCGCGACTGGTTCATTGAGTAGAAGTGCAAGCCAGGCGCGCCACCAGCGAGCAGGCGCTCGCACAACTCGGTGACGACATCGAGACCGAAGGCGCGGATGGATTCGGCATCATCACCAAAGCCCTCAAACTTGCGACGCATCCAGCGCGGCAATTCGGCACCACAGGCATCCGAGAAGCGTGCCAGTTTTGAGAAGCTGGCAATCGGCATGATGCCGGGAATGATCGGGATGTCGACGCCCAGTGCGCGCACTTCATCGACGAAGTGAAAGTAGGCCTCGGTGTTATAAAAATACTGGGTGATGGCCGAGTTGGCGCCCGCTTTAACCTTGCGTGCAAAAGCGGCGAGATCGTCTCTCGAGTTGCGTGCCTGAGGATGCCACTCGGGGTAAGCTGCCACTTCAAGGCGGAAATGATTTCCGGTCTCGCTGCGGATGAATTCGACGAGTTCGTTGGCGTAGCGGAATTCGCCGGCCTCGGCCATGCCCGAGGGCAGGTCGCCGCGTAAAGCAACGATGCGCCGAATGCCGGCCGCTTTGTACTCCTGCAAGATTTCACGGATGTTGTCGCGTGTCGAGCCGACGCACGAAAGGTGCGGCGCGGCATCGAACCCTTCAGCGGCAATTTCCTTGACGATGGAGAAAGTGCGTTCGCGCGTCGAGCCACCCGCACCGAAAGTCACCGAGAAAAATTCGGGCTTGAGCACGGCGAGTTTCTTGCGTACCTCGCGTAGCTTGTCGACGCCCTCCGGCGTTTGCGGCGGGAAAAACTCAATGGAGAGTTCGGTGTTTTTCATACAGGCCGATCGCAATCAGAAAAAGTTAGCGCTTGCCGGACACCAGCAGACTGGTCAGTATCCATGAGATGACGCTGAACAGAATCGAGCCAAGAACGGCCGGCCAGAAGCCGGCAACGACAAAGCCCTGGAGCATCGAGCCAGCCAGCCAGAACATCAGGCCGTTGACGATAAAGATGAAGAGACCAAGCGTCAGTAGCGTCACCGGTAGCGTCAGTAGCAACAACAGGGGGCGCAATACGGCATTGACCAGTCCGAGAACAAGCGCTGCCAGCATGGCCGAACCGAATGAAGCCACCTGAATGGATGGCATCAAATAGGCAACGGCGAGTAAGGCAAGAGCGTTGAGAATCCAGAGCAGTATCAGGCGCATGGTGACCCCCTTGTAAATCGATTAGTAACGGTAGTGCTCAGCCTTGTACGGGCCTTCGATCGGAACCCCGATGTAAGCGGCTTGATCGGGGCGCAGCACGGACAGCTGAGAATTGAGTTTCTTCAGCTGCAGACGTGCGACCTTCTCGTCGAGGTGCTTGGGCAATACATAGACACCGACCGGGTAATCACTGTTCTTGGTGAACAGTTCGATCTGGGCGATCGTCTGGTTAGCGAACGACGAACTCATCACGTAGGACGGATGACCGGTGCCGCAGCCGAGATTCACCAGGCGACCCTTGGCCAGCAGGATGATGCGCTTACCGTCCGGGAAGATCACGTGATCGACCTGCGGCTTGATCTCTTCCCATTGGTACTTCTCGATCGAAGCGACGTCGATTTCGTTGTCGAAGTGGCCGATGTTGCAGACGATGGCCTGATCCTTCATCTTGGCCATGTGGTCGTGCGTGATGACGTGGAAGTTGCCGGTGGTGGTGACGAAGATGTCGGCCTTGTCAGCGGCATATTCCATGGTGACCACGCGGTAGCCTTCCATCGCGGCCTGCAGTGCGCAGATGGGATCGATTTCGGTGACCCAGACTTGTGCCGAAAGTGCGCGCATAGCTTGCGCCGAGCCCTTGCCGACATCGCCATAACCGGCGATCAGGGCGACCTTGCCGGCGATCATCACGTCGGTGGCGCGCTTGATGCCATCGACCAGCGATTCGCGGCAGCCGTAGAGGTTGTCGAACTTGGACTTGGTGACCGAGTCATTGACGTTGATGGCTGGGAACTTGAGGTCGCCCCGCTGGTGCATCTGGTACAGACGATGCACGCCGGTGGTGGTCTCTTCAGTTACACCCTTGATGGCCGCCAGACGGACGGAATACCAAGTCTTGTCGGTGGCGAGCTTGGCCTTGATCGAGGCAAAGAGGATAGTTTCTTCTTCCGAACCCGGTTTGGCCAGTACGGAAATATCCTTCTCGGCTTTGGCACCCAGATGCAGCAGCAGCGTGGCATCGCCGCCGTCGTCAAGAATCATGTTGGAGTAGCCACCGTCCGCCCATTCAAAGATGCGGTGGGTGTAATCCCAATAGTCGACCAGCGATTCGCCTTTGACAGCAAATACCGGGATGTTCTGCGCGGCAATGGCGGCCGCAGCGTGATCCTGGGTCGAGAAAATATTGCATGAGGCCCAACGAACTTCGGCACCGAGCGCGGTCAGCGTCTCGATCAGCACGGCGGTCTGGATGGTCATATGCAGCGAGCCGGTGATGCGTGCGCCCTTGAGTGCTTTGCCCGCGGCGAACTCTTCACGAATGGCCATCAGGCCGGGCATTTCGGTCTCGGCAATGCGGATTTCCTTGCGTCCCCATTCGGCGAGACCAAGATCGGCAATAACGTAGTCGGTAAATTTTTCAGTCACAGCAAGCTCCTCAAGAATTGTGTCCAGAAGGGAAAGAATGGTGTGCTGAGATACTGCAGATCAGGCTCACCCGACTTCCCGTGACTGGCACGGATTGGTGGGATGAGCGCCGTTGAAACGATCCGAGCCTGAAACTGTTGAAACAGTTTTGCAGCGCTCCTCGGATAAGTACGGATTATACGCTCTTTTTTAATTCCTGGACGCCTCGGAAATGTCCCATTCGTGGGTGCACTTGCGGCATTGGACATGTATGGAGGGCATGCCCTCGGCTTCAGGGCCGGTCTCGCCTGGTTGGTGCGGAAAACTACGTAGCACGGAGAATTTTCCGTAGGTGCCACAAGCGCTACAAACGGCGGCTTCGCCGAGACGCTCGGCTTCAATGAGGATGCGTCGATAGTGGTGCCAGGCGAAAGCAGCGCCGATAACGAGCACCGCGGCGGTGAGCAGCATGGGCACGGTCTGTTGCACGTTCTCAGGCATGTGCCGGGCCTCGAGCAAGGCAACGGCCAGAAGAATCGCCAGTAAGCAGCTGATCAGGTAGGTGTGGCTCTCGATCAGTTGCCGTTCATACCATTTCCGGAACCCAAGCTTCTTGAGACGGGTGAGCGAGTCCATAAGGCGGCTCCTGGAAAAACTGAACGAACTTCTATTGTAGACGCTACAGCGAAAACGCAATGAAAAGTCGAAACCGCGGACGGGCTTACCAGGGCTTATCAGGCTGGCCGGACCAGAGTTCGTTGAGATCAGCAAAATTCCATATTGCCGGGTCTTCGCGGCTGGCGATTTTTTCCGGGCAATCAGGCCGTGACAGGTCGATGATTTCCGGCTTGATGCGGGCTTGGGCGCGGGTTGAATAGAACACCTTGACGCGTGGCGTCAGCAGGGATTTTTCAGCCTGGTCAATCACCAAGCCAAGTCGACCGGAATTGAGTTTTACCAGTGACCCAATTGGGTAAATGCCGACACTTCTTACGAAGGCTTGAAAAACAGCTTGATCAAAGTGGCCGTTGGCCCATTCGGCCATTTTGCGCAAAGACTCTGCGGGATCCCATCCCGCTTTGTAGGGGCGGTTGGAGGTAATGGCGTCATAGACATCACATACCGCGCCCATCTTGGCAAAGAGGCTGATTTCGCTGTCCTTGAGTCTCTTGGGGTAGCCCGAGCCATCCGTTTTTTCATGATGGTGCAGTACCACATCAATCGCCATTTCGTCCGCGCCGGTGCTGCCGAGCAGCAATTTGTGCCCTTCTTCCGGGTGTTTCTTGATGATGTTGAATTCATCGTCGGTCAGTTTGCCTGGCTTGTTGAGTATTGCCATCGGCATCAACGCTTTGCCCAGGTCATGCAGCAGGCCGGCAATGCCCGCCGAGCGTGTTTGCTTTTCATCCAGGCCAAGCTGTTTGGAGAGTGCAATCATCAGTGCACAAACCGCAACCGAGTGCATGTAGGTGTAGTCGTCAGCGGTTTTCAGGCGGGCCAGGCTGATCAGGGCGCCAGGGTTGCGCATGACTGAATCGGAAATCTCTTCAACCAGCTTTTGCGCGCCGGCGGTATCGACGGCTTTGCCCATGCGCGCTTCATTGAACATCGAGGTAACGGCGCGTTTGGACTGAGAGCAGATTTTTGCGGCACGGGTGAATTCGACAGACGCCTGAACGGGCGCGGTTTTCCGAACTTGTGCAGCGGCCACGCTTAATTCAGCGTCAACCTGTGCCTCTGATTCGGCTTCCGAGACGGCTGTTTCGCCAACGGCAACATCGAGTCCTTTAGAGCAATCAATCCAGACTTCCTTGATGCTGCTGGCTAGAACGCGTTCGATATCCTTGGGATCGGTGATGACAAAAGCGTTGCGCCAGAAGGGATGTTCCATCCAGGAGCCGCAAAACTCCTTGAGGTGCATCCCGACGGTAAGTTGCTTGACGCTGATTTTCTTGAGCATCTGCGGGGCTTCGATGCGTCTAAATTATTGAAGGCTCATCTTACCCCCGGTATGATTTTTGGCAAGCAAAACAGAATACACGCGACGGTGGCGTGTTGTACATTCGCTTAAGCCGAGGGTAGAATCGGTTGGCAAACTTGCCTTAACTGGCCGAGGGCGATGATGAATCGGGAAAAGTTGAGTTCAGGCGCGGGGATTCTTTCGCGAGGCGAAAAGAATCGTAGTATGTCCCCTCTTGTTGCAGAATTGTCCCAGCGCGCCTGGCGGGTGCTGCAATTCCTGTTTGCTGGTGCGGCGCTGTTGCTCGCCGGTGGCGCCTTCGCCCAGACCCCGGCCAAATCGGAGAAGGACCCCCGAATTCTCACCGTGACTGACAGCGCCCAGCTTGTGGGCTCCAAGATATCGGGCGGCTGGCGCGAGCATGCGGTCGACGGGTCGTGGCGCCGCGTCGAGTTTGTGCTGGACCGCGAGGCGGCCTCCGTCACGTTCGGTGACGGCGAGACGGGACGCCGACTGCCCAGCGTAACTCGCTATGTTTACGCAGGAACCGGCGGCAAGCATGCAAAAGCCGGCGACGCACCGGCTCTATACAGCGAGACGCACACTTTTGCCGGAGCCACGCCCGGGATACGGGACAAGGCGAATCAATCGTCGCCGGTCCCGGCCGATGTCGCCACACGCATCCGTGAGCTTGGTGGTGATATCAAGTTGATGCAGCAGGCCGCGGATATCAAGCGGATATCCGAACTTGGCAGCGCGCTCGATGCGGCGGGCAGCCGGACTGCTGACAAAAAGTTTTTCGGTGACCGGCCGGGCGGGGCTCCGCGCGGGAGCGGTGGCGGGTGGTCACGTCCGGGCGCTGGAGTGGGAGGAGATGGCCGTGCCAGTGATGGCACCGCCAAGACACCAGGCTATGATGGCGGCCCAAAGGTCACTGTGGTACGTCACGCTGACGGTTCGACGACAGAAACGACTCACCATGACGATGGCCATGGAAACCGTGGTTCTGATAGTCAGGATAGAGACGCGTCTGGCAATGTCACGGGAGGCTTCAGCTATGCAGAATCCGGCAATGGAGACAGGACAACGACGGGCTACACGCGCGACCCTAGAACCGACACGACGACATCACGTATTCATGAAGATTATGGCGATGGCCGGCCGAGCCGGGATCGTGTTGAAGTACTCATCCACGGCAGACGCGTCAGAGCACCGTCAGAAGTTCCATTCAGCGGCCGCGGTGGTTTCGACGAAGCGTGGATGGATAAATCCTTGCCCTGGTTCATGGATGCCGTCTACGTGGAATGGCGGCGCAAAAGCGATCTGGTGAAGTCCGGCGGCATGATCTCGCAGCCTGGTCGTGGTGAAGACTCCTCGCCGGGTGTCCGTGAAGGCCCCAGGGTGGGTGCGAGCGCCGTGACCAACTGCGGTGATACCGGCACGAATCCGTGTGCGCGCTTAGAAAGCGGGGAGGCGGATGCGCGTGAAAGAATGAACAGCCTCACGCAACCGCCGCGTGACGTACCGACCGGAGGGTCGCTGGGCGGTACGGGAGGACTGCCCGGGGGCGGAGGCGGTCCATCTCCGGTGCCCAACCCGCAAAACAAGCCTTGACTGCGAACAAGCATTCGGCACGAAACCTTGCGGCGCATTCGGAGACCACGATTGTTTTCGTCTTGGTGTCGAATGCCCCGGGAGGCGCATGAATAATTAATCACAGCAAATGCCTGCTTGAACGCCTTATTCCACGGCCTTCTTAAGGCATTAAAAGTCAAGGCTGTTTATCCATAAGCCTTGCAGGCCATGATTGCCAACAGAGCTATATAACGCCCAGTTTTCTCACGCAAAGAAAATAGGGGCCGAAGCCCCCGGTGATAGCGGCTGGTACGTTCTTAAAGCCCGGCGTCGGCCTTCAGTGCGGCCGCCTTGTCGAGGGCTTCCCAGGTAAACTCGGGTTCCTCACGGCCGAAATGGCCGTAAGCCGCAGTTTTGGCGTAAATTGGACGCAGCAGATTGAGCGTCTGGATAATGCCTTTCGGACGCAGGTCGAAATGCTTGCCGATCAGTTCGACAATTTTCTCTTCGCTGATTTTGCCCGTGCCAAAGGTTTCAACTAATAGCGATACCGGCTTGGCCACACCGATAGCGTAGGCGATCTGGACTTCACAGCGTTCGGCCAGACCGGCAGCAACAACGTTCTTGGCGACGTAACGAGCAGCATAGGCTGCGGAGCGGTCAACCTTGGACGGGTCCTTGCCGGAAAAAGCGCCACCGCCGTGGCGTGCAGTACCACCGTAGCTGTCCACAATGATCTTGCGGCCGGTCAGGCCGCAGTCGCCGTGCGGTCCGCCGACGACAAAGCGACCGGTTGGGTTGACCAGATAGCGGGTTTTGTCCGACAACAAATCTTTCGGCAAGACCGGCATGATAATTTCTGCAATCACCGCTTCGGAAAGCTGGGCGTGTGACACATCCGGACCGTGCTGGGTTGAAACCACAACAGTGTCGATGTGCACAGGCTTGCCGTCGACGTAGTTGACCGACAGTTGGCTCTTGGCGTCCGGGCGTAGCCAGGGCAGACGGCCATCCTTGCGCACTTCCGCTTGGCGCTGCATGAGACGGTGTGCGTAGTAAATCGGCAGCGGCATCAAGGTGGGGGTTTCGTTGCAGGCGTAGCCGAACATCAGGCCCTGATCACCGGCGCCCTGATCAAGGTCGATGCCCTGACCTTCGTTGACGCCCTGGGCAATATCCGGCGACTGGCGGTTGATTGCCGTTAAAATGGCGCAGCTCTTGTAGTCAAAGCCGATGTCGGAGTCGGTGTAGCCGATGCGGCGAACCGTTTCCTGGGCGATTTCGCGGTAGTTGATGTGCGCCTTGGTGGTGATTTCGCCGGAAATGACGACAAGGCCGGTTGATACCAGTGTTTCACAGGCCACACGGCCGGCTGGATCTTCGGCCAGAATGGCGTCGAGAATGGAATCCGAAATCTGGTCGGCGACTTTGTCCGGATGGCCTTCGGAAACGGATTCCGAGGTAAAGAGATAGGTGCTGGACATCTGTTCTGCTCCAATAAAAAACCCCGTTGCGGCGGCGAGGCCGGCTCCGGGGTTTGAGCAGACGACGCTTTAGCAGTATTTTGGAAGCCATTTTTGACTTCCTCCGCCCTGCAAGTTGTCCTGATTAACTCGGCGGATGTGATAATTGTAGTTTTTCGTGG
>JANNGP010000110.1:0-3304 GCA_031403915.1 Betaproteobacteria bacterium
GGCGAACAGGGAGACGGTCAGCGCACCGGTTGGCGGCGTTGGAAGGCCTTGAGTGCGCCAGAAATCGGGCTCCGTACCGGTGAATGCCTGCCGTTGCGACTCAAGATCACGTTCGCGCAGCAGGCCACCGGTTGTTTCGTCAAAGCCCGGAAAATAAAAAAACTTTGTCAGCAGCAGCTGCGGATGGGGCGAGGGCAGGGCGTGGCAGTCTGATACCCAGTCTTCAGCGCTTAGATAATCGAGGTTGATCCACACGGGCGACGGAGTGCACGCGGCCATGGCCGCTTCGAAGGGCTCGGGCAGGTGGCAGGCAAAGGCTTCGATCACGACGTCGCCCGGGCTTGCATCGGCTGCTGCTGCGTCCCACAGGCGCACTTCGATTCCCGACACCGTTTGCGCGGGCTGCGCCGGGTCAATTTCCGGGCAGAGGCAGGCCAGGGCGGACAGATCGTCAACCCACAGGCGAACGTTCAACCCGTGCTCGGCGACCAACTGGCATGCCAGGCGCCAGCACACACCGATATCGCCGTAGTTATCGATAACGCGGCAGAAGATGTCCCAGCGGGTTTGCGGATTTGCCAACATGGAGAGCGTGATAACATCAAAGCCGACATCGTAACCTGCTGACCCATGAACGAGAAGTTCGACGCCAAGACACTGCTACAAACCCTCACCGAGTTGCCCGGCATCTATCGCATGCTGGATGCCAACGATGTGGTGCTCTATGTCGGCAAGGCAAAAAACCTCAAGAAGCGCGTCGCGTCTTACTTTCGCGAGAATCTGGCCAGCCCGCGCATCGCGTTGATGGTCGCACAAATCGTCAAGGTGGAAACCACCGTTACCCGCTCGGAAGCTGAAGCGCTACTCCTTGAAAATAACCTGATCAAGAGCCTGGCGCCGCGCTACAACATTCTTTTTCGCGACGACAAATCGTATCCCTACATCGTACTTACCCGCGATACTTACCCGCGCCTCGGTTTCTTCCGGGGCAGCACCAACCGGAGGGCAGACTACTTCGGGCCTTTTCCCTCGTCAGTGGCCGTTCGTGAAAGCCTCAATTTGCTGCAAAAGATGTTCCGCCTGCGTACCTGCGAAAACTCGGTGTTCAACAACCGTTCGCGCCCCTGTCTGCTCTACCAGATCAAGCGTTGCTCCGGCCCCTGCGTTGATCTGATCGCCCCCGACGCTTACGCGCAGGACGTGCAGATGGCGTCGATGTTCTTGCAGGGACGGCATCAGGAGGTCATTGGCCGGCTCACCGAGAGCATGGACGAGGCCTCAAACCGGCTGGCCTTTGAGCAGGCCGCGGTTTATCGCGATCAGATTCAATCCCTGCGTCACGTGCAGGACAAACAGTACGTCGAAAGCAGCAAGGGCGAGGATGTCGATATCGTCGTCGTGGTGGAAGAGGGTAGCTTGCTTTGCGTCAATCTGGCCATGGTTCGCGGCGGACGGCATCTGGGCGACAAGCCGCAGTTTCCGAGCAATGCCGGCGACAGCACAGCCGATGAGGTGCTTTCGGCTTTCCTCTACCAGCACTATCTGGCGCATCCGCTTCCCGGGCGCATTTATCTTGACCGTCCGCTGAATGATCCTGAACTACTCGACAGCCTCGCTACGCTGGCCGGGCGGCCGGTTCCCGTCATGGAGCCGCGCCACACCATGCAGCGTGTATGGGTTGAAATGGCCGTGCAGAACGGCAAACTGGCCATCGCCGCCCGACGTAATGCCGCTTCCCTGCAAGGTTCACGACTCGCCGCGCTGTGTGCCGCGCTCGATCTGGAGGCGGAAGGCGAAGAACCGGGCAGCGCCGAAATTCGCATCGAATGTTTCGATATCAGCCACACACAAGGCGAATCACCGGTAGCGTCGTGCGTCGTGTATCAGGGCAAGGGAATGCGCAAGTCCGAATACCGCCGTTTCAACATTGCCGGCATTGAGCCGGGCGACGACTATGCCGCCATCCGGCAGGCTGTCTTTCGGCGTTACGAGAAAGTGGTGACTGGCGCGAGCGTAGCACCCTCGTTGATTCTGATTGACGGCGGCAAAGGGCAGGTGAGCTCAGCGGCATCAGCACTCGAAGAACTGGGGCTCTCGCATTTACCGATGCTAGGCGTTGCCAAAGGCGAAGCCCGTAAACCGGGGCTTGAAACTCTTGTTTTCCCTGACGGCCGCGAACCGTTACAATTGGCGGCAGAACATCCGGCGCTGCACCTGATTCAGGAAATTCGCGACGAAGCGCATCGCTTCGCAGTTTCCGGCCATCGGGCCAAGCGCAGCAAGACACGACAAACTTCGCACCTTGAAGAATTACCTGGCATCGGGCCAAAGCGGCGCAAAGCACTGATTTCTCATTTCGGTGGCTTGCAAGGCATCTCGAATGCAGGGGTTGACCAACTTAGTGCCGTTCCGGGCATCAGCCGGGAGCTGGCTGAAACAATTTACGCGGCGCTACATTGATGCCCATCAACATACCTATTCTTTTGACCTGGCTGCGAATCATCCTGATCCCGCTGATGATTGCCGTCTTTTATCTTCCCGATTCATGGACCCAGGGCGTTGGCCGCGATCTTGCCGCAACCGTAATTTTTGTTGTTGCGGCGGTGACTGACTGGCTGGATGGCTATCTGGCGCGCCGCTGGAACGAAACCTCGGCATTTGGGGCTTTTCTTGATCCCGTTGCCGACAAACTGATGGTCGCCGCCGCACTGATCATTCTTGTTCATCTTGATCGACTTGACGCAATTCTCGCCTTCATCATCATCGGACGCGAAATTACCATCTCCGCCTTGCGCGAATGGATGGCCCAGATTGGCGCTCACAAGAGCATGGCCGTTTCTTTAATTGGCAAAATCAAGACTACTGCACAGATGGTCTCCATTCCGCTGTTGCTTTATCACGCCCCAATAGGTGGTTTTGATATGCAAAAAATCGGTACTTGGCTCATTTATATTGCTGCCGTATTGACACTCTGGTCGATGGGATACTACTTGAGAATGGCGTGGCCGCACCTCATCAAACAAGACAGAACGCATTAAACCAACTTTAAAAACAAGGCAAAATCGTTGACAGGCCACCCCAACTCTTTATAATGCGCACTCGCTTCACGCGGGAGTAGCTCAGTTGGTAGAGCGATACCTTGCCAAGGTATAGGTCGAGAGTTCGAGACTCTTCTCCCGCTCCACATTTTGGCGAAAAGCATCTTTAGCTTTTCTGTTGTAAAAGTAATCCTATCGTGAGGTAGGCACGGCGCGATAGCAAAGCGGTTATGCACCGGATTGCAAATCCGTGTAGGTCGGTTCGA
>JANNGP010000111.1:0-1713 GCA_031403915.1 Betaproteobacteria bacterium
GGCTGAGGTGCGTGGCGTTGGTCAATACCAGATTCTGGGTGAAAGCCTGGATGATGCGGCGGGTGAGGCGTTTGATAAAACCGCCAAACTGCTGGGGCTGGGTTATCCCGGTGGGCCGGTGTTGGCAAAACTGGCTGAGCAGGGTCACTCAGGTGCCTATCAGTTCCCGCGGCCGATGGTTGATCGCCCAGGGCTGGAATTCAGTTTCAGCGGGTTAAAGACTGCGGTGCTGACGCTGGTAAAGCAAAGCGATAACGACGAACAGACTCGTGCCGACATCGCCTGCGCCGTGCAGGAAGCTATCGTGGATGTACTGGCACACAAGGCGCGCGCGGCGTTGGAGAAAACCGGATTGAATCAACTGGTGGTGGCGGGGGGCGTGGGTGCGAATCAACTTCTGCGCAGCCAGCTGACTGAAAGCATAACCAAACGCGGCGGCACAGTGTTTTATCCCGACCTGGAATTCTGTACCGACAACGGCGCGATGATCGCCTTTGCCGGCGCAATAAGACTTGCGCAACAACAAGGCAAAAAAGATTATCGCTTCAACGTCAAACCTCGCTGGGATCTGGCAGAAGTAATCACAGTGACATAAGTAACCGTCATTCCCGCGCAGGCGGGAATGACGAAAAAATTACTGGTCGGCCTTCTTGCTGCCAATCCGCTCCTCTTTACCCGCCAGCAAATTTTTAATATTGCTCTTGTGCCGCCAGATCAGCAGCAGCGACATGATGCCTGATGCCAGCACCCACTCGCGCGGCAAGCCCAGCAGGAACGCATAGAACGGCGCACCAATAGCAGCGGTCAAGGCTGACAACGACGAGTAACGAAACACCAGCGCCATAAACACCCAGGTTGCCAGCGCACCCAAACCCACCCATACATTCAAGGCCAGCAACACGCCCAACGCCGTCGCCACACCCTTGCCGCCCTTGAAGCGCAGGAACACCGGAAACAGGTGGCCGATGAACACAGCCAGCGCCACAGCTGCAACCAACATCGTGTATGACACATCAGGCGGCGAGAAATGGATCGCCAGAAACACCGCCAGCCAGCCTTTCGCCGCATCGCCGAACAACGTCAACGCCGCAGCCGCTTTCTTCCCACTGCGCAACACATTGGTCGCGCCGGGATTGCCGGAACCATAAGTGCGCGGATCGGCCAGGCCGAATAATTTACTGGTAACGACTGCAAAAGAAATGGAGCCCAACAGATAGGCGGCAATGATAAAAACTATGGTCAGCATCGGGAATACCTTAGAATGCAAGCGGAGGATTTTACTTCAATCCTGCCAAGCTACCAATAAGCGCGTGCCGCCACACTTCTAATAACCGTCGCGAGCCGTTCAAGTGCAAGGCGCCGCACAGCGAATGACGAAGACATATCGAGTAGATAGGCTAGGAATGAGCGAGCACGCAACGACGCAATTGAATGGCACAGTAGGTTATTAGCATGGATATTATTTTTCTGCGCGAACTCAAGGTCACCACACTAATCGGCATCTACGAGCGCGAGAAAGTTGTGCCGCAAACCCTGCAGATCGACCTCGACATCGCGCTACCCAACAGCCGCGCCTGCACCAGCGACGACATCAAGGACGCGCTGGACTATGCAGAAGTCGCTAAACATCTCCAGACCGTGCTGAGCGAGGGACATTTCTCCTTGATGGAAACCCTGGCCGAACACATCGCGCAAATCATCCTTAAGGACTTC
>JANNGP010000112.1:0-6646 GCA_031403915.1 Betaproteobacteria bacterium
GGAGAAGCTCACCGCGTACGAGGCCGCCTACACCGGCACGTTCGGAGGAAAGACGACGGTGGGCCTGGCCTTCTACAGCCCCGGATTCGTGCTGACGTTCCTGTTCACGGCGTGCGCGGCGCTGCGCCTCGCGCGCTTCAACGTGGCGCCCTCGCGCTACGAGGGGCCAGATCTACAGCGCTCTTCCCTTTCATGCCCACACGCAGAAAGATCGCCAGCAATTCCGAATCGGAAAGCGCTGCAGATCCTTGGGTCAGCAAACGCTCACGCGGACGTTCGTCGACCGGCCAGTCGGTAATTGCCATGAAGTAAACTCGGTTAGAATGTTTCGTCTGACATTCTAACCAAGCTATCAGGTGATCTGCATGGAATTGACGGGGAAACGCATTGCACTCGGTGTTACCGGTGGCATTGCCGCCTATAAAGCGGCCGAACTTGTGCGTCTGCTGGTCAAGCAAGGCGCAACCGTGCAGGTGGCCATGACCGAGGCTGCCACGCATTTCGTTACGCCAGTCACCTTCCAGGCATTGTCAGGCCACCCAGTCTTTACCGACCAATGGGATCCGCGCATGGCCAACAACATGGCGCATATTGATCTCTCGCGAGAAGCCGATGCGCTGCTCATTGCCCCGGCCTCGGCCGATTTTCTGGCCAAAGTGGCCAACGGGCTGGCCGACGACCTGCTATCGACCCTGACCCTGGCCCGCGACTGCCCGCTGCTGGTCGCTCCGGCGATGAACCGGCAGATGTGGGAAAACGCCGCGACACAGCGCAATATGGCCACCCTGCGCGCTGATGGCATTGCGCTTCTTGGCCCGGCCTGTGGCGAGCAGGCCTGTGGCGAAAGCGGACTTGGCCGCATGATCGAGCCCGACGAAATCATCGCCGAACTGATTGCTCTCTTCCAACCCAAAGTACTGTCCGGAAAGCGGGTGCTGATCACTGCCGGGCCAACCTTTGAGGCCATCGACCCGGTGCGTGGCATTACCAATCTGTCGAGTGGCAGGATGGGCTTTGCTCTGGCGCGTGCCGCACGCGAAGCCGGCGCGGAGGTCACCCTGATCAGCGGCCCGGTCAGCCAGCCCACGCCTTATGGTGTCAAGCGCATCAATGTAATCAGCGCTCTGGAGATGTACGTCGAGGTAATGGCCTGCGCGAAAGCCCAGGACGTGTTTATCGGCGTGGCTGCGGTTGCCGACTTCCGCCCCAAAGCCGCCGCCGAACACAAGTTCAAGAAAGACGGCAAGTCAGCCCCGGCCATCGATCTCGTGCAGAACCCGGACATTCTTGCCGAAGTGGCCGCTCTGAAAAAACCGCCACTGTGCGTTGGCTTCGCGGCCGAAAGCCAGAATCTTGCGGAATACGCCCAGAAAAAACGCACATCAAAGAATATCCCGCTGATCGTCGGCAACCTGATTCAGGACAGCATGGGTGGCGACGAAAGCTCGCTGATCCTGTTTGATGATGGCGGCCAAACCCCGCTGCCGCGGGGCACGAAACTGATACTGGCCAGAACACTCGTTGAACATGTCGCCAAACTTCTGGCGAAGCGTTAATGAACACAACCCAAGACGACTACGTTCGTGAGAAAACCCGGCGCATTGTTGGACATGCTGCGCTAAGGCGCGCCAGCCGGATCATTCAGACATGGCAGGCTGAAGAGCAAGAAAAGACGCGGATCGCCAAGCACATCCTTCTAATCACCTTACTGCTAGCGGCTTCTGGCGGCATCTGTTTTTATCTCTTCCGATAGGAAACCCTCATGCATCGCATTGAAGTTCGTCTTCTCGACCCCCGTCTCAAAGACAGCCCGCCGCACTACGCCACACCCGGCTCTGCCGGTCTTGACCTGCGCGCCTGTATCGCCGGCCCGCTCACTATTCATCCCGGCGAGACGCATCTGGTTCCCACCGGCATGGCCATTCATCTGGCCGACCCCGGCCTCGCCGCCATGATCCTGCCGCGCTCCGGGCTGGGCCACAAACACGGGATTGTGCTCGGCAATCTGGTGGGGCTGATCGACTCGGACTATCAGGGTGAGATCATGGTGTCGACCTGGAATCGCGGCAAGGATAGCTTTACCCTCAACCCGCTCGATCGTCTGGCACAACTTGTCGTGGTGCCCGTCATGCAGGTCGCCTTCAATGTTGTCGATGAGTTTGCTGCCAGCGAACGTGGTGCCGGTGGTTTCGGCAGCACCGGGAAGTCCTGATCAGCGCACCCGGTCATGGCCTATCAACAGACCATCGAGATAACTACCCGCAACCGGGGAACCACCGAAATAACGGCCGAGATTGCCAAACTGGTTCGCGCCGCAAGCATCGACACCGGCCTGGCCAACATTTTTGTTCTGCACACCAGTTGTTCGCTCATCCTGACTGAAAACGCCGACCCCTCGGTACGCCGCGATCTTGAGACGCTGGCGAAACGCTGGGCACCTGACGGCGACCCTGCCTACCAGCACAGCGATGAAGGCGATGACGATATGGCGGCACACGGTAGAAACATTCTGGCGGGAAGCACAATCACCGTGCCGGTGAGAAATGGCGAACTGCTGCTGGGCACCTGGCAGGGAATCTATTTGTGGGAACACCGCACCCACTCGCATCACCGGAGAATCGTGGTTACTGTGCTGGGCTGAGTGCTAAACCACAAGACTTACCGGGATCAACCCGCGCAGAGCATTCGCCATATAGACCGACGAAGCGCCCAGCAAATCGTCTTTGGTCAGCACACATTCAATCGCCCGCCCCGACTCAAGCAGTTGCCGGCGCATCACGCCCGGCAGCAAGCCGCTAGCCACCGGCGGCGTCAATAGAACGCCGTCGCGCTCGACAAACACATTGCTGCGCGCGCCTTCACAAACCTCGCCCCGCGTATTGAAAAAAATCGCATCAAAAACATTCGGCGTTTCGGCCAGATCCGCCAAGACCCGATCGTAACGACCTCGTGCGCTCGTCTTGTGGCGCAGCAGGTAATCATCGGCATCAAGCACTTCATCCGCCAGAACCACCCGCCACGGCGCATTTCCCTCCACCAGCGGCACCCGTGTAATGAGATGACGGCCGTCATGCGCCAAGGTCAAACGAACCCGAAATATGCCGTCGGCGCAATCCGACAGCGTTGCCATCAAGGCCTTTGAAATTGCCGGCACATCACAGGCAAAACCCAAGGCCACGGCTGAAGCCTCCAGCCGTACCAAGTGCATCCCCAGAAGCGGGCACTCACCCTGCGCCATGCGCATCGTCTCGATGAGCTCAAAACCGGGATCAAAACCAGTGAGAAAACTTGATTTCAGGAGACATTCGGCGTATTCGCTCTCCGCTTTGGCGTCGATGACAATACCGCTCCCCACACCCAGGCTTGCCTTCCCGTCCGGCGCAAGTTCAAGAGTACGAATGGCGACGCTGAAGCGACAATCGCCGCCCGGCGCCAGCCAGCCCAAGGCGCCGGTGTACAAACCTCTCGGCGCATCCTCAAGCTCGGCAATGAGCTGCATGGCACGTATTTTCGGCGCACCGGTAATCGATCCGCACGGGAACAGCGCACGAAACAGTTCAAAAAGACTCGCTTCGGGCAAGTCGGCAGAAACGGTAGACACCACTTGCCACAGGGTTGGATACGCCTCGGCAACGCACAGCGAATCGACCCGAACGCTGCCGGGGGCCGCCAGGCGTCCCAGATCGTTACGCAGTAAATCGACGATCATGATGTTTTCGGCACGTTCCTTTTCTGATGCCAGCAAGGCATCACGCTGCGCTTCATCGTCTTCTGGTGCGGCGGCACGCGGCGCAGTACCTTTCATTGGCCGGGTTACAACACGACCTCCGCTGCGCTCGAAAAAGAGTTCAGGGGAGAAAGACAGCAGAGTTTCTTCCGGCATGGCGAGGTACGCCCCGTAACGAACCGGCTGACGCTCACGCAAACGGGCGTAAAGCGCCAGCGGATGCCCGTAAAGCCTGAAATCGAGCGGAAAAGTGAAATTGATCTGGTAACAGTCGCCCGAAACAATCCAGCGCCTGATCTGCTCAACGTGTTCTGCATAGCGTTCAGCATCCAGCGCCGGAGCAAGTTCAGCCACGCCGGTAATCTGCTCGTTCTCAGGAATGCCGGCCAAACAACTGCCAAGAAAGTATTTAACGCCTTGGGCATCAAGATGCTGAGACTGGCCAAACACCCAGCCACGCAACCGAGGACAGTGCCCGTTTGCTTGAGCGGCCGCAGGCTCAAAACAGCCTCCCAGTGCGTAGTCTGCCGCCAGGACAACCCATTCGCCGTGAGCTGCAGCCGCCTCAAACGCCTCAAAAACGGCCGCCAAATTGCTGGTGATATCTTCAGCGTGCCCGGCAGTAGCGTCAAAATGAATAGCACGACGATATGCCGTCAACAGGATGGCGCTACCGTCGTCGCCATCCAGCAAGGCAAAACGCTCATCGACCGCATCGACGATAGTCATGGTTCAGTTTTGAGGAGGAGAAACAACAGCGCTTGTAGACCGATACCTTACTTGCGCTTGAAATAGAATTCAAAGACCAGATCAGCCTCTGCGCTCGCCAATAACTGATTACCGGTCTGTTTGGCGAAGGCCTGAAAATCCTTGACCGCTTTGGGGTCGGTTGCCAAAACCCGCAAAACCTGGCCGGAAGACATCTCGGACAGCGCCTTCTTGGTACGCAGAATCGGCAGCGGACAGTTCAGATCCTTGACATCGAGTTCTCGATCAAACTGCATGATCAGTTCCAGAACGATAATAAACGGGCATTCTAACCGCCATTTCTTTTTAACTTGGCTTCTTCGATCTGCAATTTTCGCAGCTCACGCAGACGCGCATCAACGGCGGACTGCTCGTAAAAATTGCCGTCCGTCGCCTGTTGGGCAAATTTTAATTGCTCAACAGCCTCCCCGAGTTGTCCCTGAAGCATATAGAACTCGGCCAACGCACGATGCTGCGACAGACGTTTGCCCAAAGCCGAATACGCCTTGGCCTGCATGCCGTAGAGTTTGTAATCGGCAAAATTAAGCTGTTGTTGTGCATCGAGGAATTGCAAGGACTGCTCATATTGCTTTGCAGCGTAAAGCGCCTCGGCATAGCCGTAAATTAGTGACTTGGCTTGCGGGAAACGCAGCAGCGCGTCGCGATAGATGGTCAGGGCACCTGTCAGCTCACCAACACTCAGCCTGATCTCGGCAGCCAGACTGGCAATCATGGGCGAGGCCACTTTTAATGCTCTCAGCCCTTCCATTTCGCGTTGCGCGCCAGCGCTGTCTTTGGCACGCATCAACGCATAAATAAAACCATAGCGGGCGGCCGCCTGGGATACGTATTTCTTCTCGCTTAACTGGGTTTCAAAATCACTGACTGCTTCGCGCGGGGTGCCCATCAAGGCACGAATTTTTGCCCGTACCAGGTAAAAATCAAGATCACTGACGACCTGCTTATAGGGCGAATTCTGTGACCGGTTCTGCATATCGGAAATCCGCTCGACGGTCAGCGGGTGAGAACGCAAGTAAACTGGCGCATTGTTCTCGTACAAGCGCCCCGCCTTTTGCAAGCGCTCGAAGAAATCCCCCATCCCGCGCACATCAAACCCGGCCTTCTCGAGCATTTTATAGCCTTCACGGTCGGCCTCTCGTTCATATTCGCGTGTATAGGCCAGTTGCGCCTGAACGAGCCCCGCCTGAGCAGACGAAATGGTCGCCGCGGCCACCGAGGAATTTGAACGAGCCGCAAGTATACCGACGGCCATGGCTATCATGCTTGGGATCGTATTCTGTTTTTCTCTGGCAATCTGGCGCGCCAGATGATTCTGGGTCACGTGCGATATTTCGTGAGCGATCACACCGGCCAGTTCAGACTCGGATTGTGCCGTGAGAATGGTGCCGGTATTCACGCCGATAAAGCCGCCGAACATAGCAAACGCGTTAACCATAGTGTCGCGAATGGCAAAAAAATTGAAGTCGCCTGTTGGATTCTCGCTAGCTTCAACCAGACGGCTGCCCAGCCGGTTCAGATAATCGTTGATTTCCGGATCATCAACATAACTTGGCTCGCGCAGACGAATCTCGTTCATGATGTTCTCGCCTATCTTGCGCTCAAGTTGTGGCGAAAATTCAGCCCGTGCCGATTCACCGAGTTCGGGAAGATCACTGGCCATGGCTGTAGGCACACCAGTGAACACGAGAGCAAGCGTCACGAGCAGTGCGGCACGAATAAAACATGCGAGGAAATTTGAATCGGACGATTTCACAATATGCAAAGACAGGAGCCAATGAACAATTGCCTATGATACCGGAGTCTTAGGCATGGCTCGAAATCAAGTTTTATCATGATAAATCGCTATTCTTGGCGATACGGGCGAAAAAAAAACCCGCCAGAGGCGGGTTTTTTTAGCGTAGCTTAAAAATCAGGCACGCCCAATATTCGATGCTTGCTTGCCCTTAGGACCCTGCGTCACGTCGAACGTAACTTTTTCGCCTCTTTGAGGGTCTTGAATCCGCCCATGGTAATGGCCGAAAAATGCGCGAAAAGATCTTCGCTGCCATCATCCGGTGTAATAAAACCAAAACCCTTGGCGTCGTTGAACCACTTAACTGTACCTGCATGTTTATGTGTCCTCACGTCCGTATCACTTTAGTCGATGTCTTC